>RGVZ01000267.1 GCA_010029825.1 bacterium | reverse complement strand
TCGATCTCTGTACGTCACGGGAGCCAAATCCCGACCGACGATCGACGCCAACCACCTGCACGTCTACAACTGCGATGAGACCAGCGGGTCGTCACTCGTCGATTCCGGCTCCGGAGCGAAGAACGCTACCCTGTTGGGAACATCAGGCACGGATTATTATCTAGGTTCTTACGGGACAGGTAGGTTGGTGAGATCAACCAGGTTCTTGGCAGACGGTACTAGTACCGGAGGTGCCAGGACTGCCAGGACATGTTCAATATCAGGTGGAAAAGTGACGCTTGAATGCGTTGCAATGAGGATAGATGCGCCAGGAACCAATCAAATGGTCGCCACGGTCGACGCGAGCTCGGACGGAGATTTTACCGATGGAATCTATATCGCTGCAAACTCTTCGGGATGTTGGTTCGCCGGTATAAGAATGGCTTCTGGGTCCTGGTATGAGACAAGTTACACCGCGGCCCCGATCACTTACAGTGTGGCACAACATATCATGGCTGTGTATGACCCGACGGCTTCGCCAACATTCAAGTTCTATGTTGATGGCCTGCTCGTTTCGTCCGCGGCCGCTTCAGGAACGCTTGCCACGATGACTCGCGTCACTGTGGGAACATTCGCCGCCGCTCCGATCGCATGGGGCTCTGCGTCTTGTAAATCACACGTTCGAGATGTGCGTGTCTCGAATATCGCCAGGAGCGCATCATACGCGTTATCTTCCGCCAACGCTCTGTTGGCCCTCTGAACCTCTAGAAAATTACAGGAGAATTATATTATGGAAACATTCAACGGATTTAGGATGGTCCCTCTCTCCGGTTCTGGAGGTCCTGGGCAACCAGGGGCGCAGGGCCCACAGGGGTACCAAGGATCAGACGGGCACTCACAGCTCCAGTGGACCGTTTTTACCGGATCTTTGGAGTCGGTCTACCCGGACCCTGGTGTCGTGTACACATACACTGACCAGGGAAATCTTCAACTATCTTTCAGCACCACCACCTCGACGGGCGCCGACGCGTCGGACTGGTTCGCGGACCTCAAAGTTGCAGTAGAAAACGACGCGGGGCTCTTCACAATCTCCCAGGTCGACAACAGACTAGTGCACAGGACGATCAAGATCACTTCGGTCTCCGACGCCTACACTTCTGGAGGTTCTACCGCGGTGAGCGTCACAGGTGAGATCATCTCATCGGCGGGGAATCTCTACCACAACAGAAAGTACTTCGGACAATATTCGCCCCTTGGTGCGGTCGGTTTTCAAGGCCCTCAGGGAGATTCAGAGATGCTCGTGGGACCGCCAGGCGCTCAGGGTTCCACCGGTCTCCTCGGACACTACGGTCACAAAGGACACCAGGGTCCGCAAGGAATGCAGGGCGTCCAAGGTTTCGACGGAACTCCAACTGCGAATTCGGCACCTGGCCCCACAGGAATTCAAGGATATCCCGGGCCCGCCAGAGGTCACCAGGGTTCGCAAGGTGCCCAAGGAGATCAAGGTCCTCAGGGTGTTCAAGGGTCCACAGGACCACGGGGTTTCATCGGAAGCCCAGGACCTGCCGATCAAGGATATCAAGGAGCACAGGGAGCTCAGGGCGCACCTGGTCCCGTTGGCTATCAAGGCCACCAGGGAGCCACTGGCGCTACTGGCAGTGTGGGGCAGCAGGGTTACGTCGGCGCTCCTGGAATCCCTGGCGCGCAGGGGTCTCAATCTGCCTCCGAAGGTCCAAGAGGAACACAAGGTGCGCCAGGTGTGAGAGGATCTCGTGGTCATCAGGGCATAACTGGAGTCCAGGGTCCTGTTGGTTTCGTTGGAATACCAGGACCTGATGGAACTCGTGGTCCACAAGGTTATCAAGGTACAAACTTCTCCATCGCAAAAGTTTACTCTTCCGAGGCTGACAGGACTTCTGCCACCGGCGGAAATCTGCCTGGCGATGGGGAGTACGCTGTGATCGGCGGTGATGAGACGAGTTCAGACTACGGCAGGTTGTACCTCTATTCAGGCGGATCCTGGACCTATAAGTCCGACATGTCGATGCAGGGAATCCAGGGTCCCACAGGGACGTCTGGTGATGCAGGACCACAGGGTTATCAGGGATATCCCGGCGCTCCGGTGACCGGTGATCGCGGCGTGCAGGGATCCTCCGGAACGCAGGGATCACAGGGAACACAAGGATACCAGGGCATCGTCGGAACAGGAGGTAGTCAAGGTGCGCAAGGTGATCCAGGTCCACAAGGGTACCAGGGCAACACCGTCCTAGCGCCCAGCGGTACCGGCGTGATATACGTTTCAGGAGGAAACTCTGAGGTTGTCACGATCGAATCTGGCCTCACGGTCTCCGGTTCTCTCGGTTCACGAACACTTCGATATAGAACTCCGTATGGTCGTCCGGCTCTAGACGCCAACCATGTACACTCATGGAACTGCGATGAAGCGGCTGGCTCGAGCGCACTCGTCGATTCAGTCGGCGGAAAGAATCTCACGCTGGCAGGTGGTGAAGGAACTGCCTACAGTCTTGAAACGTACAGGTTCGGATCGGCGGTGCCGTGGACTCGAAGTTTGAAACTGAATAATTCAAGTTCAGAGTTTGCTTATAACGACTCAATTAATTTGTCAGGAGCAATTACAATCGAATTTGTTTTTGTCTGGCAGGCATTTTTAGCTACATGGCTCGATGTATTCGTAATAAGCAACGCAAACTTCGCA
Source organism: bacterium (assembly GCA_010029825.1). Classification (GTDB taxonomy): domain Bacteria; phylum Bdellovibrionota_B; class Oligoflexia; order Oligoflexales; family RGVZ01; genus RGVZ01. Next base: position 2,435 of record RGVZ01000267.1, on the reverse strand, counting down.
TTCTTTCTTGAGTCGTACAACGGAGGAATTTATACAATTTTGCAAAGGAGTGATGGAGCACATTCATACACACCACAAAATTACAGTTTAAGAACCATGGTTCCATATCACTTTATGTGTGTGTACGATCCTTCTGCATCTTCTCAAAATCACTTAAAGCTATATATTGATGGAGTTACAACACCTGGTGCCACCGTAAATGGATCTATTTCTCCAGTAGGAAATTTGACTAAAATTTCGATATGCGGCAATGGAAGTGGTAGTCCAATTTCAAGCAGAAGTTCTGCGCAAGGCTACATACGTGACATAAGAATCTCAAACGTGGCCCGCGACGCCACCTACGCTCTCAGCTCAGCGAAGGCCCTGTTGTCCTTGTAAACACAACAGAAAGATAAGGAGAAATCACAATGTCAACAGGACCTAGAGGTATACAAGGATCCACGGGGAGCAGCAATCCCCTGGCGTCAAAATGGATTTTAACCACAGCGTCGAGCGCGGTGGACAACAACCCGGATTCGGGCAAAGTAAAACTGTACGCGTCCGGCGGAGGGGCCGTGGTGTCCTTCAGTTCGACGACGTCGGGAGGCCGAGACATGACGGCGTTCGGCGCCGCACTCAGCGCGTTGACGAACAACTACGACACGACCCTGACGTTGGTCGCCGTCGACGAACCTAGCACTCACATCACGATCGATATTACTTCCATCACCGGTCCCTACTCTTCCGGTGGCACCACAGCGTTCTCAGTCCAGGGAACTACCGTCTCGTCCTCCGGCACAATGACCCAGGGCGCGCAGTTCACCATCACGGCCGGAAACAGGGGAGCAGAAGGCGTGCAAGGATACCAGGGATCGCAAGGATACCAGGGTCATCCTGGACCCACAGGAGTCCAGGGGCATCAGGGAATCCAAGGATACCAGGGTGTTCAGGGGCCTGGGCCCTTTGTGTTTGATCCTTACACGGGTTTCTACGTGTACGTTGGCGAAGTCAACAGAGGAGATCAAGGTCACCCAGCGAATCCGGCACCTCCAGGGACTCAGGGTTTCCAGGGTCCACAAGGTTCGCCCGGAGGTGTTCAGGGTCACCCAGGAGTAAAAGGTGAGGGCGGTCCGGCGGGCTTCGTCGGCGCTGCTCCTCAAGGTGTCCAGGGGGCGCAGGGCGCCCCCGGATCACAAGGTCCTCAGGGGATGGCAGGTGATCCTGGTTCATCACAGGGATATCAGGGCCACCAGGGTTCCTCTCCTGTCGGTTATTCAGGAAATAGAGGTCCGCAGGGTGACACAGGTCCCACAGGGTATGACGGTCACCCCGGTGTCATAGGAACAAAGGGCAATACTGGACATCAGGGTCAGCAAGGACCTCAGGGTTCTCAAGGTTCACAGGGCACGCAGGGCCACCAGGGTGAATTCGGTTTCGTCGGAGACACAGGTCCCCAGGGGTACCGCGGAAACCAGGGCGCGTCTGGGTCAGGTTTCGTCATCTCCAAGGTGTACAACTCCGAAGCGGCGCGCATCGCCGCGACAGGGGGAAACCTTCCCGCTGACGGTGAGTTCGGTCTCGTCGCCGGTCTCCTCGACGCGTCTTTCGAAGACTACGGTAAACTGTACCTGTACAAGACCGCGACCGGCTGGGCGTACCAGGCAGACATCTCTGTGAGGGGCCTCACAGGATCGCAGGGTTACCAGGGTGACAGGGGATCGCAGGGTGTCCAGGGAAATACCGCGGCGAACGTCCCCGGCGTCCAAGGTAACCCCGGATATCAAGGTGACCCAGGTTCTCTCGGTACACAGGGTTACCAGGCCGGGATCTCCACACCGGGACCCCAAGGTTACCAAGGAGAGCGTGGCGCCCAAGGGTCAAGTTCACTCGTCGGCGCGCCGGCGGGAACAGGTCTCATCTACGTCAACAGCGGCACCCTAGACCCGACTCTCGCCTCACTGGGCCTCGGTATGGAGCTCTCAGGCTCTTCTGGAAGCAGAGTTCTTGTCGTCGGTCCCCAACGTCCGGCGTTGGACTCCAATCACATCCACGTCTACAACTGTAGTGAGTTGTCTGGTGCGGCGTTCCTCATCGACTCTGGAACAGGCGGAAAAAACCTCACAATCACAGGAGAGGGAACTGAGTACACACTAGGTGAGGTACGTTTCGGTAGCGTTCCGTGGCTCAGGGGTCTCAAGAATAACAATACTAACGTAGATTACGCTACAAACAGTTCGCTAAGCATATCATGTTCACCGATCACGATAGAATGTGTTGTTGTGTGGCAGGCGTTCTCTAGCGGTTGGAATAGCCTTATCAACATCAACAACTCAGATTTTTATATGATGATCGAAGCGTATAACGGTTCAGTGTATGGTGGCGTACTGCGTGGTGGTTCTAATACATATACAACTCAGAATATCACGACAAAGCTCAACGTACCATACCACTACATG
>RGVZ01000266.1 GCA_010029825.1 bacterium | reverse complement strand
TGGATCATGAACGAAATGATCTGGGCGTTCGAGCAGTTGAACGACCCCGATCACGACGATCAGTTCTGGCAGGGGCGGGACGATCTGGCCGATATTGATAACATCACCGAACACATTAAACGTGTGAAGTGTGATTTCGAAGGATTGAAAGCACACGAAGAGCGTATCCGCCGTGGTACGACGCTCTTCGGAAAGTATTATCAGGCCCTATGGGACTAGTCTTATGAGCGACGAAACAGTCGAACCGCAGCCCGGTGTTTATCTTGTTAACTGGTTGGCCAAAAAAGCCAACATGCCGGAGTCGACAATTCGACGTGCAATCGTGATGGGTCAGGTGTCGATTAACGGGCAAGTGATCGAGGACACATCGGTACGGCTGGTCAATAACTCTGACACGCCGTCTCTGGTTACGTTTGTGAACAGCATTTTTCCCTTTCGCAAGGAGGATTCATGAACGCGCTTGAAGAACACGCACTGAAACTGCAGACGTTCGATCCGCTGCATGAAGCAGAGAAAGAAGTCGGTCCCGGCAAAGAAGCCAACGCGCTGGGTTTCGTCCTGATGCAACATCTGTCGGCGCAAAAGGAAGACGTATTCAGCGTGCTGGGTGATACGCACTTCCGCATGCCGTACGTCGAGTACGTGCGGGTGGTAGAGCGACACGGGTTCGAGAAGGTGTACCACGAAACCCACGGCGACCGGAATGATGTTTACGAGATCTGGTGGCATTCTGACGGGCTGTTGCTCACGACTGAGTCCTACAACCGGGAAAGCGTGAACACGGCGCAGGTGTACTACAACTGGGCGCCTGCGAGCACTGAAGTGGCGTGGCGTGTTAGGTCTTCGGGTGGCTACGGCTTTGAACCCGGAAACAACAACGTCTGGGGCGGGCATTTCGATGGCCGCGAGGGCGTGTTTACACACCTGAAGCAATTGCGCGAGAACGGTCGGCTGTTGGCAGTGGACAGTGCAACCGTTCCTGTGGTTTCTGAACTACTCCGACACCAAGGACAAGAACTACGACTACAAGGCAATCAACCGCCTGAAGTTTTGTGTCCTGCCGGAGCATGTTCAAAAGGCGATTGGTGGTCTCAAGGATTAACTTTCACCCTCAAAGGAGCGTTTCATGTACGAGGCCGTTCTGAAGCCGATCAACAGCCAGCCCGGTCCGCATCATCTCCGCGGCTGGCTGCACTGCCCGAAGCGGAACTCGGACGTGTTGGAGATCAACAACACGGCCAGCGTGGACGGGAAGATCTTGGCGTTCGCGGCGCTGATGCCGGAGATCGAGGAGTTCCTGATTCGGCTCAGCCCCGACTCGCCGCTCGCGCTCATGCTGCTGGAGAAGTGGCGAGACGTGCGGTACGAGTTGGAGGAGAGCGCGAATCCCCGCGTGTCGGCGAAGGAGGCTGGCTGATATGGACAGCAATCTTCGCTGGTTCGTGCATGCGTTGCGAGACGCCTGCGATTACGCTTTGTCTGACGGCATGATCGGCAATCAGATGGGTCACATCGAGTCGATTGAGGTGACCGAATGCGATATTGATGCGGAGCATGCGCCGATCATGCTGAAAGTCACGTGCTTTGGTGCATACTCGCCGACGGAGGCCCGGCGAGTACACGAAAACCAAAGCATTGTCGAAGTCATGGATCGTGTGGCGCGCTATCTAGGCGATCGCGCCATTGGCCTGAAAGATTCGTTCGATGACCTGCGGTAAAGGAGAACCCGTGGATAACTTGTCGATAGCGATGGCGCAAGGACTGCTCAAACTCGCCGAAACGCTGGTGAAAACCAGAGACGAGCTGCGCGAAACGATTGACAAGCTGGAGTATCAGCGTAAAGTCGTAGACACGTGCGCAAACACCCTGATTGACACCCTCAAGGACGCGTTGTTAATCGCGTATCAGAATGCCGGCGAGCAAGACAGCAGTGAAGTGGAACAACCAATGGTGGGACGAAGTGGTACACAAGAAGGAGGCGCTGGAACCGATGGTGACGACGAGCGCAGGGACGCGGTATAAGACAGACGCCGAGGTTGAGTTAAAACAGCTTCGGCGCGCACTGTTAAATATTCGCAGGTCGATGGGCAACCTTGTTCAAGAAATGGACAAGCGCTGCCCGGGCAGTGAAGCCGAGGATATCGTCACGCGGTATGTGTGCTCTACGCAGCACTATATCGACACGTTGACGTAGCGCATTCGGGTGTTACAATACCCGCGTTGGCACAAGAAACGCTCGTGAGAAGCATGTGTATGAACCTATCTCTAGGTGCATGCAGAGGGCTGAAACAACGAGCAGCTTTCGTGAAATGTTTTGCAGGAACCGTTAGGGTAGATGGCGGAATAGCGGGCAGCCCCGCCCGGGCCTCGTGGCTATTCCAAGTGACTCCACTCGACTACACTACATTATGGCTAGGGGAGCGGGTGGTGCAGGTGAAAGACCTGCCGGGCTAGTTTTAAATAACAAAGACGCGCGTCCGTACAACGTGCATCTGTCCGTGACCTAACAAACGGCTGCAGGGCGTAGGTGGGTAGTGATACCTGTCCTCACGAGCGTTTCTTGTGCTAACGAATCTTTTGGCGGCCGATTGGTCGCTTCGGCACGAGCGCGGATCTCGTTAACTCCGTAAAGCCGGCAGGGATGCGCTTCCTTGCCGGCTTTTTTTAGCTATCCGCGCCATAGCTAAATATCTGCCAAAAACACGGCATATCTATTGAGGACCTATAGCTCTTGCCGCGGCAGTGCCTATTGCACTGGCCTTACGCATGAAGTTATAGCACCCCTCGCCGTACCCCCTGCCCGGTGATAGGTGGGGCCGTCTAATGGCGAGAGACCATTAGCGTTGTGCCGCCACGAGACGGCGGTTGTTTTATTTCTCTTCAAGGATGCTTGTGCTCGTGATCACGCCAGCTGATGTCGATATTGAACACTGCCTGCACTGCGGCCTTGAACTGGGCGTCTGCGAGTGCATCCCGGCAGAAGCGGCGATCCTGAACGACGACTTCGATAGCTATACGGTTATCGACGCCGAGTTCGAGAAGGTCGCCTAGCGCGATTCACCGCTGGCCGAGTGTGACGGCCAGCGGCGGTTGATGGTTGGTCATAACGCTGTGGGAACCTGCCACGTTAATAAGTAGGGTGCCGATGAAACTTCGGCCTGCTGTGGACGCCCGGTGTACTGCACAACACCACACGGAGGCGCCACGGCAGTAACACTCCGTAATAGTGTGTGCTGCGACCATGGCAACGTGGTCTGGGAACGCGCCTCTCATTGCGCGCGAATTCTCTGCCGTCGGTGTGCTGCTTTAGAGCGCCGACGCATTGGCTCTCCTGAAACGTCTTTATCGTCAGGAGCGCTACGTGGATAGTGTGTGTTACAGGTTGCCGTAAGCCGTTCCCAAGGAACGCTGCAGCCCGAGGACGCACCACAAAGCCCCTACGTGTCTAATCCGCACACGGGGCTCGGACTGCCAAGTCCGCCACATCGGAGGCGTACGGCTGCAGGGTTGCTCCTGCAGTGCAGACGCCGCGGTCGGTCTTTCGGGACCAGCCGTGCAGGATTTTTTTAGCTATTTGACGTAAGTAGCTGTCGCGCAAGCACTTAAGACAAGCAACTAATTCCTGTTTGCCGTAAGTCTTTGCGCATCAATATGTTACGTCAAATAGCTGTAAGATTGTCTTACGCGTATTTCTTACAGAATGGGTTTTGTTAACAAAACGGTACAATGGCGGGGCTTAAACACCCCTTCTTGGAGACCCAGCCATGGCCGCGCCTTTCACCATCTGGACCGAGTACGACGAAGACGACGCCGAGATGGGCATGGATATCATTATCTGGGACTAGCTAAATTCGGCCCTGTTTCCGGTCATATTTAGTGACGGATAGGCGTAAGCCAAAAATTACTACGCCAGTGCTCCGTCCGCTTTATAGAAAGGAAATAATATGGCCACGGCTCTTGCGCTGTTTGGTGGCTTGGCGTTTCTGGGTTGGGCGTCGGACAAGTGCCGACCGCCCGAAGGCTGGGAGGAGTTCACGGCGCGCTGGCAACAGCCCGTGACGCCGACCCAGCTGCAGGTCTTGAAGCCTGCCCCGGAGCCCAAGCCCCGGATCATCAACCCGTTGGAACAGACTTACGACGCCGAGTGGACAACCCTCTCGGCCCCGTAAGCGGAGGCGCACGCAGGTATCGCACCCTGACCCTGCGTGCGCTTTTTTTAGCTATCAGCGCTTATTCTTCTCAACCCAGCGCTTCAACTGGCGGTAGCCCTTGTAGCCAACCTGCCGATCCAGCTCTTCCCCGGCGTCGTTTAGATAAATAAACGTCGGTAAGCTCTTCACGCCGTACTCTTTCACCAACTCTTTCGAAACATCCGTATCAATAACTTCCACCGCCCACGTATCTACTTCGTCGGCGTTCTCCAGCATGTCTTTTTTGGCTAATTGGCAGTATTTACACCAGTCCGCCGAGAACATTAACACACTCTCAGCCGCAGCCTTCCCCAGACTCAATACGCACACCAGCCACACCAGTAAAATTATCACGAACCGCATGGCGCCCTCCTTGTCGCCCCCAAAGACGACAGATGTAGTGGGTCAAAACACCTTCTCACTATACCAGACACCCGATGCGCCCTTTTCTTCTCACGCCCCTTGTGGCAAAATAGGCGTATTCAGCTTGGGAACAGCCGCGGCGCCATCCACACGAGCTACGCCAATGCCCTTTCGCTCAGAAAAACAGCGTCGGTTTCTCTGGGCTGCGCATCCAGACATCGCGAAACGCTGGGCACACGAGTATCCAACCAAAAAGAAGCTCCCCATGTACGTATCCGACAAAGACAAGTCTGAAAGTAAAGAAACAACTGATAAACAATCCGCCGCAAGCTCTTTGGCGCTAAGTATTTACGACAAAATCTGTAAAAAAGCGGGTGTTACAGAGGTCAGAATCACCCAGCCCCATAGCGACAAGCCTACAGAAGCGGGCGAAAATCCTCCGCAGGTCGTCAAAACAGAGGGCAAAAGCTGCGGGCACGAAAATAAGTCAAATATGCAGGGAAATGGCATAAATAGCATCATGGCGAAACTTTCCGCTGTTTTGTCGCAGCCCATCATGCAGGCTTTAGAGAACGAAAGGGCCGAAATGGAGGCCCGCGAAGCCGCCA
>RGVZ01000265.1 GCA_010029825.1 bacterium | reverse complement strand
ACCGGGTACATATTGGGTCTGGACCAGGGCACGACCGGATCCACCGTCCTCGTCATCAGCGTCGCCGACTCCGCCAAACCCGTTCTTGTCGGCAAGGCGACCGTTGATTTCCCGCAACACTTCCCCAAAGAGGGCTGGGTGGAACATGACGCGACCGAGATCTGGTCCTCGATGCGGGAAGCCTGCAAAAAGGCCCTGACAGTTGCCGCCGGCAACGATCCCGACTTCGAACCCGCGCGCGTGCGCGCCATCGGGATCACCAACCAGCGCGAGACCACGGTTGCCTTCGACCGCGCGACGGGCCAGCCACTGGCCCGCGCCATCGTGTGGCAATGCCGCCGGACGACATCGACTTGCGAGACGCGCCGCCAAAGAGGCCTCGAACCTGAAATCCGCAAGAAAACAGGACTTGTGCTCGACCCGTATTTCTCCGCCTCCAAAATGGAATGGCTCCTCGAAAACAACCAAGCCGTTGCGGACGCCGCCAAGTCCGGAACACTCGCTTTCGGAACGATCGACACTTACCTGCTGCATCGTCTGACGGCAGGCGCCGCGTTCGCGACCGAACCCAGCAACGCCTCGCGCACGATGCTGTTCAATATCAACACCGGCAAATGGGACGAATCGTTGCTGAAGGAATTCAAGATCCCGTCCCTCGACTGCCTGCCCGCCGTCCGCGACAGCGCCGGCGTGTTCGGCCACACCAAGGGCCTCGGTTTCCTGCCAGACGGCATTCCCGTGTCGGGGATCCTCGGCGACCAGCAGGCCGCGCTCGCCGGCCAGGCGTGCTTCAAACCGGGACAGGCCAAATGCACTTACGGCACCGGCGCCTTCTTGTTGTTGAACACCGGCGACAAACCGCGCGCCTCAACCTCAGGGATGTTGACCACTGTATCGTGGTCACTCGGCGGCAAGATGACGTATGCCCTCGAGGGATCGGCCTTCATCGCGGGCGCAGCCATGCAATTCCTGCGCGACCAGTTGAATTTCATTCCGACCGCGGCCGCCTCCGAGGCCCTCGCGCAAGACGCGACCGCGGCGCCATCCGTTTATTTCGTCCCGGCACTTGCTGGCCTGGGCGCGCCCTGGTGGGACGCGAAAGCCCGCGGCGCATTCTTTGGCCTGACGCGCGGCACGACCACGGCGCAACTTGCGCGCGCGGCGCTGGAGAGCATCGCGTTCCAGGTGACCGACTTGATCGCGGCGATGACAAAAGACCTGGGCATGCCCGTTGAATCCCTGCGCGTCGATGGCGGTGCCTCCGCGAACAATTTACTCATGCAAATGCAGGCCGACTTCACGGATACGCGCGTCGACCGTCCGCGCAACATCGAGACCACGGCGTTCGGGGCCGCGATGTTCGCCGCCCTCGGATGCGGCATCTACAACGACATCACGCAACTGGAGAAAGCCCGCGCGTCGGACAGGATTTTCGAGCCACACCACATTCCGGGTCATGACGCTCAAATCGCCGGCTGGCACCGCGCGGTTCACGCGACGCAGGTCTTCGCGGGAACCAGATGATCGACGGAGCCCTGACAACGACCATGATCCTCGGATGGCTGGCGTTGTTCGCCGCGGCAACGACCATGGCGTCTACTTTTCTTTCCGGGCGCGCCCGGCGCGTGGACCACGCAGCCCACTTCCATCACGATGCCCGTCCTGATGCCCAGGGCGACATCCCGTTCATTGTCCCGGCGCTGGCGATCGCGCCCGTGGTCATTTTCGCCGCGTGGGTAACGGCCCGGATCAATTTGATATTTCCCGTCTTTGAGTTTACGGGAACCGCGGAGATCATCACGGCCAGCATCGCGCCCGCTGTGATCCTGCTCTTCGGCAGCGGGCTGTTCGCGCGCATCATATCCCTCGCGCGCGGCGAGTGGGCCTTCTGGTCCGCGAAACCTTTCGTCAGGGTTGATCGCGCGTTCGGCAAGAATACAATCCGCAAACTCTCACCGATGATCGCCCTGCGCGTTGCGCTCCAATCCGCGTCTGACTGCTTGCCTCTTGTTTTCTCGGAACTTGTCATCATCGAATCCATCTTCAACGCGCCAGGCCTCGGTTTCTGGTCGTGGGAACATGCGAAGGCGCGGGACCTGAATTCCGCCTTGATTTCCATCGCGGCACTTTTTGCCATCTATGGATTCTTGAACATCGTCATCTTGATAACAAACCGCGACCTGGGCAAGAAACTGGCGGGGTATGTGTGAGCCAGGAAATCGACAACGCCATCACGCAGATCGACATCGGCCAGGCGTACCTGCCGCCTGATGCCGCGCATTGGATCGGCACCGATTACCTGGGCAGGGACCTGCTGCACCGCATCGGATCCGCGTTGATCGACGCCAGCCTTCCCGTATTCGCCACGATCGCCGCCTCGTTCGCCATCGCGATCCTGGTTTTCCTCGCCTGGATCCCGCGCCAGTTTCCGGCGCCGCTGATCGCCACCACCGCGGCCATCCGCAGCCTTCCGGCCGGGCTCCTCGCCTTCGGCGTCCTCGTCCTTGCGGGCGGCTATCACCGGTTTGAACTGGTTCTCGTCGTGCTGGGCATCACAACCGCCGCGTGCGCGTTGGATTTGCTGGTCAACTTGTGGGAGCGCGATCGCCACCTTGGATATTGGGAGGCACACCACGCGATGGGCGGCTCGGCCCGGCGACGGGCCATTGATTTCGGACTCAGGCAAGGATGGCGCGCGCCCGTTGCGCAACTTTTCGGACTGAGCGTCCAGACGAGCCTCGCGATCGAGGCAACACTGGGCTACCTGGGCCTTGGAATCCAGGAACCGCGCGCGTCGCTCGGCAACATCATCGCCGCGCACTACGATCGCGCCCTGAAAGGTTACCCCTTGCCGGTGCTGGCGGCCGTTTTCACGTTGCTTGCCATCAGCCTCGCGCCACGCCTTGCGTTCCGTGCCGCGCGCGTCTTCAGACCTGGCCGTAGGAAGCCCGCATCGCCACCACAGCCAGCATCAGCCAGCCAAAAATGAGCAGCGCCCCGCCAACTGGAGTGATGGCGCCAAGGCTGCGATTTCCCGTCAGCACCAGCGCGTAAAGCGTTCCCGAAAAAACGAGTGTCCCCGCGAGGAACGAATACCCGGATACTTGCAGCATGGACTGGTCGATCCGGCTGGCGAAAAGCCCAAGCCCGACCAGAGCCACCGCGTGGTACATCTGGTAACGTGCTGCCGTCTCAAAAACCGCCAGCATTTCGGGCTCGACCCGGGTCTTGAGCGCATGCGCGCCAAAGGCACCCGCCGCCACGCCAGTCATGCCCAACAACGCGCCCATCGCGATCCAAGTCGTCCAAAGCATTGTCATTCAACCCTCGAATGGTTCCATGTGAATGAGGACATTGGCGACCCGCGGAATCTTTTTCTTGATCGCGCCTTTGACCTTGCCGCTCAAGATGTGCGCGTCATGCAACGTCAACAGGGGATTCGCCTGAACATGCAAGTCAACATAGTAGTCCGGTCCGTGGCGGCGCACCGCCATCTTTTCCGTGGCCAAAACCCCGTCGACTGATTTCGCCGCCGCGTCGATTTCCGTGACGATTTCCGTTGGCGGCATCCGGTCCATCAGATCATGGATCACGCCGCGCAACAAAAACGCCCCGTTGGCGACGATAACACCGGCAGCGACCAGGGCCGCCCAGTCGTCCGCGGATTCCCAGCCCTCGCCACCCCAAAGGGCGATCGCGATCCCGATGAACGCTGCCGCGGAGGTGATCGCGTCGCTGCGGTGATGCCACGCGTCCGCCTCCACGGCGCCGCTGCCGGTCTCTTCACCAATATGCAGCACGCGACGAAAAAGCACTTCCTTGGTCACGATGACCAGTGGGATGACGGCCAGCGTGAATGGTCTGGGCAGGAGATGCGGTGTCAGGATTTCATGAATCGCGGCAAATGCTACGCCGATGCCGGCGCCCAGCAACATGAACGACACGATGGCGGCGGCAAGGGCGTCAGCCTTGCCCAGTCCGTAGGGGTAATTCTCGCTGGCCGGGCGGTTCGAAATGCGGACTCCGGCCCACACGACGATCGACGAGAAAACATCCAACGTCGACTCGATCGCGTCCGCGATCAGGGCGTACGAATGCCCGAAAATTCCGGCGGAAAGTTTGACGAGGACCAGGGCCATGTTGACCAGCAGGCCTGTTTTTACCGCCTTCATTGCCAGATTCTCTCGGTTCAAGCGCACATCCCCGGTTGAGTCCCACGGTCATCCTACGGTATTCTTGGCGGCGTTTCCAACTCAGTACTGCGCCCACAGAGGTATTCCATGCACGAATCCGCAAAACTGTTCTCCGGCAAAAAAGGCGTCATCATGGGTGTCGCCAACGAGCACTCCCTGGCGGCTGGCGTCGCCGGGTTCCTGAGCGCGCAAGGCGCCGAACTCGCGTTCTCGCACCTGCCCGACAAGGACGGCCGCAACCGCATGGAACAGCGTGTGCGCCGCGTGACGGACAAGCTCAACACAAAACTCCTCGCGCCCTGTGACGTGTCCTCCAATGACGACATTGTCGCCTTCTTCAACAAAGTCAGCGATTCATTCGGTTCGATTGATTTCTTTGTGCACTCCGTCGCGTTCGCGCCAGTCGAGGACATCCGTTGTCCGACGGTGGCTTGTTCCCGCGCCGGGTTCCTGAACGCGATGGACATCAGCGTCTACAGTTTCATCGCCACGGCGCGCGCTGCCAGCGAATTCATGTCCAGCGGCGGCAGCATCGCGACGATGACCTACTTCGGCGCCGAGAAAGTCCTGGCCGGATACAACATGATGGGCGTCTGCAAGGCGGCCCTCGAGGCATCCGTCCGGTATCTGGCCAACGACCTGGGCCCGAAAAACATCCGCGTCAACGCCGTGAGCGCCGGCCCGGTAAAAACCCTTGCCGCCTCGGCCGTTGGTGACTTCTCGACCATGCTCGGCATCAACGCCGCCATCGCGCCGCTTGGCCGCAACGTCACCAATGACGACGTCGGCCGCAGCACGGCAATGCTGCTCAGCGACATGGCTTCATCCATCACGGGCGAGATCCTGCATGTCGACTGCGGCTACAACATCATGGGCAGCCCCGGCCACGCCATCGAGCGCTTGTCAAAGAAGTAGGCCCGACATCCTGGCGCCCCCCGTCATCCTGAGGGCGGAGCCCGAAGGACCCTTTCCCCCCGTCATCCTGAGGGCGGAGCCCGAAGGACCCTTTC
>RGVZ01000264.1 GCA_010029825.1 bacterium | reverse complement strand
CAAATGGCAGCTACAAACTGCTGGTCTCGCAGGCGTCTGGCTCCGAGGAAAATCCCGCCCCAGCAGACCATGTAGCCCCAAAGCATTGTGCGATCTGCTCACTGCAGAAGACCTTGGGCTGCGCACTGGGGCCTTCCAACGCTGCGAGCCTTCGCCTCTTTACCGAACCACCCTCCCTGCCCAAGCCGGTCTCGGTTGATCTTGTCCGGACCGATCGCCCCCCCGTCTGTCTGCCCTCTCGGGCACCCCCCTCTCTCGCCTAAACACGAGCCAACGGGTTCGTTGGCTCTTCGTGCGCGCCCGCCTTTGGGGGTGCGTCCGGCGTCCCACGTTCGCGAGAGGAATCAACCATGTTTAGTCGCAATAGTTTCATTTTCGGTTTGTGCATTCTCGGCTTGGCAGCACATGCACAAGAGTCATTGACCTTGGGCTTAGTTGACAAGTCGCTTAATGAGGTTGTGGTGAGCGATACCCACTCCATGATGAGCAAGCGAGATATCCCTGCCGTGACAGAGAGCGTGACAGCTGAGCAGATTGCGGACTCCATAAATCTCGTAAACACGGAGGATGCCTTGAAGTACATGCCCGGCCTCAACATTCGGAAGCGCTTTGAGGGCGACCGAAACGGGATCATCGCAACCCGAACATCGGGGACCCTTCAAAGCGCGAAGTCTCTGGTTTACGGGGACGGGATTCTTCTCTCCATGCTTCTCGGGAACAGCTATAGCTACCCGCCACGCTGGTTCATGGTTGCCCCAGAGGAGGTCGAACGAATTGACGTTACGTATGGGCCCTTCTCAGCCCTTTACCCTGGAAACTCGACAGGCGTCGTTGTGGACATGATTACGCGAATGCCCTCCTCCTTTGAGGCTCACACTCGAGCTCAGACATACGATGAGCGGTTCTCCCTCTTTGGAACTAATTCCAATTACACCGGAAATCAGCTCAGTGCGACCCTCGGGAACAAGAACGGCGCCTTCACCTGGTGGATCGGCCTCAACCGATCCCAATCGACGGGGCACCCCGCAAGCTTTGCGACCCTCACATCCATCACTTCCACCCCTGCATCGTTTAAGGACGTGACGGGCGGCTTTACATACAGGGATCAAAACGGGGTAAGCCAAATCGCGGCCGGCGGCTACGCGTCGGACAACTCCCTTCAAGAGAACGCGAAGGCGAAGCTCGCGTATGACTTCTCCCCTGACTTGAAAATGAGTTACACCTTCGCTGTCTTGAGCAACGATGCATCAACGAATACTCAGACCTACCTCTTCGACTCGAGTGGCAATGCCGTGTACGGTCAGGGCTCTTCCTCGACGGGCTACGTTCGGCTCAACGGCTCTTACTACTCGCTAAGCAGCACCCTCCTGAAACCAAGCAAGACTGACCAGACCCATATCATGCAGGCCCTTGCGCTCCGTCAGCAGTCAGACGGGGCATTTGACTGGGAGCTTATTGCGTCTACATACGACTTTCAGCGGGACGTTGTGAGAGCGCCAAGCTATTACACCGGCGCCACCAGCAGCACTGTCGCCGGCACAAACACGAACCAAGCGGGGACGGGATGGCAGACGCTCGATGCGCGTGGAATCTGGCGGCCCGACGGCGAAAATGGGGCGCATCGAATATTTTTTGGCTACCACATTGACCGATTCGTGCTGGATAGTCTTGTGATGAATACCTCCTCATGGCTCGCGGGAACAGAGGTGAGCAAAAATTCCTCGTTTCAAGGAAAAACAGAGGCTCAGGCGCTTTACATCCAAGATAACTGGCGCTTTAGTCCTCGATGGATGCTCGTGTCTGGACTTCGGGCCGAGAGTTGGCGAGCATTTGATGGGTCGAAGTATGCCTCGTCGACAACCACTTATGCCAAAGGTCGGCAAGAGGATTACCTTTCTCCTAAACTTGCACTCACGTTCGAGGCCTCACGATCCATTAACACCCGCCTCTCCCTTGGAAGAGGGGTGCGAATGCCAACCGTGAATGAGCTTTATAACGGCACGATTAGCTCCTCGGGTATCGCAAGCGCATCCGATGCAAATCTGAAAGCGGAGCGAAATGATGCTGCCGAGTTGACGATCGAGAAGATTTACCCAAGTGGGCTCGCCAGAATTTCAGTATTCCAAGAGCGATCAAACGATGCGATCTGGGCTCAGACCGTTGGAAGCACGAGCACAATCACAAACATTGATCTTCTAAAAACGACGGGGGCGGAGACCTCTGCGCAGTTTCAAGACGTAGGATTAAAAGGGCTATCCCTGCAGGGAAGTCTTACTTATGCAGACTCTTTCATCGCAAAAAACACACTTAATCAGTCATATGTGGGGAACCCCCAGCCTCGTGTTCCGCTCTGGCGCGCGAGCTTGCTTGCAGCATACGCTCCAGACGCCCGCTGGATTTACTCTCTTGGAGCCCGTTACAGCGGTCCAGTCTCCAGTTCCATCACTTCTGGGCTCTACGATCAGAGGGCCTACGGGGGCGTAAGCGACTTCTTCATCGTAGATGCCAAAATTCGCTATCGAATTGATAAACACGCAAGCGCGTCCATCGGGATCAACAACCTCAACAATTTTCAGTCCTACGTCGTGCATCCCAACTCGCAACGAACCGTTATCGCGGATCTGAAATATGACTTTCCGTAAAAAGCTCCTTACAGTCCTCTCAGGCCTTATTTTTCTCGGCTTCGGAGTCCAATCCATATCTACCGCTCAGACGGGCGGACCGGTCGCAAAGGCCTGGCTGGCGACGAGTTTCGCGTTCGATGCCCAGGGCACCCTGTGGCTCGTGGGAATCGATCGCTCAGGGGCACTGTTCACCCAGACATCTGCGACCAATGGCAGGACGTGGAGCTCAGCACGAGTCATAGATGTGGGTGAGCGCGTTTCGGCGGATGGAGAGAACCGTCCGAAGATTGCCTTCGGCCCAGGAGGGGCTATCGTCATTACTTACACCCGACCCGGTGAGCGGCCGTACTCCGGAGACATTCGACTCACTCGCTCCGAGGATCACGGAATGACTTTCTCAAAGCCCAAAACCGTTCAGGATGACAAGCAGCCGATCACGCATCGCTTCGAGTCCATCATGTTTGACAAAGCTGGGAACCTGCATGTGGTTTGGATAGACAAGCGGGACGCCGAGCTCACTCGTAGTTTAGGCGGCGGCAAGGATGCCTACGCTGGTGCTGGCATTTACCGCAAGGTCTCTAGCGATGCTGGCGCCACATTTGGTCCCGACATTAAGGTCGCGGATCACTCCTGCGAGTGCTGCCGAATTGCACTGAGTCCTGTAGACGAGGGGGTGGCGGCTCTTTGGCGACACATATTTGATGGCCATATCCGTGACCACGCTTTCTTCCAATGGGCCAGGAACACAGAGGCGAGACAGCCAGCGCCAACTTTGGTTCGCGCGACTTATGACGACTGGATGCTCAAGGCCTGTCCCCACCACGGGCCAGGACTTGCCCCAGCCCAGGATGGGGGGTTCCACGCGGTCTGGTATGGGGTGAGGGACGGGCAAGCAGCGGTTCGATACGGAAGGTTGAGCGCCCTGGGCTCTCCGGAAGGCAAGGCGCTCGTCATCCCCGACGCGCGGGCTGAGCACGCAGACGTGCTGAGTTGGGGGCAACGGGTCGCGATAGTTTGGAGGAGTTTTGACGGCGTTCAATCCTCTGTCCGGGCCCTAGTCTCCGACGATGGAGGCGGGACGTTTTCCGAAAGATGGGTCTTTCGATCCTCCGAGCCAAATGATCACCCCCGGGTCTTTCAGCGAGGGGGCGAATTCTTTGTGGGTTGGCGAACGGAGTCCGGGGTACATGTCACGGCCCTCTGAGAAGTTTCCAGTTTGTGCGTGCCTTGCACTCTCAATCCTGTCATTCTTCATCGCGTTCTCGACGTTCGCCCAGCCGCTTCGGTCGGCGCAGCCCAAGGCGCATGCATTTAACCAAAGGACTTGGGTGGGCCTCCAGCGAGAGCTGGGGCCGCAACTTGTCGTTTTTTCATCGACCGACTGCATACACTGCCCCGCCCTCATCGAAGCTCTCGCGAAAAATCCCCACGTTGTGGCGGACCGGATTCAACTGAGCGTGATCGTGATGGATGGTGACCAACACTCAGGGCGGGCTCATCCATACAACCTCGCGAAACGCGTTTATTTTTTTCATGGAAATGAGGCTGCAATTCGTTTCGCTGTTAACCCGGGTTGGCGAGGAGAGACGCCCCAAGTAGCCCTCATTCAGTCCTCGGGCCGTGTAAAGTTCGTGCTCGGAATGCCGAGCAACCAAGACATCGACTCGCTCCTCAAATGAAGCCCGTGACCACTCGCCCAGCCCTCTCCCTGCCCAACGGTGACCACTCGCCCAGCCCTCTCCCTGCCCAACGGAGCCGACCAGCTTCTGCTGCACTCTTGCTGCGCGCCATGTGCCGGCGAACTCATGGAGTCTTTTTTAGAGTCGGGCATTCGCTACACGATCTTTTTCTACAACCCGAACATCCACCCCCGCAAGGAGTACGACATTCGCAAAGAGGAGAACATTCGCTTTGCCCAAAAACATGGCGTGCCTTTCGTGGATGCCGATTACGACACGGACAATTGGTTTGCTCGCGCCAAGGGGTTGGAAAACGAGCCCGAGCGGGGAGCGCGCTGCACCATGTGTTTTGACATGCGGTTTGAGCGCACGGCCCTCTATGCGGTGGAGAACGGGTTCTCAGTGATCACGAGTTCACTCGGCATCTCGCGCTGGAAAGACATGAACCAGATCAACGGCTGTGGCGCTCGGGCGGTCTCGCCCTACGAAGGTCTCACCTACTGGGACTACAACTGGCGCAAAGGCGGTGGAAGCCAGCGAATGATTGAGATCAGCAAACGTGAACAGTTCTACCAGCAGGAGTACTGTGGATGCGTCTACTCCCTGCGAGACACGAACCGCCATCGCACCGCCCAAGGCCGGACTCGAATTGAGCTGGGTGTGAAGTTCTACGGCAAGGACGACGCGCAGGCGTAGGCACTGGCCCAGGCCCACTGAAAGTTGTGTCCGCCCAGGTGGCCGGTCACATCGACGCACTCCCCAATAAAGTACAGGCCCGGCTGACGCTTGGCCATCATGGTCTTGCTCTCAAGTTCATCGGTATCGACGCCGCCCACCATCACCTCGGCCTTCTTCCAACCCAACGTGCCTGCGGGCTTGACGCGCCACGCCACAAGGAAGTGTTGAACACGCTGTC
>RGVZ01000263.1 GCA_010029825.1 bacterium | reverse complement strand
GCGCTAGCTTTCGTTACTCGCCAGCCCCAAGAACGACGTCTCGGGGATAGCCACGTCATTTAAAAGCTTGTTAAAACCGTGCTCCGACCAATCTATTGTGTAGTGTGGTTTTTTTCTGTCAACACTACGCAATACGGTAACCGACATTTCTGGCCGGTTACCTATTTTTAACAACAGCCGATCACCCGGTTTATACTTCGCTGCTTGTTGTGTCATCAGCAGCCGTGTCCATGCCAGCCGGCGCTGGTCCGCGAGCAAGGATGCCGTCGCGCTCAAGGTCGCGCAACAGCGGATCTAAATACCGCAGATGCTGGCATAACATGATCATCCAGTTAACTAGTTCCTCGGGCGAGCGCTGCAGGAACTTCTCCTTGATCTCTTCGTCCGTTAAATGCTCGACTTCGATATTTTCAAACTTGTCGCCGCGCTTTGCGCGCAAATATGCTCCAGTCATTGCAGTCCTTTGTCAGTTGTCGCGCCGAATAAACCATAGACCAAAAACGTAGATCGCGGTCAATGCCGTCACGCCCCAAACGGGGTTTCCGGCAAACCACGCAGACAGGGGTATTCCCCAGCCCAAACTCGCCCAGCCGCGCCACATGCCGTTCCAGAAACCGACCCAAAACGGACGCCACGGCGCGCCATCAAACGGCGACCAATCGATGAGTGTGGCTAGCTTCATGCTTCATCCGCTGCGCTGGTTGCAGCGTAATTGTCTAGTTTAAATGCCGCCTTGAACGATTCGAACGCTTTGTCTACGCGTAAGCGAGTCATGACAGCAATCCCGATCAACGCGTTCGAAATGGTGTCTGTATCCATGTCGTCAGCTTCTAAAATCCGCTCAACTAGCAAATCAATGTCGTCAGCTGTGTTGTGCAGATTTACGATGTCCGTCTCTAATTGAAATCTATCAGCCATGATTTACCTCAAAATAACGTAGCTCGACCGTCAGCCTCCGATTAGCCGGGGTGAGATTCGAACTCACGATCTCTAGCTTATGAGGCTAGCGAGGACGACCAAACTCCTCTACCCGGCGCTAAATGCGCTTTAAGCAGCGCCTGCTACGACGCCACCAAATTGCGTAATGATAGCGTGAGCATCTTCAACAGAAATAGCAAAAAACTCGTTGTCTTGCCGTTTATCAGCATACTCCCTGTGTAAACGCGTTTCGAGCGCTACACAGTCACCCGTAACAATATACCCCACAAGTCTTAAACCGCCCGGCACAAACGTCTGACTTTCACGCTGTCGTTCCTCCACAGTTCGGCGCGTGCGTCCAATTTTAATGTAGCCGCAAGTTGGCTCCTGCAAAAAGTAAACATGCTCGTTCGTTTTTAGTGGCGCTGGTTCGTTTGGCGCCTCTTCACCTAAGAAACCGGTCGGCACGCGAGACAAGTGTTTCGGCACAATAACGGCGCCGGCCCGCAGAATAAGCTTGGGCTCTTTTCTGCCGACACCGGTCCAGTACAGCGCCATGTGCGAATTTCTCACGTGCGGAGAAATCAAACTCTGTTCATTTAACTTCTTACCAATCGAAAACCCGCGACCTTGAATGTTCGCGGCTTTATCCTCCAGCCACTTCTTTGCCGCCGCGTCCGTTTCCTGATCATATCGCTCCTGATGCTTCGCCAGCACAATCGGCGTGATCAGGTCGCTGCCGCGGTGCAACATCGAGGCGAACGACGCGAGCTTGAAAACAAACTGATTGACCTCTAACGATTGGTATCCCATGTACAGCGGCAGCCGCTGCCCGCGGCAATCGTCTGATGCGTGCTGGTGTTTAATCGTATCTTCAATCGTTTTCAACCGGACGACCGAATTCTGCGACACGGGGAACATGTTTGGCCCGCGTGTAAACTGATACGAGTCGCCCACAGCAAGCTGCAAATCATCGGGCGCCTGCATCGCCTGATATTTACTGGCTTCCAGCTGAAACGCCACGATGCTTTCGTGATCGTTGCCGGCAGCAAAACTCGGTTCGTATGGGCGGTCGTTTGGTTCAGGAATGTCTTCGTACACACCGCCGAGCAAATAAACCTCGTGGTGATGATGCTCGCCCGGAAGCGGCTTGGTGTACTCGACAAGCGCGCTGCCAATTACGCCAGCAAAAACGTCGACGTTTTTGTTAGTAAAATATCGCGTGTTCTCCGGCACAACGTGCGGCTGCCCCACCGTAATCAGAACAGATTTGATTCCGTATGGTTCGTGCCCCTCGGCAAATCGGAACAGCATTGTGCGCTGCGGGAAGTTCAAAAACGCCGCAGACACGTCGAGCTTCGTATTACGAATCAGCTGCTCGACAATCGGGTAAACGTTATAGAACGGACGCTCCGTGTTGTACCACTCGTACTCGGATAGCACGCTGATGTGCGTCCGAACAATATCGCCAACAACTTTGTCTGCCCACTCGCCGGGAACAACGTTGCGGTCAAAAGGTTGCGTCGCCATCTGCTGTAAAAATTCTACATTCGACTGCTTCTTCAGCGCCTGCAGCGCGCGGTCAACCGCGTTTAAATAAGCGTCACGCGATAAGCCGATTATTTCAGACTCGCCAGCTGCTAGTTGATGTTCAAAGTCAGTTATTGATCGTTGTTTTGCATTTACAAAATCGTGAAAACGCATACGTGCGTCCTTTGTGTTTGACTTACCAAACTACAGATGCCCGACTAGGATTCGAACCTAGACAAAGGGAACCAAAATCCCTTGTGCTACCGTTACACCATCGGGCAACCGCGCATTGAATCCCTTCATTTACGTATCTTCTGGCGCACACCAATTAAGGAGTTACCGTCTTGCTAGCGCCGCCAGCGCGTGGTTATGACCCACTCACGGTTTGGGTGTCGGACCGCTCAACATGCGTCGCGGCTTTAGGTCGCCGACGCGCCCTTTAGCTACTACCCATTTTCGGCGACGGAGTCAGTAAAGCTGACAAACTCGCCGCCTTCGTCGTTGAAGAGTAATCCGGGTTCGCCGCCGTCCAGCTCTTGCGCGGCTCGCGTCGCGTACTTCTTGAGCACGCGATAAATCTTCGCGCCACGCTGGTCACCAAATTTGACGCACAGCAGCGCCTCCACCGTCAAATACTCTTCGTAGCCCTCTTCAGCGTTTTCGTCTTCGTACGGATTTTCGTCGTCGATAAACCCGCCGAAGTCCATATTATTGTTGTACATATTTCACCTATTAGGAAATTACAGTCAATGAAACAGCGCAATCAGTAAGCGGAAACAAATACACACCATGCGCAGAATACTGTCGCGGTCGTTCAAGCCGCATGATTACCTTTTCGTCGTACAGCAGTTTTGCGACGATATACGGCCCCGCCATGCTTGATGCCGCGTCCAACACAATAACGTACTTTGTGTCTGGCACTGGAAAACGCAGCGTCGCGCCTGATGGCCCAGTGGCGCCTGTTGTAATGCCCATACTAACCGCTTCCTTGGCGGCGTCAATCACTTGCTCCAGTGACATTACCATACCGCGCGTGGCTACAACTGCGTGATGCGGTTGCTTAAATGTGCCGAGCGCCGACTGCTGCGTAATGTAGTCGCGTTGTTCGTCGTTCAGCACGCCGGTAGCCCATAACGCCTGTACGCCGATCGTTGCGTACGCCAACAACGCGGGGCACACCTTGGCGTAATCTTCAGCCGTGTTCGTGCCGACAAAATCTTCTGCCGCCGGACGAACCAGCTCGCCGGTTTCCAATAGCGTCGTCGGAATGCCGGTCGACCCCTCGAACGAGATTCCGCGAATAGCGGGGCCGCGCTCTCCGTTGGCGAAACGACCACGAAACGTCACAAGTCCCGCGCCGAGCTTTGACGTCACCGCTTCGGTAAACGGCGCTTTTTCGAACACGCGGCCGATCATGCGCTCGTTGTAAATCTCAGGAGAACCCGGGTTCACAACCTGAGTATTTTTGTAAGACTCGGCGACCTCCGCGATCACGGCGTCAAAGATATCTTGCGCCGGAACCTCGGGATCTGCGAGGCCGTTTTCCACCAGATCGGCAAACAATGTCAGCGCCGCGATAATTACGCCGTCGACGTCTTTTGCCTCGGCGCCGTACTGCTGCGCAATTGCCCGGGCCCGTTTATCGGCGTCGCGGCTAATCGTGGCCTGTGTAAACGAAAACGGCACGGCGCCCCAGTTGATGTTGCCAGCGGATTGCGCCAGCTGTCCAAGCGCTTTGAAGAACGCCGGATTTTTCGCCGGTGTCTGTGCTTGGCGAAAAAGCTCAAGCGTACAGGCCAGCAGTTTTAGCACGCTGTTGTTATCAGCGGCCGTAAATTTACCCAGAAACTCCCGAATAAGAATCGACGGTTTTTGTGATTTGTCCACTGAAAACTCCATCACATACGTTTAAAAGCGTGCTCACGTTCGATCGATAGGTGCCTACAAGTTTGTGCTGTATGCCGTTGTGGCTGGTCACATAGGTCGCAAAATCTGGTTGAACGTGATTGTCAATAAGAACAGCATGAAAAGCGGGCAGCTCCGTTTCGCACGGTATGGCTGCCCGGGTCTGAAGAAACAAATGCAAGCCGCGCATAGCGTCGCCTATAAGCAACACTACGCCGTTTTGTGTTGCGCATAGCTGACGTACCTGCTCCGCAAACAGCAACAAGTCTACGTACGTCGCGGCGCCAACGGCTGCGCCGATCTCAGCGCCACGCGGCGACGGGCAGCAGTGTCCAGCCATCTCGCCAATCTCGACGTGCACGCTGGCGGGGACGCCGAGCGTGTAGGCCGCGTGGAGCAGGCTACGGGTTTTGTTATCTTGCGGTGCGAACGCCCAGCGCCCGACAGCTTCCGCGTACCCGAACCCCTGACTGGCTGCCATGCGTGCCACGTAGTTCAGGTCGCAGCGCGCTGCCGGCTCAGACACTCTGATATCCGCCAATAGCCCCGCGCCAGTAGTGGCGACAGCCGTCACGTACTTTTTGCGCAACAGCTCAATGGCGACAATGCCGGCGCCGGCATTCAGCGCCGTAGCACCAATGAACAGCAAAACCGGCTGGTCGGCGCTGCGTGCCGTGTGAATTACCTGCGCAACGTCTAAGTGCGCGTCTGTAGCATGACAAGAAATTTCGGCGGCGTATGGCGGCATGGCGTCTCGCGGCGGCAGCGATGCGTGTAGCGGATCAAACAACGGAAACGAACTGTGAAGCTGCGCGGGCAGTGTTAACACGCCGGGAGCATCGGCGGTCGCGTCGAACATGATCCGG
>RGVZ01000262.1 GCA_010029825.1 bacterium | reverse complement strand
TCTTTCGCCGCTTTCCGGCGACCAACTCATTGAAGCCGACGTCCCAAGTCTGCAAGTCCCATTTCGACGCCCTGTAGGCCAAGGTGATCGTCGTGTCGAAGAAGTACGTCTTGACCGGCGGTGCGTCCGGAGTCAGGGCCGGAATCACCTCGAACTTGCGAGACGCAGAGACGCTCTGACACTTCCAGGTCTTCGGTGCGCCTCCGCTCCAGGTGTCGGAGTTGATCGCACCGACGTACAACTGCGCCTTGGCGTAGTCGAATGGCGGCTTCTGGTTGTACTGGATCGTGACATTGAACTCGGACTCGTCGCGGTCGAGTCCCGAGAGCGGGTCGCCAGCCGTGTTGATGATGACCTTGGTCTCGGTGTTGTTGTTGTCTCCGCCGGAGTAGTGCCAGAAGGCGGGAGCCGAAGTGAGCGAGCCCGAGAACGTGTACTGGGAAGGGCGACGCCACGGAATCTTGTCGGACTCGTCGAGGTGCCGGTAGTTGTAGGTGACCTTATAGTGAAACGGGCTTTCGCCGTCCTGGCTTGTGCCGGATTCGACCAGCACGGCGTTTGGGTCGTCGGGATACGGGTCTCTCCAAGAAATCCCCGGAGCAGCCGCGACGCACGACATATTCGGATTGATGACTTCTGTCCGCACCAGAAAGACGCGAACGTACTGCGGCACGCCCTCCAGGTTCGCAGTCCGCGAACGGCCTCGATACATCTCGCGACAATCTAGGATGCCCGGAAGGCCGACGTCCCACGGCGGCCCGACTGGATTTGGCTCTGGCATGGCGAACTACCTCGCTGAGAGTTGCGCGATCACGTCCACGGCCTCGGGCTCGTTCTGGGCCTCGGCCAGGATGCGGGTGTTGCGGGCGATCTCCAACTGAGCCTTGAGGCTCGGGTTGTCTCGGCCCTGAAGAATCCGGAAGAACGTATCCACGCCACCCTTTGAGCGGACGTCTGAGGCTCCGACTTGGCGGCGATCCTGCTGAAGGTTGTCGAGCGCTGGCCGCAGGCCCTCCTGCAACTCTGCGCGGAGCGTGTCTCGCCGACGGCCGGCGTCATCCTGGTCAATCAGGCCGTCCTGGGCTGCGCGATTGACCGCATCCATGTCTCGCTGGAACTTCTTCACCGGCGACTCGTCTTCACCGCCTGGGAGCATCGCGCGTCGAGCCTCCTCCTGGCCCCTTGTGAACTCTTCCTGCGTGATCTGGCCCCTCGCGAACGCCTCGCGGAGGTCGTTCATCCGCTGGCCGAGTTGAACGACGGGGTCGAGTGGGATTCCGAGCGACTGAAGCAGTGCGTTCTTGGCCTGCACCGTACCCTTCGCGAGTTCGTCGGCGCTGATTTGGCCCTTGCGGAAGGCCTCGCTGAGTTTGTCCAGGGCCTCGCTGGCCTGTTGGGCCGGCGACTTGGCGATGCCAAGCGACTCCAAGAGTTTGTCCTTGGCTGCCTTCAGTCCCTTGGCAATCTCATCAGAACTCAGTTCCGATGCGTTCTCCTTGATCTTCGCGACGGCGTCCTCGAAGTCCTCGGCTGGAGACTTGGAAATGCCCAGCGACGACAAGAGTTCATCGCGTTGCTGCTTGAGAGCCTTGTCTCGATCCTGCGCCGTGATCACGCCGTCTGACAACGCCTTGTCAAGTTTTGCGCGGCTTTCTGCGACCTTCTGGGCGCCGGTTTGCTCGACGCCGACAGAGGCCTTGGCGGCATCGGTGTTCTTCTTGAGGGCCTCCTGGTACTCGGCGAACTGCGATGGGGTGAGTTTCTTCTGAATCTCTTCCATGCTCAGGCCCGTGACGCCAAACACGTCTGCGATGTTGTCGGCACCTGCCTTGAGTTGCTGGAACGCAGTCGCGTCGAGGCCGGCGGCCTTCCTGGTCTCGATGTCCAGTTTCGTTCGCTCGGCCGAAGCGCGGGCGTCGCCGGCAGCGCGGTTGCCCTCTGACGACATGAACGCCGTGCGGCCATACTGGTCGCGGGCCGTAGCCTTGGTGAACATCTCCTCACGCTCCCGCAGCGACTGACCAGCCGACTTTCCGAACGTCGACTCGACCATCTGCTTCTGCTCTGCCACGGTCGCGAGTGACTTCTCCTGGGCAGTCAGAGACTTGTTGTTCTGAATGCTCTTGAGGCGATTCTCGTACTTCTGGAGCGGACTCAGGAATGCCTCTTCAAGCGCCTTCCTGATCTCGTTGGCGAACGAGATGTCGGCTTCGATCTTGCCGGCGTTGCGGTCGAAGTCAGCCTTCGCTTGCTCCTTGGCCTGCTGCGCGGCTCGCAACGCGCTGCGGCCCTTGCCAAACTCGCCGGCCTGGAGGGCCTTCTCGATCTGAACCAACTGTTCCTGGTAGGCCATCGCAAACTGCTCGGCCTGCGCTTTCACCTCGTCGGACGTCGGGAAGAACCGATTCGTCGACAAGTCGCTGCCGAGGTCTTGGCCCCGCATCGAGGCGCGAGTCTGGGCGAACGCGTCGTCGACGGCCTTCCGCATGTCCTCAGCCGACTGCTGCAACTGCTCCGGAGAGATGACGTCCGCCAGACTGAGGTTCTCCCGCAGCCGGCCCTTGATCTCCTGCGAGCGTCTCTCGAACGCTTCCAGTGCGGTCTCGGCTCGTTCGATCCCGTTCGCGTCAACAATCACACCTGTTTCGAGCGTGTTGTCAGCGAGTTGCTGCTGAAGTTGATCGAAGTCAGCCCTGGCGGCGAGGAAAGCCTTGCGTCCAGACTCGCCAAACTTCGCCGCCTCCAGCGACAGGCCCATCATGTCTTCGCGGGCGGTCTGAATTCCCGTCGACAGGGCGTCGATGTCCTCCGTGGGAGCCTCCAGGCCAGCCGTCGGCCGTCCAATGGCAGTCGCGGCAGCGATTGCGGCCTGGGACTGTGCCTGCTGCTGGCCCTGCCTCGACGCAACCACGTCAGAGACGCTCGACTGCGCGGCAGCGATCTTCTCTGGAGTCTTGATGCCGTTGAGTCGCTTGATGATCCCCTGGATGATGTTGCCAAAGAATCCAGTGATGTAGTTGAACACCGACAGGAACGCGTTCTTGATCGCCTCGGCTACGGCGGAGGCGGCATCAGCAAGACCCTCGAAAGTCAGGAGACTGCCGATGTTGTTTCCGAAGTCTGCGAAGTAGGCGTAGAGTTTGTCGAAGTTCTGGATGACCGCAATGATCGCGACGACGATGGCGGCGATACCAAGCGTGCCGATGATCCACGCGGCCGCCATCGCGTACCCGGTCAACGTCGCGGAGGTTGCGATCGCTGCGTTGCCTGTGATAATCGAAGCCACGGCCCCGATGAACGGCGTCACGAAGTTGGCGATTGCGCCGACTCCCATAAGCGTCATGCTCGCGACCCAGCGAATCGCCGTCGCCGTGACGTCAATCGTGATCAGTTTGAGGAATCCGATGATCCCGCTGAACACCGCCGCGAAGTTGATCGTGAGCAGCCCGGCCGCGAACTTGGCAAGCGCGGCTCCGGCTGCGATGCCGAACGACTGCATGACCGCCGACGCGATGCCGGCCGAGAGAATCACGGCTCCGAACGTCTTCGCAGCGAAAACAAGTTTGTCAAAAGCCGACGCCGACTTGTCGATCGACGGCGTCATCTCGTCGGCGAACGCAGACGCCACCCGCTCCGCGTACGAGAGTGCCTGCTCGATGAATCCGAGGAACGACTTGATCGCGTCGCCGAGTGCGTTCCAGGCCGGAAGTAACGCTGCTGCGTTGGACATCGCTGTGAAGAACTTCACGACGACGCCGACCGCGCGGAGAAGTATGTTGACAAGCCTTCCGGTCACCTCCATGAACACCTGGAGCGGCGCCGTCGCGGAGGCCATGAGCGTCTTGATCGGCCCGATGGCTGCGACAAGGCCGCCCTGTAGATCGGCCATCAGGTTGTTCCAGCCCGTCTGAAGCGGTGCGAACGAGACCAGCATGGTCTGCGCGAGATTGCTGCTCGCCTGCCTCAGCCGGTCGAAGGACTGGTCGACGTTCTCGAACATCGAGAAGTCGATGCTGCTGGTGACCGTGCCGAGGCGGGCAGCGTCGCTGGCTGCCTCTTTCAGGCCACGCAGGGCAGGCAGGATGTTGCTGGCCTGCTTGCCAAAGAGGTCGAACGCGATTGCCGCACGGTCGGATGCGTCCTGAACTCCGTCGAGCCTCTCGGCGACAAGCCGGAACACCTCCTCGGGCCTCTGGTTCCGCAAGTCTTCGACCGAGATGCCAAGTCTGTCGAAGGAGAACTTCGCCTCCTTGATCGACTCGGTGTTCAGTTGTCCGATCTTGACCTTGCCGACGTTCATGTAGAACGCCTGCTGCGCCTTTGCCAACTGCCCCATGCTGACGCCGGCGCTCTCGGCCGCAAACGACAAGACCTGAATCTGGTCGGCTGTCGTGCCGAACCGCTCGGCCATGTTCCTGACGCTTTCGGCTTGCCCGCCGAGAGCATCCATCGACTTTTGGTACTTGCCGGAAGCGACCGCGATGAGGCCGAACGACGTGGCGATTCGACCAAGGTTGGCGGCGATCGATCCGGCGGCGCTGGCGGCTGTTGAGCCAGCCTTCGCCATGACGCTGGAGAAGAACTCGGCCGACGACGACGACCTGGACAGAGAGTCATAGATCGCTGCGAAGGCGGAGTTTCCGGCCGCAACTCCCACTGCCGCAACCGTCGAAGCCGTGGCGAGTGACGTCCAGCCAAGAACGGCTGCGCGAGCCTCTTCGCTCAGGCCGGACGTGGCAACCCTCGCGATTGCCATGATGCCCGCGTAAGCCGCGACGCCGGCTGCCGCGACGGCGGTCGCCGCGCCCAGTGATGCGACCACGCGAACGGCGGATGCCACGTTTCCTCCGAATGCCGCCAGGACTGTCCTGGCTCCACCGGCGTAGGCGAGGAAACTTCCGGTCGCGGCCGCCGCCGAGGCGGCGACCCCCTCCCAGTCGCCGAAGGCTTTCTCGGCACGGCTCGCCGCGACAACGATTCCGCTGAGTGACGTCGACGTTCCGTCCAGGACGTCGCCGGCAGCGGTGGCCGCAGACGCGATTGACTTGACCGATGCGCCGGCAGATTTTCCAAGAGCCTGGATCGTCTCTCCGTAGCCCTGCAACTGCGACGTCACCTCGCCGGCGAAGTCACTCCCAAGACTTGCCAGAGCCGACGTGTCTGCGGTCACCTTGATGGCGGGCGAAGACTTCTCGACCTTGGACTCCAGGTCTTCGACCT
>RGVZ01000261.1 GCA_010029825.1 bacterium | reverse complement strand
GGCGCTGCTCCAGACTGGGCCGGCCTTGTTGGACAGCGCCTCCCGTCTCTGCTCGGGCGGGCAGAGAAATCCCACGAAGGGCTTCTTGCATGGCTGCTAGCGCCTCCGCCTTGATTGCTCCTACGCGAGACTCGCTCAGGTTGAGCGACTCTCCGATCTCCCGCAGAGTGAAGCCCTGCTTGACGTAGTACAGGACGTTTCGCTGTTGCGGAGTTAGTGCGTCCCGGAGCGCAGCCAACTGCGCCGAGTCCTCCCTGCCGGCAATGAGGTCAGCCGCGGAAGGATCGCCGGAGGCGACCGTTTCAGCGAGCGTCATACCCTCGTCCTCTTCCCCGACGGACTGATCGAGACTCGTCAGGCCTTGAATCGCGGACTTGGTCACGAGCTTGTCGTACTGCTCCGGCGTCTTCCCCAGCTCCTTCGCCATCTCCTCTCGAGTGGGCTCACGACCCTTGACCTTGGTAAGGTCACGCTTCGTCTTGGCGATGTTGCGGCTCGCCTCCAAGACGTCACGCGGAACCCACCCTTCACGCCGTACGCCATCGTAGATGGCCCCCTGAATGCGGGAGCGGGCGTAGGTGGCGAAAGAGAAGCCCATCGACGGGTCGAAGTTTTTCGCGGCCTCGGTCGCACCGACTATGCCCATTGCAAAGAGGTCATCGGCATCAACGTTGGCCGGCAGCGTGCGCGCGATCGAAGAGGCGATCCTTCGGATCAGCGGCAGGGTGCCGACGATCAACTCGTCCCTCTTCTTCTTGCTGAGCCCAGCCACGAATACTCCTGGTCCCTGGCACTCTAGCGCCTTGTCTCGCGTGCGAGCAGCACCGCATGGCTCTGCGACGTGCTAATCGTTCTGCGATGCAGCTTCGAGACTTCCAGCGCGAAGACGTAGATCAGATCGAGGCGAACGGCTTCCGGGCCTTGATCGCCAACGCACCCGGAACCGGGAAGACGGCGACCTCGCTTTCCTGCATAGGCCGCGCTCCTGGACGCCTCCTCCCGGCTCTTGTCGTCTGCCCGGCATCCGTCGTTCGCAACTGGCGGAAGGAAGTCCGCATGTGGACGCCGGGGTTGAAGACGCACATCATCGAGGACACCTCGACTCCCCTGCCGTCGCGCCCGATCGATGTGTACATCACCTCATGGGCGCTCCTGACGCACCGCTGGCGGGAGCTCGGCCGCATTGGGATTCAGCTCGTCATCGGCGACGAGATCCACTTTGCCAAGAACGACCAGGCCATGCGCACTCAGGCCATGGCCTCACTCTGGCATCTCCTGCTCCTGAGCGGCACGCCGATCATCAACGACACCGAGGAGCTGGAAGCCATCAACAGCCTCTTCGGGGAGCGGCGCCCGATCATGATTCGCAGGCTGTTGGAGGATGTCGCCAAGGACATCCCGCCCAAGCAGCGGGCCAGGCTGAACATCGACCTCCCTGAAAAGATCCGAAGCCGGTATCGCTCCGCGGAACAGGACTTCGCGGCGTGGTTGGAGAAGGAACTCTCGACACGGATGGACGGCGGGGAAGCGCGCGACGCTGCGAGTCGTGCCCTGGCTGCAGAGGCCCTCATCAAGATCGGCTACCTCCGTCGCATCCTGGCGACAGGGAAGGTCTACGCAGCTGCTGACTGGACAGCCCGCGTGGTTCGAGCGGGTGAGCAGGTAGTCTTGTTTGCAGAGCACAAGGCCGTCATCAGCAAGCTCCAGCACCTTCTGCGGAAGCAGGGAATACCCTTCGTCCTCATTGACGGGTCAACATCCATGCGAGACCGCCAGAGAGCGGTTGACATGTTCCAGAACCACAAGATCCCTGTCTTCATCGGCAGCAAGGCCGCGAAGGAAGGCCTCACGCTCACAGCAGCCCGGCATCTGCTCTTCGTCGAGCGCTACTGGACGAGCGCCGAGGAGGAACAGGGAGAGGATCGAATCCGTCGCATCGGGCAGACGCACGCCACCAAGATCTGGTTCGTTCATTGCCCTGGAACCGTTGATGATCGCATCAGCACGATCATTGAGCGGAAGCGTCGCATCGTCCGACAGGCCATCGGTGCAGCCGTGATCGCGGAGACGCCGGAGGCCAACGTCGCGTCCATCCTGTCGCAGTGGAACGAGCACGCAGGCGCCCCTGCGATGGACTCCGTTGATCTTGGAACTACTGAACCCCTGCCGCCCCTGCCCAGGCCCTCGATTGTTCACGCGCTTCGATTCCGAGGTACCAGATGGACGCCTGAGGGGGCGCTGAAGTGGGCCAAGATGATGGGTTACCGTCCCAAGAGGTCCCAGCCCACGAAGTCGGGCTTCGAGCTCATCGTCAACCCGGCCAACACCTACAAAGATGGCTCATTTGCCCTGACGCGGGTAGCACGAGACATTGCCATCTGTACTGGCGTTCGCGTGCCTGCGCGGTAGTCTAGCGGCATGACTGACGCCCAGTTCGTTGCGGCCCTTCAGGCCCTCCTCGCACACCTCCGGGCCGGGAACCTCTGGTTCCACGGGGCTCATCATCTCACCGTGGGCGCAGGCTTCCAGGGGGATCACAAGTTCTACCGTCAGGTGTACGAGATGTACACCGGGGACTTCGACACAGCCGCCGAGAAGGCCATCGTGGCGGTCGGTCCGTCCATCGCGGCTCCCGCTGCCGTGAGCGGACGTGCTGCTCAGATCGTGTCGACCATGCCGGCCATTGCAGGTCTCAACGGGCACCAGATCGCGGCCGCGGCTCTTCAGGTCGAGAAGCAGACCCTCGCTCTGGTCGACAAAATCTTCCGGGATCTCGAGAGCGGGAAGCGCTTGTCTCTCGGGATGAACGACTTCCTCGCCGCCCTGGCGAACGCCCATGAGACGAACGTCTACAAGCTCGTTCAGCGCGTCTCCGGCGGTCAGGGGTAAGAGTGGCTGAAGCCAATCAGCTCGTGCAGGCCTTCGTCACCGTCGGCGGTGTCATTACCGGCATCTCAGCCGTGATCATCGCCTGGGGGAAGGCGCGCGAGTTCGCGTCGAAGCCCATCGAAGACCTCAAAGTGTCTCTCACCGCTCAGATCACCAGCGTGAAGACTGACCTCTCGGCTCAGATTTCAGCAGTCGACACACGAGTGGTCGCCGTGCGTAAGGAAGTGGATGCACTCAACGTCCACTTTGACCCCAATGGCGCCAACCTGCGCGGCAAGCTGACCGACATCGAGCGGCGACTTGTTGCCCTCGAGACGGCCACTGTGAACGAGCGCGCCGAACTCAAGGGCCTGCTGACTGACCTCCGGCCCATCATCCACGAACTTCGTGAGAGGCTCTGATGGGCGAGACCGTGGTTAAGTACTCCGCTGACGGCAAGCTGTTCACGGAGGATGGCCGGCCCGTAGAAGTCATCGAGAAGAAGGGCGTAAAACTACCTCGCCCTGTCGTTCATGCCCTCGGAAGAGTAGAGCAGATCCTTGCATGTGCCGACCGGCTCATGGATCGCTGCGACCCCCCGGTACGGGGCTGAGAAGAGAGTAGACCTGAGCTGCGACCATGTCGCCGACTGCCTTCGCGAACGCCTGCTTCTGCGCGTCGTTGAGAGTAGCCTTCGCCGTCATCAGGTCAGATACCGTAGCCACAGCCGTCAGGCGGTAGTTACCGGCAGCAGTCTGATTACCCTCGATGCCAACGACACGCTCCGCGTAGAGCCGCCCGGCCTCGGCGTTCACCACTGTCTGGGTGACGTCACGAGCGAAGTTCCAGGCCTCGCCCAAGAAATCGCTGAAGTTCGGACGCTTCCGCTCCTGACCAGCGGTGCCCCAGTTCCCGCCCGCAGCGGTGTACGGCCCGAAGTTAGGGTCAGTCGGAGGAGGCGGTGGCTTTGGTGGTGGGGGAGCAGCTGCGGGAGGAGGCTTCGGCGGCGGTGGAGGTGCCGACCATGCCCCCTTCTCCTTCGCGTCCAGCCGCAGGGCTTCCACCCCGATGCCGGGGTACTTCTCCTCCATGTTCCCGCGCTGAGTGGCGGCAGCGAAACGCTCGCCATCCGTCGCCCCTCTCTCCGCGAGGTTGTGGACGGCTAGGTAGCGTCGGAGGAGCTTCTCTTCGTAGGCCATGATCTGCGTAATCTGCCCCGACGCGGCTCAGCGCGCAACAGACGATAGCCGTAGCCTCATGGCGCTGTTGCGCTTGATCTTGGGTTCTGCCAGTCCCGTTGGATACGGCAGCGTTTCAAGGACGGAGTACATCGCGCTCTCGACCCCGGGCGCGGCATGGTGCGCGATGACATCACCGATGACCCGACGCCCGGAGTCAGGATCACGGGTGTGGAGGTCGTAGAGGTTGAAGTCCGCGTTCAGCAAGTCCTTGCCGCGGCGCGCGAACCAGATGGCAGCACTCGCCAAGTAGAAGGCCAGTGCTTCGAGCGCCTTGGGTGATGGAGGATAGGCTGTCCTGGCCTGAAAGGGCGAACCAATCGCGATCCAGTGCAGGTACTGCGTGACGAAGGCTGCCGGGTCCTCCCCCACTTCGTCCATCATCCTGTACGCCGCCGCCCTGGACATGAGAGCTTCGTTCTCGAAGACTTCCCACGGAATGTCCTGGTCGTGGTTGTACCCGACGTTCAGGATCTTCACCTGACCATTGGACAAGGCCCAACCCGTAGAGTGCGGGTTCTGGAACGCGATGTCCTCAGTGATGAACTTGATGTCGGGGTTACGGCGGCGCATCGCTCCCTCAGCGGTTCAAGGTCAGCCAAGCGTAGGCGTCACCGGTGCTGTCAAATGCCGGTGCGTCCGGCAGCGCCTCATAGTCAACGATGACCCCGTCAGTGTCTCCCGGGAAGATGAGCGTCTCCCCGATGAGAGTGTT
The DNA here is from genome assembly GCA_010029825.1 of bacterium. Classification (GTDB taxonomy): domain Bacteria; phylum Bdellovibrionota_B; class Oligoflexia; order Oligoflexales; family RGVZ01; genus RGVZ01. The sequence continues at coordinate 417 of RGVZ01000261.1, read as the reverse complement.
CTCCGAGATGACGTACTCGTTGCCGTTCCAGGTCACGTGCGTCTGGAGGATGCCCTCATCGACGTCGGGGTGCTGCTTCCGAAGGAAGTGCATCTTGTTCGGGCGGCGGGGGTTGGTGCGAAGCATCTTGAGCATTTTCACTCCTGTTCCCATGCGATGGGCCTGGCGAGGAAGATGGAGCCCTTCGGGGCGTTGGGACCGATGTCCAGCCCGTCGGGCACCATGTCGAAGACCATCAGGTGGTACTTGTTGACCTGATCCAGAATCCGGTCAGCGGGCGGGAAGGACTGCACGGCCCACTTACCGGGGTAGAGCTTTGCGAACACTTCCCAAAGTTCGCGGTAGCCCATGGGGGCCATGTCGAGGCGGTGGATGCGGACGTAAGTGGCCTGCCCGAACGCAGTCGGCCGCCGGTCA
>RGVZ01000027.1 GCA_010029825.1 bacterium | reverse complement strand
ATCTCAATCTCACCCGTCTGGATGAACGGAGCTGCGATCCTTATGCCACCAGCCGTCAAGTCGGCGCAGGTCAGCCGGGTTAAGGCCGACGTCACGATGCCGTTGGCGTCCGCAATGCCAGTAACGGACGACGCGCTGACCGGAAACAGATCGAAGCCAATGACGGGAGCAGGCACAGATGGTCCGTCGACAACAGTCGGCGATGTCGACGAAACCGGTGCGGAGACTTCGGCGAACTCGATTTCAACAACGTCGAGTTTTTGAATCAAGGACAGGGCTTGCTGCGGGAAATCTTTTTTGACGATGAAGGCGCGCTTGCTCCGTTGCGCTCCGGATCCGCTGCCAACGCAGGAATGAACGGCAGCCAGGACTCTTGTTGTCGCGCTTGCGCCAACGCCACCGGTGGCGGTGGCCGTGGCCTGGGCAGGCAAGTCGATGGTGCGCAGTCCGCCAGATTTGTCGAGGTCGCACGTCTCTGATTCAGTTTCGACATGCAAAGTCGAAAGATCGACGACGCAAGAATCGTAATCCTCGGTGGCCGACCGGAAGACTGTCAAAAGATCAGCCGTGAGGTCTTTGATCTCAAATGTCTGGCCACGATTTCCGGGCGTCTTGGATGGGCAGGAAACCGCGTAACGGATGGTTTTAAGTCCGGCCGCCGTGTCAGCGCCTTTCGCGACAGCAAGGGTCGCGGTGGATTTGATGGTCGTCCCTTTGACGGCATCTCGGCTCTTACCGGCAGTCCGCTCTGAATCGACCTTGGGTCCGCAAGTCGACATGGCGATGCCAAGCAGGAACAAGCTTGCCAGTCTTGTTGAGCTGGAAAGTTCCTGTGTCGTGACCCGCGTCTTGATGCCGAACCTGGATCCGGTCATGCGTTCCCCAACCAATCGCCTTTTCAGGCCATGGTGTTTTCGGATCGTTTGACCGCATTTCTTAGTTTTTTGGGAATTTTTTTTTAGTTCGAGGAGTTGCCGGTCCAGTATTTATAAGTACCTGAATTTACTGTGGCAAAATGTAAATTTATCAATTGGACTCATGAATGGTGCGAGATTGTTCGAAGGAGCGAGGAGTTATAGGGGTTTTATAGGGGAGTTTTTGGGGAGGTCACGTGGTCCGGGTCTTGGATGCAGCGCCGATGACGATCGTGGTACTGGTCACAACGTTGGCCACCGCTGGTTCATCTTGCTCATCGGCCAAGTTTTCCGCGATTGTATCGCGTCAGGGCGGGGCCCCTGCCACAGCGGCGGATCCCGCTTCGTGCGGATTTTTCCGCGTCCCGCATCCCGGCTTGGATGCCATGGTTTTCGACATCACAGTCCCGGGCGCGACCGCGGTGATCGACATGCCGGGCCTGCGCGAGCGTCGCCCTGTGAGCGCGGGGCAGCAGTATATTTTCACGGCGATCCCAGTTCCTGTGGGACCTGACGGCCGGGCGGTCGTCCGCGTGAATTCCGGAGCCGCCTCCGGTTCGTGTGAGACCACCGTGTTCCCGGTTTCCTTCCAGGTCAGCCCCCTGCGTTTCCGGGACATGACCGAGACTTCGGGCGTCGTAGAGTTCGATTGGACCTGGAGCGGCCTGTATGCCGGGGAGCTGATCCGTTTTGACGCTTCGCGCTCCGGATTCTCGCAAGACTTGAAGTTGGATTGTGCCGGGGCCAAGCCGCAGGCATCCACCAACAGACCCGGGCGCGACCAGATGTTTACCTGCAAGGCCACTTACAAGACCACTTCGCAGGCGGACTCTGTCCGTTACAAGGATCACATTTTCGCGTGGATCCTCGCGCTCGAAGATGCCTCCGCGGTTGGCCCGGATCTCAACACGATCTCGCCAACGAACCAGTTGTTCGACCGGCGTCTTGAGCGGACCGTCTCCATCGATATCGCCAAGTCAAACCCGCTCGATCCCGCGGCCGCGGCCGCGGAGTTGCGCGATCCCGTGACTTGCGCCGTCTTGAAGGGAAAAACTGGCCTGGCCTTCAGCCACGTATGCGACAGGGACCAGTCCTTGTTTGGCGGATTTTCTGGAGGCCCCGCCGCGTGTGTCCAGGTTGACCCGTCCGCCTGCTCAAACTGATCCGATAATGTCTCATTTACAAATCTGGCGAAATCAATTTAAATGTTGATATCATTGGTTTTTAATGGTATTTATAGGGAGTATGAGTCCCGAATAATGAGGTTTTTCTGAATCTAAAACGCCAAATTTCCCTTCCCTCGCATGATCACGAATCGTTTTTCCTGTTCGGACCGCGCGGCGTCGGAAAGACGAAGTTGATTCGCGACTGGCTGGCAAACCGGGAGTGCATCGTCTCGATCAACCTCCTGCGCGCCGCCGAATTTCGGCGTTACCTTCGCGCGCCAGAGCAATTGGCGCTCGAAGTGGAGCACGCGCTGCGGGAAGCAGGGGACCGGACGGTACGCGTCTTCATTGATGAAGTTCAGAAACTTCCTGAGCTGCTGGACGAGGTTCACGACCTGATGCAAAACCATCAGGAGCGAACGCAATTCATTCTAACGGGATCCAGTGCCCGCAAGCTGAAACGTTCCGGGGTCAACTTGCTTGCTGGTCGAGCCATCGTTCGACATCTTCATCCTTTCTCGTTTGCCGAGATTCCCGATTTTGACCTTGGGCGCGCTCTCAATTGGGGGACCTTGCCAAAGGCATACCTGGGTGCCAGTTCACCCGTCGCCTTTCTCGAGGCATACGTGGGAACCTATCTGAAAGAGGAAATTCAGCTCGAATCGGCAGTACGCCGTCTGGATGCTTTTCAGCGGTTCCTTGAGGTAGCGGCGCAAATGAATGGTCACCTCATCAACTACACCAAGGTGGGCAAGGATTGTCACGTCTCTGCCAAAACCGTGCGCGAGTACTTTGGAATTCTCGAAGACACGCTTTTGGCTTTTCGGCTGGATCCTTGGGCTCGTTCGGTGCGTGAGCAAGTGCGTCAACAACCGAAGTTCTATTTTTTCGACAATGGCGTGTTGAACGCCCTTCGAGGGGAATTGCGGATCGATCTGCGTCCATCGAGTTATCGCTACGGCGGTTTGTTTGAGACGTTCGTGGTGCAGGAGCTTCATCGGCAGAACGATTATCTTGACCGTGGCAGGCGATTCCATCATTGGAGGACGGACGCTGATGACGAGGTCGATGTTATTGTCGATCGAGGCTGGTCCCAGCCTCCCACGGCAGTCGAGATCAAGTCAGCCAATGCGCCAACAGTAGACGACGTTGACGGTTTGCGCGTGTTTGGGAAGTTATATCCGGAAGCCCGCCTTCTATGCCTTTGTCAGACCCCACGTCCCTACCGGATCGGCCAACGCATCGAGGTGCTGCCGTGGAAGGATGGAGTCGCGGAAGCCCTCGCATGATCTCGCGTCAGGCTCAATACGCCTTCGCGAAAATCACGCGCTGCTTGCTTGGCTTGCCGGTGAAAATGCATTTACCGGAATCCGTCGCGCCCAGTGCGACAGGATCCAGGGGTACGCACCTTGCTGTGACTTTAAGCGGCTTCAGTTTCGCGTCGATCGCCGCCGCGTCTGCCGGATCGGCCGACCAGTGGGACAGGGCAAACCCGCCCTGAGTTGACTCCTCGTCACCGCCCTTGCCGAAGAATTCCTCGAAGTCGTTCCATGTATCGATGGTCTTCGTGTTGGCCTTGCGGGTTTCGAGGGCGCGATGGTGCAGGTTGTCCTGGATCTCGTTCAGAGTCGAAACAATGGTCGACAGGAGTTCCCCGCGCTCGACGCTCTTCTTGTCGCGCGGCGTCAGGTCGCGCCGGCCCATGAAGACGCTGTCGTTCTGGATGTCGCGCGGGCCGATTTCAAGGCGCACGGGAATGCCCTTTTTGATGTGCTGCCAGGTCTTGTCGCCGCCTCGAAGGTCGCGGTCATCCAGCCAGACTTGCAGGCGCGTGGTGCCAAGGCGGTCTTCCCCGAAATGCAGTTCGCTCAGGTCCCGGCGCAGGCGTTCGCAGTATTCCATGACCGTCTTGCGTTCGTCATCGTTGCGGAAAATCGGATTGATGACGACGTGTTTCGGCGCCAGACGCGGCGGCAAGACAAGGCCGTCGTCGTCGCTGTGCGTCATGATGAGGCCGCCGATGAGGCGCGTCGAAACGCCCCACGACGTTGTCCACGCGATCTCTTCCTTGCCCTCGGCCGACAGGAACTTGATCTCCGATGCCTTCGCGAAATTCTGGCCCAGAAAGTGCGACGTCCCCGCCTGCAGGGCCTTGCGGTCCTGCATCATGGCCTCGATCGTGTACGTGTTGACGGCGCCGGGGAAACGCTCGCCCGGAGTTTTCTCGCCCTTGATGACCGGCATCGCCATGTAGTCGTTCGCGAACGTCGAATAGACATCCAGCATCTTCAGGGTCTCTTCCATGGCTTCCTTGGCCGTGGCGTGAACAGTATGCCCCTCTTGCCACAGGAATTCCGCCGTGCGCAGGAACATCCGCGTGCGCATTTCCCAGCGCATGACGTTCGCCCACTGGTTCACGAGAATCGGAAGGTCGCGGTAACTTTGGACCCACTTCGCGTAACTCGCGCCGATGATCGTTTCCGACGTCGGACGGATGATCAGCGGTTCCTCAAGTTCGCCCGCAGGCACCAGGCCCTTGCCGTCTGGACCAGCCTCAAGGCGGTGATGCGTGACGACGGCGCACTCTTTCGCGAAACCCTCGACGTGCTCGGCTTCCTTCTCGAGGAAACTCTTGGGGATCAGCAGCGGAAAGTACGCGTTGACGTGTCCCGTCTCCTTGAACATCCGGTCCAGAACCGCCTGGATGTTTTCCCAGATCGCGTAGCCCCAGGGTTTGATCACCATGCACCCGCGTACCGGGGAAACCTCAGCCAGATCAGCGGCCTTGATCACTTGCTGGTACCATTCGGGATAATTTTCCCCGCGTCGCGGAGAGATGGCGCTGCGTTCTTCTTTAGGCTTGTTCATGTCGGGACAACCTCGTTATTGCGCCGCGGCGGAAAGGGTAAAGCCGGGCATGTCAAAACAGACCGATTTGGTGCTCTCGCAATCGTCGTAGCGACCTGGCTGGTATGTTCCCTGGCCGGCGACTTTTTCTTCCCCGGCTCCAGCCAGCCCGGTCGTAACCGCCGCCGCGAGGCTGTAATCAAGGGTGACTGTCAACTTTTGGCCCTCAGCCACAGTGAGAGTCGCGGGGAACTTGGCGCTGAACTCTGTACGGATCGAAGCGTACTCTTGCGAGGCCGTGCCGCTGCCCGAATGGGCCCACGTCACGTTGTTATAGGTGTTGTTGGCACCCTGCTGCTCGCCGAGGAAGCTCATGGTGATGTAGTTGTAGCTGCCGGCAGGAACAAGCGCGTTCTGGCTGTTGAGGTCGGTATTGACCGCGCTTGTCGCCCGGTTGAGATCGAAGTAGGTGATCCCGGCCGCAGCGCAATCCGCGTCCGATTTGATCTCGCCAAATGTCACCCCGTCCGTGCCTGAGGTCTGCGTCGAGCAAAGTGGATTGGCCCAGACCTTGATGGCGTTGCCCTTGTTGGTCCCGTTCCACCCGGTGTCCGCGGAGGCACCGTCTTTGTCCTCGACGACGATGATCGATTTCAATTTCACCTTCAGATCACTCGGGGCTGCCGGCGTGGATTTATTGGCCGATGTCGAGTTGGCGAACTGGATTTTCAAACTGCCATACTTGGTGGAGGAGCCATCGTCCTTTTTGCCGCAACCGGTGAACAACATCGCCATCGCGCCAATAACCAGCCAATTACCGCGAAACTGCATGAGGACCTCCGTGAGTCATGAAACTTTGTTGCTGAGACCGTAGTATGAGGTGAAAACGGGTGTCAAGACAGGAGCTTCCGCCTCAAAGCGGATGTGCCAATCAGGTCATGACGTGTTATACCCGAAATAGATCATGTGAGCGAAGCGCATGAAGAAAAGATGAAGGGCAGAAACGTGAGTTCAGGCAACCGGAAATCGAACCAGAAAGCCAGTTTCAGAAGCGCGGGGGATTTGTCCCTCGCGATCAGGGCCGCCCGTGGCCTGGTCAAGGCGGATCTCGTCATCAAGAACGCGAAGTACCTGGACGTTTTCAGCGGTGAGTTCGCCTCAGGCGACGTCGCCGTTCATGATGGCGTCATTGTCGGCGTCAAGGATTCGTATGCCGGCGTCACGGAAGTCGACGCGCGCGGCAAGTTCATCGTGCCGGGATTCATCGACGCTCACGTCCACATCGAGAGCAGCCTCATGACTCCCGCGCGGTTTCAGGAAGCCGTTTTGCCTTGCGGCACGACCTCGGTCATGTGGGATCCGCATGAAATCGCCAACGTCAAAGGCGTTGAGGGGATCCAGTGGGCAGTTGATTCCAGTCGTCGCCTGATTGAGGACAAGTTCGGCCTCGACGTCTTCGTCATGGTGCCAAGTTGCGTGCCGTCAACGAATCCCGAAGCGGGCCTCGAGTCGGCCGGGGCCGTCCTGCGCGCGGAGGATCTGCGTGTTTTTGCCGGGGACGACCGCGTCCTCGGCCTGGCCGAGATGATGAATTTCCCGGGCCTTCTGGCCGGCGACGGCGACATCATCCAGAAACTTCAAGATTTCAGCGCGAAGAAACGCGACGGACACTGTCCGGGCCTGACGGGCAAGGATCTCAACGCATACGGTGTCGCGGGGATTCACAGTTGCCACGAATCGACCACGATTCCAGAGGCAAAGGAAAAGCTGGGCAAGGGCATTCATGTGCTGATCCGCGAAGGCTCCTGCGCGAAGGACGCCGACGAACTCCTGCCGATTCTGAACCAGCGCACGGCGCCTGTTCTTGCCTTTTGCAGCGACGACCGTAACCCCGCGGACATTGCCGACGAAGGACACATCGACTGCATTGTGAACAAAGCCCTGCGGGCTGGACATGCGCCGGAGGAAGTTTTCCGGGCAGCGAGTTTCGGTCCGGCGCGCGCTTACGGCCTCGAGGACCGTGGCGCGATTGCTCCCGGTTACATCGCCGATTTCGTTATAGTCGAGGCGATTCAAGACTGGCGCGGAGGCTGCCGCATCGCGGACGTCTACAAGCGCGGAGTCAAAATCGATCGCGCGCGACTCGCTGCCGTGAAAGACCCGGCCGTGAAATTCTCCGGCGCGAAGAACATGATCCTGAAACCGGTGAACCCGGGTGACTTCCGCGTTCCGAGCGCCGCGAGGCAGTCCCAGAAATGCCGCGTGATCGGCGTGCGGCCGCATCAAATCATCACCGATGCGCTGACATTGGACTTGCCGGTGGCAGGCGGCGCAATCCTGGCCGACGCCGCCCACGATGTCCTCAAGATCGCCGTGTTCGAGCGCCATCACGGGACCGGACTGCGCAGTGTGGCCTTTGTCAAAGGATTCGGGATCCGCGCCGGGGCCATCGCGACCTCGATCAATCACGACTCGCACAACGCCATCGTCGTCGGGTCTTCCGATGACTTGATGGCCGCCGCGGTCAACCGGTTGATCGATATCGACGGCGGAATCGTCGTGGCGCGGGCCGACGGAACGTTCGTCGAGATGCCTCTGCCACTCGGCGGCCTCATGACCAGCCTCGCGCCGTCGGACGTCAGCGTCATCCTGCGCGGCCTCAAGGCCGCCGCGAAAGGCATCGGCTGCGTCCTTGACGAGCCCTTCCTGCAACTGAGTTTTCTTGCGTTGCCGGTGATTCCGACACTCAAGATTACGGATCGCGGGCTGGTTGATGTTACAATGTTTGCCGTCGTCCCAGTCGAAGCCAACTGATTTTGCCGGAAGACCGGTTTGGGGTTTGTCCGATGCGTGTCGCACTCAAATTCGTCGTTGTTGTTTTTGCCATCGGATCCGCGATTTTTCCGGCGGCCCGGGTGTTCGCGGGTCCGGCTTCCGGTTCCACCAAGGTTCCAGGCGGTGACGCCGGTCCAGCGAAACCAATGCCCCGGCCAAAACTGGTCAAGTCGATCGTTTTCAAGCAGGGCACCAGCAAGATCTCAGAACTCAAGACCCTCGACCGCTTTGCCAAGTGGTTGCAGTTCAAGCAGGACGTGACGGATATCCGCCTCGAGGGGTTTCACTGCGAGGCAGACCGCAAGAAAGAAGGCGTCTCAAGCGAGGACATGCTGGATTACTTGCTGTTCATGGCCCGGGAACGTGCCGAGGCTGTGCGCGCGGCATTGATTGCCCGCGGGATGGAGGGACGCAATTTCCAGATCGTTCCCCTGGGCATGGCGGACGACCCGGGCGTGTGCAAGGTCATCGCCATGGCGATGGAACCCGAAAAAAAGCCCGAGGCCAAGGTTGAGGCACAAAGCAGCAAGCCTGATGACAAGGCTGAAGCCAAGGCGTCCGCGAATCGGGCCTTGAAAGAAGCCGGCACCTTAGGCAAAAATTGAACATTAAATTTTTGACCTGAACCGGGCACTGGAAGGATCCTGACGATGCGATCACTGATCGACCAATTGCGCGTAATCGTGGCATCCGGCCCAGTCGGAGCCGAGGAAATTGCGAGGATCCAGGAGCTGGTCAGAAAGAGCTTGCCCGGCATGCGGGCGCTGGGGCTGCATGAGATGCACGATGGCCCCGGTCGTTACATGCTATACAAGGACAAGGACCTCGGGTTTGTGATCATGATGATGGTCTGGGGTCCGGGCAGCAAAACCCCCATTCACGATCACGGGACGTGGGGCATTGAAGGGGTGCTCAAGAATACGATTGCCGTGACCAGCTACACCCGGTGCGAGCATGATCCGGAAGAGATCGCCCAGATGATCCTGCCGGAAGACAGTGTGACGTTTGTGTTGCCCCCCGACTTTGACCGCCACGTGGTGGAACATTACGCCGGCGAATGCTCAATTTCCATCCACGTCTATGGCAAGGAATTGACCTCAAGCCGCTGTTTTGTCCCTGGTGACGGGTTCAAGGATCTGCCTTTGACGGCGAAGACGATTACCCTTGATCTCTGACCCCCGCGGCCTCATCATTATTCGCAACCAGTCCGCGTCATGAGATTCAAGTCATGAGAATCAGTGTATGAAATTCAGAATGGATTCAGGCGACTCGATCTTCGCCATGGAAGAAGAAGGTCTGACGTACGACGACGTGCTTCTTTTGCCGCAGCACAGTCAAGTCCTGCCCCACGAAGTTTCGCTGACCTCGAAGCTGTCACGGAACATCTCCCTGAACCTGCCGCTGCTGTCTGCCGCGATGGACACGGTCACGGAAGGGGCAACGGCCATCGCCATGGCCCACTCCGGCGGCCTTGGGATCGTTCACAAGAACCTGAGCATCGAGGAACAGGCCAAGGAAGTCCGGCGCGTCAAGAAGAGCGAGGCCGGGATGGTTGTCGACCCGATCACGGTGTCGCCAGACGACACGGTCGGGGACGTCATCGCGGTGATGCGCCGGTTTAACATCTCGGGACTCCCCGTGGTCGAACACGGTGGCCTCTCGGGAATCGTCACCGGCCGGGACATCCGTTTTGAGAAGGACTTGAAACGCCCCGTGCACGAGGTGATGACGGCCAAGGTTGTCACCGCGCCGAAAGGGACCAGTCCTGAACAAGCCGTCGAGATCCTGCACAAACACCGGATTGAGAAACTTCCCGTTGTGGACAAGGACGGTAAGAAGCTCGTTGGCTTGTATACGATAAAAGACATCCAGAAAGCCCGCACGCACCCCAACGCGGCCAAGGATTCCAGCGGGCGTCTTCTTGTCGGCGCGGCCGTCGGCGCGGGCGGCGATTTCCGTGACCGGACGGCGGAATTACTGGATGCCGGTTGCGACGTGATCATCGTGGACACGGCCCACGGCCATGCCCAGGGCGTGATCGACGCGGCGCGCCGGATCCGTCACGATTTCCGCCATCATTCATTTGAACTGATCGCAGGTAACGTCGCGACTCCCGACGCCACGATCGCCCTGATCGAGGCCGGCGTGGACGCGGTCAAAGTCGGCATCGGCCCCGGCAGCATCTGCACGACGCGGGTCATTGCCGGGATCGGTGTCCCCCAGTTTACGGCGGTGGTGTTGTGCGCACGGGCCGCGCGTGACCGCGGGGTGCCCATCATTGCCGATGGCGGCGTCAAGTTCAGCGGCGACATCGTGAAGGCACTCGCCGGCGGGGCTTCCACGGTCATGGTCGGAAGTCTCCTGGCCGGAACGGACGAGGCGCCGGGTGAGATGGTGCTGTTCCAGGGCAAAAGCTACAAAGTATACCGGGGTATGGGCAGTGTCGGCGCCATGGCGCGCGGCAGCAAAGACCGTTACTTCCAGGCCGATGTCGAGGAAGCCGGCAAACTGGTACCCGAGGGCGTCGAGGGGCGTGTTGCCTACAAGGGGCCGCTGGCGGGGACGCTGTTCCAGCTCCAGGGCGGCGTGCGGTCTGGCATGGGCTACGTCGGCGCGGCCACCATCGCGGAACTTCAGGCGCGCGCGAAATTCATCCGGATCAGCTCCGCCGCGTTCCGCGAGAGCCATGTGCACGATGTTTACATTGAACGTGAGGCGCCGAATTACCGGACGGAAACTTGATCATGACTCTTACGACTCCGGTCAGACACGGCATCCTGGTTCTCGATTACGGTTCCCAATACACTCTGTTGATTGCCCGCCGGTTGCGCGAACTCGGGGTTTACGCCGAGGTCCACGATCCGGCGCGCCTCATGCACGAGACGCTTGACCTCACTCATCTGCCATTCAAGCCGATTGGCGTCATCCTGTCGGGCGGGCCTGACAGTGTCGGCGAAAAGGGCGCGCGGACGATCCCGCACTGGGTGACACCAGCCTCCGTTCCTGTCCTCGGGATTTGCTATGGGCTGCAACTCCTGGCGCACGTCCACGGCGGGCGGGTGCGGGCCGCCGCGAAACGCGAATACGGCCGCGCCCACATGAAACGCCTGGCCGGGAGCGATACCCATCCCTTGATGCGCGGGGTCCCACGCGATTCCGTCGTGTGGATGTCGCATGGGGATGACGTTGAGATGCTGCCGGATGGCTGGACCCAGGTTGCCTTGACGGAAGGCGGTGTCCTCGCCGTGGCTTCCCACATCGAGAAACCCTGGTTCGGCCTGCAATTCCACCCCGAAGTCGAGCACACCGAGGCGGGGCGCGCGATCCTCGAGAATTTTGCGATCGGTATTTGCCGCGCGCGGCCGGATTGGACGGCTGGCACGATGGTCGAGGAAGCCGTCGCCAAAGTCCGCGAGGACGTCGGTCCAACCGCGCGCGTGCTGGTCGCGTGTTCTGGCGGCGTGGACTCAACGGTGCTGGCCGCGGTGGTCGAGAAGGCCCTCGGGCCCGAACGGGTGACGGCGGTTTTTTGCGACACGGGACTCATGCGCAAGGACGAGGTGACCTGGGTCAGCAACGCCCTGCGCGGCATGGGACTGCGCGACGTCCGGGTGATACCGGCCCGCGATCATTTCATGGCCGGACTTGCCGGGGTGTCGGACCCCGAGGAAAAACGCAGGCGCATCGGGCGCATGTTCATCGAGCAATTCGAGATTTTTGCCCGCGACGACAAGAAACACGCGGCCAGCCTCGGGCTCCCGGGTTTTTCCCATCTCGGGCAGGGGACTCTTTACCCTGATGTCATCGAATCCGCCGGTCATGGCGCCGGGGCCAAGGTCATCAAGACGCACCACAACGTCGGGGGACTTCCGGACCGTCTGGCCCTGAAACTTTGTGAGCCTTTTCGATTCCTGTTCAAGGACGAAGTCCGCGCGATTGGTCGCGCGTTGGGACTGGCGCCGGAACTCGTTGACCGCCATCCGTTCCCGGGTCCTGGTCTGGCGGTCCGGATCCCCGGTGAATTGACAGCCGAACGCGTGGCGATCCTGCAAGAGGCGGACGACATCTTCATCAAGGCGCTGCGCGAGCACGGACTCTATTCAAAAGTCTGGCAGGCTTTTGCCGTCCTGTTGCCGGTCCAGACGGTCGGTGTCATGGGTGACAACCGGACGTATGAATCCGTTCTGGCATTGCGGGCCGTGACCTCGGTCGACGGGATGACAGCGGATGTGGGAGAATTGCCGCTGGAGTTTTTGACCAATGTCGCGCGTGAGATTGTCCAGAAAGTCCGCGGCGTGAATCGCGTTGTATACGACGTCACGAGCAAGCCGCCCGCGACGATCGAGTGGGAATGAAAGATCAAATGACGGATAACATAACGGAGACAGGACCATGAAGCCCCGGATAAAAATTGATATCGTCGCTTCTTTCGCCTTTGCCTTCATCGTCTCGCTGATACCAAGCATCGCGTTGGCGTCGGAGTCCGCGGACGCGCCGCGGGGCCGTTACTGCGATCAGGGCGAAGATCACAAGGCCCAGTGCATCCGCGCGGCCCGCGACTATGGTTTGACTGGCGACGCCATCGCGCGGACTTGCCAGAAGGCGACGGCATGCTCCAAGGACTGCATCCGTGCCGCGTGGGATTACGAACTTCGTGGCGAATTGATGGTCCATGCCTGTGATGACCAGCCGGTCGAGGCCACGGCGCCTTGCATCCGCACCGGCTGGCATGAGGGCATCAAGGGCGCCAATCTGGCCCGGATGTGCCGCAGTGTGCGCCAGGATGTCACGGATTGTATCAGAACGGCCGTTGACGCGGGCATGAGCGTCGAGGAAGTCGTCGAGGCCTGCGGCGGATTAACGGGCGCGACGCGTCAATTCGCGATGGTTTCCTCAACGATGCGCCGGTAGACGATGCCAGGCGAAATTCCCGGCTGGCCATTGAAGCGCAGGTAATCCCCCGGCCACAGCCGCGGGTCAAACACCATCGGCACCGGGGCGATGCCGAGCAGCTTGGCGACAAGTTCCGAACAATAAAGGGCCTGGTTGTCCCAGGAAAACTGGCGGTCGTAGGGGAGTCCGGTGAACGCGGCGGCGAGTTCCATCCGGGGCTCGATCCAGTCGGGGACAGAGACCACGTGCGCGATCCGTCCAAACTGCGCGAGGCGTTCCGTCGAAGCCCACTCAACGCCGGTTGCCGGGTGTGAGTGAATCCAACCGCCGTTGTGTGAGATGGCCATGTGCGCCCAGGGGAACCAAGGTTCGAGGCGCAGCGACTGGCCATGAACGTCGCGGACTTCGAGAAACGCGACCTCAACCCGCGGACGGGCCGCGGCCGGGACAGATATTGCCATGCAACTAGCCGCGACGGCGGACAAAATTGCCAGGTAGACACGTTTTTCAGGGCGCGTTTTCATCAACATGTGGCGGACCATAGTCGATTTCGCGACTCATTTCCAGCGCGCATGCATCCAGAAATACTGGTCGGGATGCCTGCGGATGATCGCCTCGACGGCTCCGTTGAAAACGGTCGAATGGCGCAGGATGTCCGCGGCTTCGTCGGTGGTCGTCTCGAGTTTGATCTCCGGAAGAAATTCAATTTCCATGCGGCGCGTCCCGGGGATCCTGTGCAGCATCGCGGGCACCAGGGGGGCCGGGCATTTGCGCCAGATGGCCGCCAGGCTGGTGTTGGTTTTTGCCGGACGCCCGAAAAACGGCAGCTTCGGCTCGCCGGGCCGGGACTGGTCCATGACGAAACCGATCACCCTGTTACCGGTCAGTGCCTCACGAATCGCGGCGAAAGCATCCCCTTTTTTCTTCCGCTTGATCGTCAGGAAATCATTGAATGCCCGCAATTCTTCCACGCGCCGGTTCATCGCTGGACCGCCAACTTTTTTGACGATGACATGGGTCGGTGCCACCTGCCGGGTCAACGCCGAGCCAAAGGCCTCCCAGTTGCCGAGGTGGGTGACGACGGCGTACATGCCCTCGCCACGGGCAAGAATTTCGCGGACGTACTCTGGATTCTTGACCGAGACTTGCGCTGATATGTCGCGGTGCTTGGAGGCGAGGAACTCGATCATCGTCAGGCACAGGTGGTAAAGGCTCTCGCGGGCTGTGCGGATCCTCTCATCGTCGCTCATCCCGGGAAAGGCGATCTCCAGGTTGGAGATCATCAAATCCCGGCGGACACGGGTCACGTCAAAGAGAAACCACGAGATGAAGCGCGCCAGGCGGTCCTGGCCATTTTCACCGATGGCACCACACAAGGCGCCGGCAATGGCGAGAAGGTAGTACATCATGGGGTTAAAACACGATCGTCGATGCGGCGGTCAAAGTCAGGACATCCATCTGGTAGTGCCCGGGATTGGCCCCGCCGCGCGAGACTGTGCGGTTGCCCCACAGGTTCATGAGTCCGACGTCAAATGTCCCGAATCGCGTTCCGGAACTGTGCGCCAGGAGACCGATCGACTGGCGGTCGACACCGTTTGCCATGCCAAAGCCCGGTCCCATCAGCGATCCGTTTCCAGAGGCGTTTCCGCCTTCGCCCCACGGTGACGGCAAGTTGGCCAGGGAGCCGCTCACGGCCAATTTCGGAGTAGCCGCCCAGGTGAATCTCAGCCCGGTCTCCGTCACGTCGTGAATGTCGGCACCGGACGTCGAGGACGCAAGGCCCTCGCGCATAACGTCCGCGGCGTCACCCCACATGCGGTGGTTCAGGCTGAATTCCGTGCGGATCGGGCCGGTAGCAACGCTCCACCCGGTCGCCACGACGGCTGGTTCGTAGGCAACGGTCTCTGGCTTGGACGACGCGCTGCCGCCAGCCACGCTGCTCTCGCCGTCGTAGGTCTTGCGCACGGGAGTCGTCAGGGCCGCGGCGACGCTGCCAATCTTGGAATCGGCGCGCACGCCGGCAATCCCACGCGCGAAGTCATTGGCCATTTTTTGATTCAAAAGGGGCGTTGCCGATCCCACGACGCGGGCAGAAAGCAGCCGGTCCTCGGAAGTATGGATGATCCCCGTCCCGATGTTGATCGCGGGGGACACGGCCCAGGACGCGCCCAGAGCCGTCTTGATGGTCTGGTCCGAATTCTCGACCGCGAGCGAATGGGTTTCACCGGCGACCGGTTGCGGAATCCCGTTGATCACGATGCCGCCGCTCTTCGACGGGAAGATAGCGAGTCCGGCGCGGAGTCTCTGATCGAGGAACGCGCCGGTGACTCCGGCCGTCGCGACCGGCGAGTGAACTTCAACAAATACCTGGTCATATTGCGGATGCTCGTAGGCCATCCGCGCGCGGATGGCTCCGGCTTCCAGGTACGCCCGTTTGCGCGCGGGCTCGAGTCCCAGGTTGGCCGGGTTGTACAGTGTGGCCGGGGCAGACCGGACGGCAATCGCTGATTCCATGCCGGCAGCCTTGGTTTCAACGCCCGCCGGGAACAGGTCCTGGGCATGCGCGCGACCCGCGAACACCATCAAGGCCGCCAGAGTCGCCATCGAATTCACGGCAAATCGCGTCGCTTGTGATCTCGTCGCATGCGATCTCATCGCGAAGCCTTTCCGTCAGCCCGGCACTCGTTGACCATTTGCTTGTCGAGCAGGTTCATGCAGTACTCGGCGTGGACATCCATCAGGACTCCGGTCACCGGGCTCACGGCGTTGTATCCGCGGACCAGGGAACCGATCCACGTGTCATCGCCCGGAAAGTTGATGCTCTTGCGCGTGCGCTTGATGATCTTGACCAGTGATTTTTCCTTCTCGCTGATGAAGTACTCGGAGTAGGCCTGCATGCGCGAGAAAGAGTCAACGTAAGGCTGCTCGTTCTGCGGGCTCTCGCGTCCAGACTTGTCGATCAGGACGCGGACCGCGTAGTCGGCCTCGATCTTGTTTTTCTTCTTGATGTTGTACTGGAACTTCGGCGCCGGGATGAAGTGAAACCGGACCATCACATCATGGCTCTCGCGCACATCGTGGCTCTCGCGCGATTTCTGGTTCATGTCATTCTGACAATTGACTTCACCTTCGTAGGTTTCGACCCGATATGGCCCGTAACTGCCTGCCGCCTTCTTCGCGTCCTTCGCGGGGAAGTTCGGGGCAGGGGCGTACGGGAACAGCGTCAGCGCCCCTGACGCGGCGTCCTTGTAGCAGAAAGTCTTCACCTGTCCGGCGACCGGTTTCCAGACCATCGACCGGATGCAGACAGCGGCCGTCGGACAAGCGCCCTTGATGTCGTCGTTTCCGACAAGGCGCTCGAGGATCTGCGTACCGCTCTCGCTTTCACCACCAATCACCACACCCATGTCGGCGCTGTTCGAGATGCCGTCCTGGATCAGACGGCTGACGCCGGTGGTTTCATCGCCGTAGGTCTGGCGGCCGTAGAAGAGGATGCTCTGGTCGCCGTCGAAGTACTTCCTCAAGTAGCTCGACCCTGGGAGGTCCCACGGGTTCAGGATCGTTCCGGAAGACGTCACGAACCGGAAAGAGCCGGGATCCACCTGACCCTTGAACATGACCGAGGCGACGACGGTATTCGGGTCCGGCGCGTTGACGCGGACCGCGGCGGGGGTGCTGCCCTGGCCCGCGGCGTCGCCCTGGTCTGCCGGCGCTTCGATCGCCACCGGCGTGCGTCCGTAATCTTTGGGGTCGTCGTAATGGGGGCGCCGGTCGACCCGCCCGCAGGAGATCACCGCGATGGCCAGGGAACAGGCCAAAAACGGGGCCCATGCCGGCGCGCATCGAAATTTATGGAAGAGGTTCACGGTGTTTTTTTCCAGGATGGTTCCGGGACGTGGCCGGATTGTCATAAGGTCGTTAGAAGGTCATTCGCGCCAGCTCGGGTGGAGCCTCGCGGACCTTGGAGTTCATGTAACGGTTTTCCATCTCGATCTGGTCAAGTTTGAGCATCTTGGCGAGGGCAATTTGATGCTGGCCCATGTCTGGAACGAGACGCTGCTCGACCGAGACCAGTTTCTCGCGGCCATCGTCAAGTTTCGAGACGATGGTCATGTTGCGCCGGACCTTGAGTCCTTCGAGATTCTCGACGGCCTGGTTGAACACGATGACCAGGTTCGGATCCACGCGGAAGATCTCGACGTCGCCGGTAAATCCGAACTTCGCCATGCCGTTGACTTCGAAGTTGTAACGGAATCGCGTGGTCACTCCGTTGAAGGCTGAACCGCGTCCGTCTGGCGTGATGGTGGCGCCGCCGGGGATTTCAAAGGCGCTGCGGAACTTGGCGGGTTCCAGGGCCACCAGCATCAGGGTGGCCGGGTACGAGAACGGCGCCGGCCCGGCGTTCAGGGCGTATGCGGACAAGTATTCAAAATCGGTCGCGTCGTGGTCGCTGACGGGCGTCGATTTCATGACCCGGATGTGGTCTGTCGCGGGCCCCGAGCCATCCCAACCGCAGTCGGAGCGAAGCAAGTTCACCAGTTTGCCTTGGGAGCAAACCGGTTCCATCGCCGCGTTGAAATCGGACTTCAAACGCGCCGGAACCCTTAGGGTTTTCGCGGGTGCCCAGCAGTCGCCATTGCCAGCGGGCGCGACCGGTGCCGGGCGCAGGGGGGCTTCGGAGTTGTCGCCAGTGTCAACTTTCGCCGATCCACAACCCGGGAGCTGAGTCAGCGCCACGGTGGAGCAAAAGATGCCTTTGCGAAACGACGTTTTCGGATTGAAACCCAAAAAACCCCCTGATCCTGTCATTAAAAGACCCGGGCGTTTATAGCCTTTTCCCCGATTTTCGTGAACCTTTTTCGTGAGAGACCGATGAAAGCGCCCGTTCCGCGCCTTGATGGCGCGACCCTGTTTGCGGTAGCCTCAGCGGCGCGGTCAAGGGGGGCAAGTGTCCAAAAACGTTGGAAATGCCGGTGGTGAGCCTGGTCCAGTCCGGGGTTTCGTTGGCGGATTTTCGGCCTTTATCGGCGGATGCCGCTGGCTGGGCAGGCATCCAGGGTGGCTGGCGCTGCTCCTGGTTCCATTTTTGTTCGGCGCAGTGACTTTCTCGGCAGGGGTCTTGGCGTTTTTTGAGTATAACGCCAGTCTTTACGAGTACTTGCTGTTCAAACGCCCGGAAGATCCGTGGAAACTGGCCCTCTGGTTCGGGCTGAAGGGCGTGGTCGGCGTCGCCCTGTTTCTTTTCGTCCTGGGCGCGAGTGTTGTGGTCGCGGCGGTGTTGGCTTCGCCGGTGTTCGACCGGGTTTCGCTGGCAGTCGAACGGGACGTGCTGGGCGCGGCGGCGAACACCAGGGCGGCTCCGCTCTTTTCGTGGCGCCTTGCGGTTGATGAATTCAAGAAAGGCCTCATCAGCGTTTGCCTGCCACTCATCGTCTTGCTGATCCCGGGACTTAATGTCGTAACGCCCCTGGTCACCGCGCTGGTCCTCGGTTGGAACCTGTACGATTACCCGTTCGCGCGTCGGGGGTTGCCGCTCTCTGAACGCATCGGCATGGCCCTGCGCGACGCGCCCGCGCTGATCGGACTCGGGGTGTGGCTGATCTTCCCCCTGGCGCAAATCTTCCTGATGCCATTCGCGATCGCCGGCGCGACGCTGATCGCCTGCGAACGCATCAAACGGGCTCCCTAGCCCCGTCATTCTGAGGGCGAAGCCCGAAGAATCCTCTCTTCCGCCCTTTGACTCCCCCCGCCCCGGCGGCGTAAAATCCGCTTGAGTGTTCCCCCCCCATTTCATTGACGAGGTGCAAGGATGTTATCGTCGATCAAGTTTTCGCGGGCAGCGGTGGCTTGCGCCGCGGCCAGCGTCATCGCTGTTTACGCCTGCGGCAAGGACAAGAAAAACGGTGGCAGCATTGGCGCGCCCCAGGCCTATCCGCCGACGGCTTCCGTGACGCCGGGCCAGTTGCGCATCGCGTCGGGGACCAGTTCCTCGGTGAAATTGGGAAAAACCGCCGTGATGGAGTCGACCGCGAAAGTGACGCGCGGTCAGTTGACCGTCGCCCCGCAAGAACCCGCGTCCGACGCGGACAAGACCGCGATGCTGGACATCGTGAAATCCCGCCTCTTCTCCGAAGGTCCGACCAACCTTTTGAAACTGGTCAAGAATGTGGATAACCGGATGAAGGAATACGATTCCCGCGTTGGCGGCATGGACAAGGCGCCGGACTGCCTTGGATCGACGCCCGTCGACGTGTCCAGCACCTTCAGCGTGCCGGCCGCGACCGGGACGACGACTTTCCCGCTCCACGTGCAGTGCCAGGAAACGGCCGACCCGGGCCTGACCCTGGCCTTTGGCAAGAAGGACAACGACTGGTACCTTGTCGACGGGGCCACCAAGGATCTCGACGGCAGCGACAACTGTGTGATGACGATGGCCAAGATCTCTGGAACCAGCGACGCGGACCGGGCGGTCGACGCTTACATGGCCGTTGTTTATCAGGGCAAGACCGACAACTTCAGCGGTTCCTCGACCCTGATGCACTTCAAGGCGGACGTTGCCGCCGGCACTTTGGAACTGACGGCAGGTGGCGTCGGTATCGGTGCCAACCAGATGCATGTCAAGTCCAATGCCAACTTCCTGTACATCCAGACCCAGGACCGGACCCTCAGCGCCTCGGCCGCGCTGTATCACGCTTGTTTCAAGGCGTCTGACTTGACCCTGACGGCACTGGCCGACTGCGCCGCGTTGCAGAGCTCTCTGGAACTGGTTTCCCTCGGCATGCGTGCGGTTGTGCCAGACTACTGCGGCAAGCTGTCAACGGCGTTCACGGGTGTCCCCGCATTTGGTGGATGATTTCAGGGCATTTCAGAGGCGAGGAGGGGACTGCCACGTCCCCTCCTTTTTTTCAAGTTGCGTGAAAATAAAACCCCAGAACAGGACCAGCCATGCTCTCATTTCCACGCTTTCTGACCTTGGTGCTTGTCCCGGCATGGTTCTCCGTCAGCGCGTTCGCGGCGCCGGCAAACAAGACCGCGAGAAATAAAAAGAAGCCAGCGTCAACGAACACGCACAGGGACGAAAAGCCAGCCTTCGCCGAAACCACTCCAGGCGAGGAAGAGGCCGACGCGGACACGACAAGATCGGGCAACGGCCCGGCAACGCTGATCCCGTTGGATACGATGACCACCACGGGACTCAGCACGCCAAATGGTTTCATGAACCTTGGGGCTGTGTACGCGGAAAATACCATAGAGTCCGACCGCTTGACGTCAACTAGTTATATCGACGGGATCCGCGGAAAATTCGCGTTGCCCACGAGCAAGAAATTCGTCTTCGTCCTCAGTCCGACATACCTGAACGCCAGATACAGCAGTGACTCCAGTGCAAACAGTACCGTGATCGGAGTGGCTGGCGCCTATCATGTGTCGCCTGATTTCCAGGTTGGATTGGGGCTGGAATACAACTCGTTCACCCTGAAAATACTTGGCCAATCGGCGTCCATTTCTGCCAGTCGGCCAGTAGTGGCCATGGAATACCGGACAGGTACAAATCAAATATCCGCAGAGTTTGGCATGGCCGGTAGCGGCAATAAAAACGGCGGGACTTATTCACTCCAGCAGGAATTTCAGGTGATGGCTCGCCTCGGATTAAGCGGAGCCACCTACGGTATTTTGATTCTGGACTCGATGAGTGGCAAAGATGCTTTAAGCGAAACCCCCAGCACCGAAACTGACATCGCCATTGGATTGGGACTGGGCAAGAAAGACCTCAACGTTGAAGCTACTTTTCAGTCTTCGCGCCAAAAAGGCGACTCCAGCGGTGAAAATGGCCAGTTGATAACACTTGAGGGCAGGTTTGCCACGGGCCGTTTGTCCAACCTTGGCCTGAAGATGCAATCCAGGACCACGACCAGAAAATATGTCAGCGCGACATTCTCTGACGACAAGTACGCGGGACTGGAAATCTATGTCCCATATGGACGCTTCTTCTGACGCCACGACTATGGCAACTTACTTGGACGCGGGCCAGTTTCCAGCAGGGTAAACAACCGGATCTGGACATCCGCCAACTGGCTGAGTACCCTTTAGCGATTCACATCCAAGTCCGAGGCAACTTTTATGGTTTGGATCCGCTTGTTGATCGTGGCGCTCTATTTTAACGGGTCGGCGTTTGCCTCAGAAGTGGCCAAGACTCGAAAATTTTCTGAAAAGGAAGTCGATCGAATTCAGGAAATTGGTCTCATTGAGCCATGGCAGCACATTCTGGGAACCGTCGTCGGGTATTTTCCGGGATTTGGGCTGGGTCATGCCGTGCAAGGACGATTCTTCCTGGATGGCAGGACTTACGCAATCGGGGAGGGTGTTTCTGCCGGAGTGTTTTATGTGGCCTTTCCGGGTTGCGTGATTGGAGGGGACAGCACGTTTTGCGGTGCGAGTATTATCGCCGCTGGCACATTTTTCGGATTCAAGATTGCCGAAGTGTTCGACCTGATTTTTTCGCCTTTTGAGCAAAACCGGAAATGGCGGTTGCTGAATGAACATTCAGCATTTTTGGACAATTTCGAACTGAATTTATCGCTCGTCGATGCGGGCGGTGAAATGGCCGTCGCCCATCAGCCAATTTCGGGGCCCATCAACAGGCCAACACCCAGACCGGCGTTAGGTTTGGCGATACGTTTCTAAAACGATTCAAATGGTTTGGGGGTGACGGTCAGGGCGGCGGGTGATAGGGTTGTCGATCAGTCCTGACAGGCAATTTCGCGTGAGACATTGGTAGTTTGCCCGTGAGTTTCGTTCATCTTCATACGCACAGTGAATACTCACTCCTCGACGGGTCGATCCGCATTCCGGCCCTCATCAAGAAAGTGAAGTCACTCGGCCACGACGCTGTCGCCGTCACGGATCACGGCAACTTGTTCGGCGCGGTGGAATTCTACATCAAGGCGAAGGCCGAAGGCGTCAAGGCCATCATCGGCTGCGAGATCTTCTGTGAACCGCGCGCCGCGGCAGCAGGATACATGAAACGCGACGGGGCCATGCCGTCCGACGCGAGCGCGTTTCACTTGACCCTCCTCGCCAAGGACAACGATGGCTACAAACGCCTGATCCGCCTCGTCAGCCGTGGATATCTGGAAAACCTCAGGGAAATTCCCGTCTGCACGACAGCCCACGTCGACGAACGCCCGGGCAACAACCTCTTCGCGCTGTCGTCCTGCCTGCGCGGAGAGTTTGCCTATCTTGTCTGTGAATGGAACCGCTGGAAGACCGCCGGTGAATCCAGCATGGCGGACGCGGCCTACGACGCGCTGAAATCCCACGTCGACGCGATGCGGGCCTCGTTTGGCGAGGGCAACTATTTCATCGAGATCATCGACAACAACCTGCCGGCCCAGAAAGCCGCCTTGCCGGATCTTGTGGCCGCGGCGCGGCATTTTGGTTTGCCGGTGGTTGCGACGGCCGACGCGCATTACCTGAACGCGGGTGACGCGGACGCGCATACGATCCTGCTGGGCATCAAACACGAACTGAAAGTCGGGGACTTGCGCGGCCGGAACCGCAACGCGCGGTTTCATGTCCTCGACAACGACGAATTCCAGAAAGTCTACGGGGCATGGCCCGAGGCGGTCGCGAACACGCGAAAGATCGCCGGTGCCTGCAACGTCAAGTTTGAGTTCGGCAAGTACTACCTGCCCAAGTTCCCGGTGCCCGGGGGCGAGACGGCCGATGGGTATCTGCGCCAACGCGCCGGGGAAATGCTGGAACAACGCCTCGCGGCACTTTCGGAAAGTTACGGCCCGAAATTCGACGCCGATGCCAAGGCGAAATACCGTGCCCGCCTCGATTTTGAGCTGGATGTGATCCTGAGCATGGGTTTTTCGGGCTACTTCCTCATCGTCCAGGACTTCATCAACTGGGCCAAGGACAATGGCATTCCCGTCGGTCCCGGCCGGGGTTCCGGCGCTGGATCGCTGGTGGCCTATGCGCTCCGGATCACGGATCTCGACCCGATCCGGTTCAATCTCGTCTTTGAACGATTCCTGAATCCCGAACGGGTATCCATGCCCGACTTTGACGTCGACTTCTGCCAGGACCGTCGCGACGAGGTCATCCAGTATGTCACGCGCAAATACGGCGCCGACAACGTTGCGCAAATCACCACTTTCGGAAAGATGCTGGCCAAGGCCGCCGTGCGCGACATCGGGCGCGTGATGGACATCAGCTACGGCAAGTGCGACCGCATCGCCAAGTTGATCCCGAACAAGATTCCCGACAAGCAGGTCGTGAAACTCAAAGACGCCATGGAAGTCGAGCCACGACTGGCCGAAGAAGCCGGTCGCGATGACGCGGTGGCGGGATTGCTTGAGATGGTCGGCGCCCTTGAGGGTCTGGCGCGCCACACGTCGGTCCACGCGGCCGGTATCGTGATGTCCGACGGGCCGATGATCGATTACGTGCCGGTTTATACGACCGAAGTCGACGGGCTGATCACGCAGTTCGAGATGAAGATGGCCGAGAAAGTCGGCCTCGTGAAGTTTGACTTCCTGGGCCTGAAAACCCTGACGGTGATCGACCGCGCGGTGAAACTGATTCGCGCGGGTAAGAAACCGGATTTCGACATCGACCGCATCAACCTCGAGGATCCGCTGGTCTACAAGATGGTCAGCGCGGCCCACACGGTGGGCGTGTTCCAGCTCGAAGGCCAGGGGATGCAGCAGTTGCTGGTGAAACTCAAGCCGTCAACGTTTGAGGACATCATCGCCGTGGTGGCCCTGTTCCGTCCGGGGCCGCTGGGTTCCGGGATGGTGGACGATTTCATCGAGCGCAAGCATGGTCGCCAGAGGATCGAATATCCGTTGCCGCAACTGGAATCCATCCTGAAGGAAACCTACGGGATCATCCTCTACCAGGAGCAGGTCCAGAACACGGCGGCGCGCCTTGCGAGTTACACGCTGGGCGAGGCCGATTTGCTGCGCCGCGCGATGGGCAAGAAAAATCCCGAGGAAATGGCCGCGCAGAAGTCGCGTTTTGTCGCGGGCGCGACGGCCAACGGCGTCGACCAGGGCAAGGCCGAGTCGATCTTTGACCTGATGGCAAAGTTTGCCGAGTACGGTTTCAACAAGTCGCACTCGGCCGCGTACGGCCTTGTCAGTTACCAGACAGCCTACTTGAAAGCCCACTACCCGGAAGAGTTCATGGCGTCGATCATGACGTGCGATCTCGACAAGACGGACAAGGTTGTCCGGTATCTTTCCGAGTGTCGTCGCATGAAGTTCACGGTCCTGGGGCTTGGCGCCATCAAGGGGATCGGTGTCGTCGTCCTCGAGGACCTGATCAAGGAACGCGAGTCTGGCGGGAAGTTCATCAATTTGACGGACCTCGCGCAGCGCGTGAACTTGCATCGCGTCGGCAAGAAAACCCTGGAACTGTTGATCCAGGCCGGGGCCCTCGACGGGTTCGGCATGTCGCGTCCCCATTTGATGGGCATGATCGGGGATCTCGTCAAATACAGCGAAACCCACCACACGGCGAAGAGTACCGGCCAGGGCGGGTTGTTCGACGGGCTGATGGATGATGATGAGCCGGAAGAGTCGTCGATGTCGGGGGACCGGAGGGTGGATCACGCCAATCCGGCGTGGGGGCCGACCCCAACCAACGCGAAACCACCGGTCACGCCCCTTGAGTGGCTGGCGCTTGAGAAGAAGATCCTCGGCGTCTACGTCAGCGCGCATCCCCTGGACTTTTACAAGGAAGACGTG
Source organism: bacterium (assembly GCA_010029825.1). Classification (GTDB taxonomy): domain Bacteria; phylum Bdellovibrionota_B; class Oligoflexia; order Oligoflexales; family RGVZ01; genus RGVZ01. The sequence goes on along the minus strand of RGVZ01000027.1, from coordinate 10,443 downwards.
CGCCTGTTCTCGAAGGCCCGCCTTGCGGACGTGGATCAATTGACGGGCAAGGGTTCAGTAGGGCTTGTCGCGGTGTTTCAGGATGTCCAGGAACGCCTGACGAAGTCGGGCAAACGGATGGCCTACGTCACGGTCGAGGATGATTCGAGCGAGCTGGAGGCGCTGTGTTTCGCGCGGGATATCCCGGAACAGTTCCCGAAACCGGGATCGCCTGTGGTGGTCGTCGGGGACATGTCGGAAGGGTTCAACGGGGCACCGCCGCGATTCAAGATGGAGCGGATGATTCCATTGGAGCAGGTTCGCGCGGAGCGTGTGCAGGGGATCGAATTGCGCATGGCCATGACACGCGGTGGGGCGAGTGGGCGCGACCAGTTGCAGAGGCTGAAGGATGTTTGCTCGCGGTACAAGGGGCGTGCCGCTGTCAGGTTCAAGTTGCAGATGGGTGATGTCGAGGTGGCCGTGGCGGCGCCGGAATTGTCCGTGGATGTGACGGACGCGTTTTTGCAGGAACTGTCGGCCCTGCCGATTGACGGTTTGAAAGTTGGTTACAAGACCGCGCCGCTGGCGAAAGCATGACGCGGCAGGAAGTGCACGACCCGGAGGAATGACGATGGCGCTTGATGTCTCGATCGCGAAGTTTTTCAACAGTGTCTCCAAGTCCAACATGAAAGGGCCGTGCGAGGCCTTCTACGATCCCGCGGCTGTGTTTGATGATCCCATGGTGCATCTTGAGGGACGGGACCGCCTGATCAGTTATTACTCGCGCCTTTACGACAACGTGATCGACATTCACTTTGACGTGACCAGCGAGATTTGTGTCGGCGACGAGACATACGCGCGATGGACCATGCGGCTCAAGCACAAGCGCCTCAAGTCCGGCAAGGAAATGAGTGTGGATGGAGTCAGCTACGTAAGGTCACGAAACGGCAAGGCCGTTTACCATCGTGACTACTTTGATCTGGGCAGCATGCTGTACGAGAACATTCCGGGATTTGGAAGCCTCGTGAAACTTGTCCGTGGGTTCGCGGCCGGAAATCACTAGGAAAGAATTCCCATTGAACGAGATCCAGCCGAACTCAGAGGCAACCAATCTTGATTCCGTGATGGATGGAATCAAGCCGCGCGTTTCGCGCCCGGTCCGGATCAAGTGGGTCATCCTGGCGCTGCTGGCCGCGTTCGTGTTGTGGTTCATCCCGTGGGTACCGCGCCTTCTTGTCGGCAGCGTTACCGTCAAGCAGTGGACGAAGAAAAAGGGCATGACCTATGTGGTGGTCGGGCCTGGAGAAGCGGGCTGGGTGGACAAGAAGCAGATCTCGCGGCATTTGCTGAACGCCGTTGTGGTCGCGGAAGACGGGCGGTTCTACCAGCATCATGGTCTTGATTTCCAGGAGATCGAGAAGAGCATCGAGCTGAACCGGCAGAAGAAACGTTATGTGCGGGGCGCATCAACGATCACCCAGCAGGTGATCAAGATGGCGTTCCTGTCGCGGGAGAAGACCATCATCCGCAAGGCGCGCGAGGCGACCGGCGCGCTGCTGCTCGAGGCGATCATGCCGAAGGACGACATCCTGGAGTGGTATGTGAACCTCGCTGAATACGGCGATGGCATTTATGGCATCAAGGCCGCCGCGGAAAAATATTTCGGGACGAAGGCGTCCTTGCTCACGATCGAGCAAGCGGCGCATCTTGCCCTCGTCATTCCGAGTCCGAACTCATGGTCCGCCGGACTTCGCAAGCGCGATCTGACCTCGTTCGGCGAGCGGAGATTCGCGAAGATTGTCCTCAACATGCGGCGTAACGGTTACATCACCCAGCAACAGTGGTTGCAGGCGCTGGCCACGGGAAACTTCGGGCGTCCCCTCGCGTCCTATGAGGCGTATCTCGCCGAGGCCAACAAGGACCAGTGTTTGAAGGGCGATGCCGAGGCCTGCGCGCGTGAGGCGGGGACGGCCGAGGACGAGGATGGTGACGGCATCGACGAGCCGGAAGTCCAGGGGGAACAGCCGTGACGGCGCGCGAATTGACCGCGGCTGAACGGTTCACCGTATGGTTGATCCACGGGGTGCTCCAGGCTTTCGCCATGACATGGAAATTCCGCGTGTCGGGGGACCAGCACTTGCGCGTCGCCGCATCGTGCCTGCCATCGGGTTCCTATGCCCAGATTTGCTGGCATGAGAACATCCTGGCCTCGATCGTCCTGTTGCGGGGGACCAAGACAGCGCCTCTGGCCAGCCTGTCAAAAGACGGGGCGATCGTGACGGCCGTGATGGAGAAGATGCGTTTCAGGACGATCCGCGGCAGCAGCTCAAGAGGCGGCGCCGAGGCGCGCGAGGAACTCGTCAAGGTCACGGCCGACGGGTACCTGCCGACAATCACTCCCGACGGGCCACGGGGACCACGCCGCGTCCTGAAATCGGGCGTTGTCGATATCGCGCGGCGCGCTGGCATCCCGATTGTCCCTTTTGCCGCGGTCGCGGACCGGCACTGGGTGCTTCACAAGAGCTGGGATCAGTTCCGGATTCCCAAGCCATTCGCGACCATCCACGTTGTTTATGGCGAACCGGTTTCCGTGCCCCCGGACGCGCACGGGTCCGCCTTCGGGGAAGCCCGCGCCAGGGTCCAGTCCGCGCTTGATTCCACCCAGGCCGCGGCGGAAGCCAATGCCAGTCGTCCTGGGTAAATGCCTCCAGACGCCGGTCGAGGAACCGGCGCTTGTCTGGCCCGTGAAAAAAGCGGGAAAGTATCTGGTGCTTTCAGCGCATCCGCGGCGTCACGGGCCTGCGATCGTCGCGGAAAAACCATCGACGGCCAATGCCGCGGGAAACCTTGCGTCGCTGTGCCGCACGTGGGGAGAAAGTTTGTTTCTTCCGGCGATCTGGCATGACGCCGATTCGCGGACATGGTGGATGCCGTTTGGTTCAGATGCCGGAAACCCCCGGGCCTACGCGCGTCTGACGGGTGGATCCGCCCCGGAAATCACGCTGATTGAATGCGCTCCGGAGCCGTGTATTCGCATGCGCTTCAGTACGGGCGGCATTTTCACAAAGCGGCGTCCCCTTGATTTTACTTTGCCGCACCAGATGTCTGTCAGCGAGCGCGCGTCTCTTCGCGACATCCTGCCGGAGTTGCTGGCGGCGGTCGTGGATCATGTTAGGGATGAGGCTATTGATGAGGCTCCGCGGCTTGGCGAGCCGGATGACTTGTTGCCTCTGTATCAGCGTGAGGCGCGCGACCGTTTGGCGCGCCGGCTTAAGACCTTGCGCAAGTCGATCCAGAAAGAAGAACGCCACAAGCCGATCGAATCTGCCGTTGAAGCGGCCCGGACAGACGCGCACCGTTTGCGGGCCGAGGGCCGGGGACGCGAGATGGACGCGGCTTTCAAGGAGCTGAAACGACTGGAGAAATCGCTGCACGAGGCCGGGCAACAGATGGCCAAATTGCGCGGGGCGGTTCTTGAGATGGAGTCGGATCTCGCCCGGTTGCGCGCGAGAGCGATGGGGGAGGACGAGGTCGCGGCGATCTTGCGGCATCACGGCCTGAAGCCCCGTGCGGACTCGAACGGGCAAGTCAACGTCAAGGGCAGGGTCAAGAGCAAGGCCGCGCGTCCCGTGGCGTCTGACTGGCATGATTTCAAGTTGAAAGACGGAACACGGCTCATGGTTGGCAAGGGTGCCGAGGAGAGCGACCGCCTGGTCAAGGCCGCCGCGGCGAACGACTGGTGGTTGCACGTGGTCGGCAGCACAGGATCCCACGTCATCGTCCCGGCGCGCCAGTTCAAGGGGCAAACGGAATTGCCGCCGGCGGTGTTGCGCGCGGCGGGAATCCTCGCGATTCATTATTCGAAGCTGCGTGGGGGGTGCGCGGGAGAAGTCTACGTCTCGCGCAAGGGCAACTTGCGCAAGCGCAAGGGTGACCCCGCGGGGCTGTGGCAGATTGAACGGTCAAGTTCCGTCATGATCCGCTACGATGACGCCGAGCTGGCTGTTTTGTTCGGGAGTTGACGCATGACTGGTCTCATCCTCACGGATTTGCATGTTCATTTGTACGGTTGCCTGAGGCCGGTCGATGTCTGGGAACTCGGTCGCGATTCCTGGAAAAATCGGGTCGAACGCCTGGAGGCATACGCCGGAAGGCTTGAACTATGCGCTGGCACGCGCCCGCCGTGGCCGGACTATTGGCGGACCTCGACCGGGGTCGAGACACTGGCTGAAAATTATTTGTGCACGAGGGCGATGCGGTTCGAGGAATTCGAGGCGCGATTCGCTTTGGCGATTGCCCTGTTTCCTGTGTCGCATGAGCGCGACGACCTGCGAGTGTTGCGACGGGTGATGGAAACACATCGCGCGGAGGGGCGGCGTCACGTCGAATACCGTTATGTGTATCCGCCGCGCACGCCATTGACGACGAATTACACGATCAAGGAACACCTCGACGGCGTCTGTGAAATCATGCGCCTGTTTGCCGCGGAGTCCTCGGGAACCTTCGAGCCGAGACTGGCGATGAGCCTTTCGCGGAATCCCGTCGAGGCCTTGACGCAATACGCGAACCTCAAGGCGTGGCAGGCCGCGACGCCTGAAGACACCAGAAAGTACCTGACGGCGATTGATTTCAGCGGTTACGAGGAGACGACGGATGTCATGACGCTCGAACCCGTTTGCCGCCAGATTCATGCCGACAACGCGAGCCATCCACGGCACGCGCTGGCGCTCTTGATCCACGCTGGCGAGACGATGGAGAAGGGGTCGGTGGAACAGGCAGTGGCCCGTGTCATGGGGGCGGTAAACCTGGGGGCTCACCGCGTTGGTCACGCGGTGGCTTTGGGGTTCTCACCGGAAGCCCGCCGTCACGTCGCGACGCGGTCATCTTGCGTCATAGAGTCGTGCATCACATCCAACTTGATTGTGGCCGGTGTGCCAGACGCGACCAGCCATCCCGTGCGCGAATTCGTGGCCGAAGGACTCAGCATCTGCCTGGCCACGGACGACCCGGGTATTTTTGCCACCGACGCGCGGAAGGAATACCAGGTCGCGGAAACCATCCTTGGCCGCGATACCTGCGCGCGCGTCAACGCGCGGTCACCGGATTTCCGGTCCGAGGTCCTTTCTGGCCGCCTGCGCGCGATGTGATATGATTTTGCTTCACAAATGAGAGATTGCCAGACGTGATGACTTCGACACTTCCTCAAGTCCGCCTCAAGCCCGGCAAGGAAAAACCCGTCAACCAGCGTCATCCCTGGATCTTCAGCGGCGCCCTCGACAAGAAGTCGGATGATGCCCTGTCAGAGATCGATCCGGGCGCCATCGTGGACGTCGTCGATCACGGTGGCAAGTGGCTGGCCCGCGGTTACTTCAACCCGAAGAGCCAGATCCGTTGCCGGGTCCTGTCGTGGGATCCCGCGGCGCAGATTGACGTGTCGTTTTTTGAAAGGCGCCTCGACCTGGCCTTCCGTTCACGGACCGGGTTGTTCGATCCCGCCGGCACCACCGGTTACCGGCTGGTTCACGCGGAGGCGGACCTGTTGCCCGGACTCATTGTCGACCGGATCGGGAACTGGTTTGTCCTGCAAATCCTGACGGCCGGCATGGCGCGCGCCAGGGGGGCCATCGTCGAGGCTCTGGTGCGCGTCGCCGGGAAATATTACGGGACCGGATTCCTGTCGGGAATCTACGAGCGCAGTGACGAGGGTGTTCGCGCGATGGAAGGCCTCGCGCAGACAACGGGTGTCCTTTGGGGCAACACTCCCCCTGAGACGGGCGTCATGGTCAAGGAAAATGGCCTGAACTTCCGCGTTGACATCATTCGCGGGCACAAGACGGGATTTTATTTTGATCAGCGGGACAGTCGCCAGGCGGTGCGCGAGATCGCTCGCGGGGCATCGGTCCTCAACGCGTTTTGTTACACGGGCGGTTTTTCCGTGGCGGCCGCCGTCGGCGGCGCCAAAAATGTCCTGAGCGTGGACGTCAGCGCCCCGGCTCTTGCCCTTTGCGATGAGAACATCCAGTTGAACCGGGCGGCTTGCCCCGATACGGATCATGAGTCGCTGGAAGGCGACGTGTTCGATGTCCTCCGTCAGTTTCGCGACGAGGGCCGGACGTTTGACGTCATTGTCCTGGACCCGCCGAAGTTCGCGCAGAGCGCCGCCCATGTGGACCGCGCCTGCCGCGGATACAAGGACATCAACCGTCTGGCGATGCAGATCATCAATCCCGGGGGTTTTCTCGCGACGTTCTCGTGCTCGGGCCTCATCCCGGCCGAACTTTTCCAGAAGGTCCTTTTTTCGGCCTCGGTGGAGGCCCGTCGTCATGTCAACATCACGCGTCATCTGTTTCAGGCAACGTGCCATCCGGTACTGCTTTCATTTCCCGAGGGCAATTACCTGAAAGGTTTTGTGTGCCGCGTCCTCGGTCCTGATCAATGACTCCGGTCAAGATCGCGATCACGGGCGCGACCGGACTGGTGGGCAGTCATGTCGCGGCGGAGGCTGCCCGGCGTGGTTTCACGGTCGCGGCCCTCGTCAGGCCAACGAGCGACACGCGATTTCTGGATTCGATGGGTGTCGTGAAAGTCACGGGCGACATTCACGACAAGGCCGCCCTGAACAAGTTGTGCAAGGACGCGCGATTTGTCGTGAATTGCGCGGCCCGTGTCGGCGACTGGGGAAAGTTGGCGGATTTCCGGCGCGACAATGTCGACGCGCTTGGCCTGTTGCTGGACGCGGCCTCGCGGGCAGGCGTCCAGCGCATCGTCCATGTGAGTTCCCTTGGCGTTTACGAACCCCGCGATCACTTCGGCACGGACGAGACAGTCCTCCCGGCTCTCAAGTCACTCGATGCCTACACGAGATCCAAGACGGAAGGCGAGATCCTGCTGCTGGCCTACGCGGCGGCAGCATCCGGGGTATTTGAGGCGCGTTACGGCGCGAGCGCCGTGATGCTGCCCTATGCCCGCCAGGTCCTTCGCGGCAGTGAATTGGCGCCCCGGGATCATTTGTCCGAGGCCGTCATCTTGCGCCCCGGTTTTGTCTACGGGGAACGTGACCGTACGGTCGTGCCGAAACTGGCGAACGCGTTGCGCGCGGGGAAATTCGCGTATTTTGGGCCCGGGACCCAGGCGCTGAATTCAATCTATGCCGGCAACATCGCGAAGGCTGTTTTTCTCGCCATGGAAAAGGATGACGCCGCGGGGCATGCCTTCAACCTGACCGATGGTGTCAATCCGACCAAGCGCGAGTTTGTGGAGTTCATCGCGGGACGCCTTGGAGTCGGTGTCCCTCGCGCATCGATTCCCTTGTCTGTCGCGTGGCCCCTTGCCACGGTCGTGCACGAGGTTTCCCGCATGGCCGGGGTCAAGAGCGCCCCGTTCATCAACAAGGCCCGTTACAAGTTTCTTGGATTGCACCTGGATTTCTCGATCAATAAAGCCCGCGCGCGCCTTGGCTATGACCCGGACACGGATTGGCGATCGAACCTCTCCCGGGTGATTTGAGTCTGGCGCCAGCGATTTGCTCCCAAGAGGATCATCGGACGCTCGATCAGGGCGTGGAGGACAATGCCGGCGATCAAGGCGAGCGTTGACGCGATCGTGAAGATGAGTGCCACCTGCCACAGGGACACGGACACCACCGCCGCGCGGTCAACCGTCCGGAGGGTCACGATCGCCGCGATGGCCACCATCGGGAAATGGAACAAATAAACGGGGAAAACAACCTGGGAAAACGGGCGCCAGAACCTGGCCCCGAGGATGCCGTTGATTCCTGCCGCCAGTGGTCCGGAGACCATGCCTGTTGTTTTGTTCGTGGCGGCACTCTGCGCGAATCTGACGGTCATCAAGACGCCAACGCAAAAGAGGCCGCGGTGCGCGCCATGGCAGAACAGATTGAAAGCCGGCGAAAAATGCGCGTAGTACCATGAGTCGCGGTGGTACACGGGAAAATACGACCAGACGGCGGCAAGAGCGAGTCCGGCGACAGCCCAGGCAGGTGACAACGGGCGCTGCCCGTTTTTGGAATCGCGCATGCTGAGCCACGCCCAGACCAATCCCAGCACAAGAGGACCAAAACGTGTGTGCGTCTGGTAATAGATGACATCGAGGAAACGCGCCGGATCGACAATTTCGGGATGGAACCGCCAGAATGGCGTCTGGTAAGTCACGGGCGACATCATCAACGTCAAAGCCACGGCGCCGAATGAAGCGGCGAACAACCCGGCCAGCGCGACAAGGCGGAATTCCTCACTCAGGCGCCATAACCCGTACACGACCAGAGGCAAGACAGCATAAAACTGCATCTCGATCGACAGGGACCAGCCCACGGGTATGATGGTTTTCATCTGGAAGTTGTCGATGAAAAGCAGGTTATAAATCAGGTTTCGCATCGACTGCCGGGGGTTTACGAAGGCGTAGAGGGCGATGCCGGCAAGAAACAGGGGATAAATCCGGTAAAGCCTTTTCTGGTAGAAACGGCGGATCTGGATTTTGCCGTTTCGAGCCATCTCTCGAAACAGGGTGCCGCCCATCAAATAGCCACTGACCATGAAGAAAACGTCGACCGCCTTGTCGGTATTCAGAAGGAAAGCCAGCCCTGGCGGCACCTGGTCAAGAAACACGGTCACCCGGTCGAGACTTTTCAGCAGGAACATCACGCCGTAGAAGCTGTGAAACATGACGATCGCGAGGCTGGACATTCCGCGCAACCCGTCAATCACCGGGTCCTCCCCCGGCGGGCGGTGGAAAACGTGATGGATGGTGCCGGACCAGTCTATTTTTTCGCGCCAGGCTTTCAGCATCATCGCAGGATCGCCGGAGCAGGCTGGACCCAGTTGACCCGCACGCCCGCGGCCTTGCGATTGTCGGCGTAAGCGGCGAGGGCCGGGCGCATGGACTCGAGCTTGGCGATGACGGATGTCAGCGCGATGTCATCCATGGCGGCGCCCTGGATGGCGTGATGCCTGGCGTTTTGAGGACACCAGGCAAATGCCTTCGTCGGACCGTGAAGTTGCAGTGACGGAGTCCCCGTCGCGACGGCGACATGACTTGGTCCGTTGGAATTGCCGATGAACAGGTCCATGTTCGCGGTCAACGCCGCGAGCTCGCGGAAGGATGTCCGTGGTGCCTTGTAGGTGGTTTCCTTGCATAACGCCATGGCGGCATCGATCTCAGGTTCCTCACCCGGACCCCACAACCAGACAACAAACGCGCCCCAGTTTCGAGCGAGGAAATCGGCCAGCGCGGCGTAGCGTTCCAGTGGCCAACGGCGCGCCTCGCGACGGTGCGTCGGGCTCAGTGCGACGCGCAGTGGCGCGTCGGAGGCCCACGGGTGCTGTCCGACAAAACGCATGAGTGGCCCGGTTTCTTTCTCGAACCAAGGCAGCACCAAGTGGTCCGCGTTCTGCGCGTTCGTCCTGATCCCGGCCGATTCGAGGATCCTGAATTTGTCGCGGACGATGTACTGGTCTGGTCCCTTGCGCGGGACCCAGTGGTTGTAGCACCACCATCTCGCGGAACGGAACGCGACACGCTCGCGGGCCAGGGAACCCAGGGTGTAGAGCGCGCTTCTCGGATTGTTCATGAAGTCAAACGCGTAATCAAACTTGCGGGCGCGCAGGGTCGCCGCCAGGGATGCCTCCTGACGGAGCGTCCAGTCACTGCCATAGGTAAAGTAGTCATCGATGTACGGGCAGTCGTCGAGGATCAGGCGCCCCATGGAATGTGATAAAAACGTGACGTTGCAACCTGGAATGTTGCGCTTGATCTCCCGCAAGACGGGAGTCGTCAGCAGGATGTCGCCGAGCTGGCGGAGCTGTACCACGAGAATCTTCATGGCACGATCTTAATGGGTCTGGCGTCCGGGTCAACAACCTTGGCGGGTGCCCTGGCGATCGGCTTCCGCGCCTCTCGTGAGGCCGCCGGCGATGTTGGTGATCACCGGAATGAAGTTTCCACGGAGCAGCGACGTGCCAATGCCAATCGCTTGCTGCAAGGTGCCTACGGTTTGCTCAAGGTCGGTCGGAGGCTGGACGCATCGGGTCTGCGACGGCAATACGAAGGCTCCCTGCCCTTGTCCCTGGGGCGGGGCGGCCGTGACGGTGTATTTGTAAAATTTGTCGGCGTCGTTGGCGAAGGATGCCTTGACGCAATCCTGCGAGTTTTTGGCAGTCGCCTCGCAATACGTCAGGTCGCGCACCTGGATCTCGATCGTGCCGCTGGCGCCGGCTTGTGGCGCCGCGGCCACCGTGATGGATCCGGCGCTCACCGGTCCCTGCTGGATAAACGGTGCCGCGTCTTTCAGCAGGATCGCGGCCTTGCGGGTGATCGACTTGTCGGTGGTCCGGGCCGTAAATCGCATCTGGGTCGAGCTGCCCGCCGGCACCTGGATGATGGTTGATCCGGGAATGTAGCCAGCCTGGTTGGCGACCTCGACGTCCAGCGACAGATCAAGTCGCGGAC
>RGVZ01000260.1 GCA_010029825.1 bacterium | reverse complement strand
AGAGAGATATATCTCTCTATATATATATATAGTAGGTGAAAATTGCAACACAGTGGGATGGTTCTGCGAACAATGAAAAGAGGTTGTATTGCGATCATTGCCTTTGACCGGTTCGCGCATCTGCGCCGCGTGTTGGATTGTCTGAAAGAGTGCATTGGCCTGTCGGCTCTTGACATTTTCATTTCATTCGACGCCATGCCTACGAATGGCGAATCGAGCATGTCGCAACGAGTCGAGTTGGGTCAACGGGCTGTTTGTGAATTTGCAGAATGGTGCAGCGCGGAGATGCCGTCTGTGAATGTGGAGATTGTGCAACAGGCGAAAAATCTGCGCGTTCACAAGCACAAAACGACGGCACTCCGTCATGTGTTTGATGACCAGCGACAGTATGACTACGTTTTGTTTCTCGAAGACGACGTTGTCTTGTGCAGGGACGCCTTGCAATGGTTTACGACGATGCTCGATTGGGCAGATGAGGACGACAAACAGATGCGTCTCATTACGGGCTTTTCGCACAACTTGCTGCGAGAGAAAGCCTCAGAAACGTTCGAAAAGGGTCTCATCGACGTCATGCGCAACCCTGTCTTGTTCGACATGTATTGGTACGTGTTTTGGCCGAATCCGTGGGGCTTTGTCGTCACGAGACAGAACTGGGAAATGTTTCTGCGCGACGTGTGGTCTGGATACGACCGAGAGATGTTTCAGATTTTGAAACGGCATGGCGGTATTTGCGCGAGCCCGTGCATCACGAGGACCGTGCACATTGGCCGGTCGGGAACCAACGCGAACCATGTCAGCTTTTTTCCAGAGCACGTTCTCACGGCCGATGACGATCCTCGTGGCTTGGACAAACTGGAGCCATCTCGGTGGCGTCCCTGTTGTGACTTGTCGCGTGTTCCTCGCACAGAGATGGGATTCGACGAGGACGTCATTGGGACATGTCAGAACGCGGTTTGGCAGCGCCTACAACCGGATCGGAAAGAGGAGAAATTTAGGGATCACACACAGGTCCTCTTCTTGTCGCAACCCACGACAGATTACAAGACCATGACGTTGTTGTCGGAGGCTTATGACCAGTTTCGCAGCCGTTACACGGGCAGCGTCATGACACGAAGAACGACAACGTTTGACACTGTTGGTGAGGTGAGTGGGGTGCTCTTTGAAACCGTCGTGAGTGCCGCCATTGTCTTTGTCCGCGACGAGGACTCTTTGAAAATTGCGCTAGATGCGCAAAAGGAGCACAGACCCATGAACCTGTTCATTGCTGTGGTCCGATTGCCGACAAACGACGCAGATACGGCCTTTGTGTACGCCGATCCGGAGAGGCCCGGTGTGTCCGTGTCCATGTCCCCTTCCGTGGACGTTTGCGCGGTTATCGAGGACGCGCTACGCTAGTATCCATGTCCATCACGTGACGAGTTGTCGAACAAAGACGCCCTTCAGATGAGTCACTCGGATGTCAATGTCGTGCCGCACCAAAAAGTCGTAAAACGCGTTTTCAATGTGGGGAAAGCCGGGGAGTCTTCCGTTCTTGCCTTGCTCAATGTTCGCAATCAGTTCGGGCAATTCGTCATAGAACCGCGTCATGGTGGGAATGAGGTTGGGGTGATGGAAGAAGAATTGATCATTGCAATACGGATTGTGACCCAACATGCCCTTTCCAAGGACATAAACCTCCTTGTCACTCACTTCTGGGAAATCGATGGCTTCGGCTGCCGTTCTGTCACGCAGAATAGCCATGTTGTGTTCGTTGTAGCGGATCCCATTCTTCTCTGTCCACTGGAACTGTTTCTGAAAGTCGTAGGAGCACCAGAGAAACTGGTCGAATCGAAGACGAACGATGACGTCATACGCGGCGTCATGTTTCTGCATATACTCCGCCAGCATGGTGTAGGCTCGCTGAACCACAAAGTACTGCTGCATGAATAGCCGATGAACTGCTGATTTTGGATCCAACTTGTCGTTTTCCTGGAGGACCTGTTCGTACTCCGTGTCGTAGTCCGTGCTGACATGGTAGTCCTTTGGTTGGAAGAAGTTCACCGCTTCTTGGATTCGCGACGCGTCCGTCCATGCCGAACTGTTCATACTAATGCACTGACGCCGGTTGTCGCAGTCAATGCTCAAGAAAATGTCGCAGTCGTGAACTTGAATGATGTTATTTCGGTGCAAATACTTGACCATGTCGAATGTTCGCAACTGACCGGTCAGCAACAGAGCGACACGCATCTGCTCCGTGAACGTAATCACGCTTTGTTCTCCTTACTTACTATCGCTCCAGAAAAGACATGGATTCCGATGATGCCAAAGATGTTGAGGAACTCTTTGGCATCCTTGACGTCGTCACATTGATTTAGGACATGCATCGTATGCACACAAAATGGAAAGCGAGGGAGAACATCCGCGCGTCGTTCTCGGCACCATGACCATGGGCGACGCCTACGCCGACATGCGCTCCCACGACGCCTGCGTGCTGGAGCAGGCGGCCATGGTGCGCGAGTATTGGGAGCGCTTTCCCTTGCACCGCGGCGAGGCAACGATCGACACGGCGCGCTATTACCGCAACGAGGCGCATGTCGCTGCCGTCGTCGAAAAAGCCCGTGTGTCCGTGAAGTGGAGTTCCAAAGCTAATCCGTGGGCGGGTAACGACTTTACGTCTGGCGCGTTCGGCGGTCTTTCGGAGCGCGCCTTCGAGAGTCAGTTGACGGCCTCGTTGCGGCACTGTCCCGCGCTCGACACGTACTTCCTGCACGCCCCCGACGCCGAAACGTCGTTGGAGGAAACGCTGGCGGCCGTCGATCGCGCCCACCGTGCCGGGCGCTTCCGGCAGTGGGGTCTCTCCAACTTTTCGCTGGAGCAATGTGAGCGTATCTCGGACATTTGCGCGGCGCGAGGCTACGCCCACCCCGCCGTGTACCAGGGCATGTACAATGTCTTTTGCCGCCAGGTCGAGTGCATCTTTCCGTGGATTCGGCAGCACGGCATGTCCTTCTGGGCCTACAACCCGCTCTTGGGTGGCCTCGTGTGCACGTCGCGACCATCACCATCACCACCACGACGAGAACCGACCATGATGCAGCGGTGGTTCAACTGGTTGTGGAAATGCCATTCATCCAAGGACACGGAAACAGACACGGATACGGAAACGGAAACGACGCGAAAGGGACGCTTTTCGAATCCCATCTATCAAAAACTGTTTCTGCGCCCTGGTCTCGTGGCTGCGTGTGCGTCCATTCCACCCGACCAAGGCGTCCGCATGGCGCTCCTGTGGCTCCGTGATCACTCTTGCCTGCGTTCCACGGATGCAGTCGTGCTGGGTGCATCCAGCTTGGCGCAGTTGCAAGAGAACATGGACGTGTGGCAGTTCGGCGCGCCCTTGTCCGAGGAGGAAGTGCGTCGGTTGGACATGGCGCACGCGGCCATTCCGATGGCCGATCGTCCCGCCTACTTTTACTGATTTCCTTTCGAGAAAAATGTCTTTTGACACGCGTCGTAGACGCCAAAGGTAATGGCTTGACCTGGCATGATGCGCGCCAGACGCGGCATCAGACCTCGATACATGCCCAGCCATCCGCGCTCGGCCAGAACGAAACGAACACTGTCCGAAAAGCGCATGGCGCGTCCAGGCGGTGCCGATTGCACGACCGTCTTGATGACGTCGAGCGGGTGATTGAGGAGCGGACCCACGGCGCCGGAGAGAAAGCCGGCGGCGGCGCTCGGCAGTCCAAAGGTGGTGAGGCGGTCGTGCACGTAGAAATTGGTGGCCTGATTGGACGCCTGTCGAACCACCGTCATGGGCAGACCGCGTGTAAAGAGGTGGCGTCCCTCGGATAGGGCCATTTGCAAGAGGGTGGGACGTTGAACGGGATCGCGAATCGAGGCGGCGGTCTGCAGTCGGATCTTGAGGACATCGACCGGGTTGACGACGAGCACGGCCTCGGCGACGCCGGCGAAAAGGCCGCTCCAAAAACTGTTTTCACAGAAATGCCGCATGGCGAGGTCGTAGGCGGCGAAGCGCACGGCATACTTGGGCATGATGCTGAGGCAGGCGGGGCCGATGCCGCGGTAGAGGGTGCGCCATGCATGCCACGGCACCGCAGCGTTCACCTGCATGCGCGTCTTGATCGTGTCGAGCGGGTGACATACGAGGACCTCGGCGAGACCGGCTGCGGCGCCGCAGAGGACGCAAGAGGTCGAGTTGGGCATACTTGGTGGTGATTGGAAACAATGAAAAGTGAGCGAGAACGGCAAGTCGTGCCGGAGATAAACAAAACCCGATCCTTTCCATTGTGATTTCATCACACTTAGACGAATGGGGATCAAAAATCTCCATCCCTTTTTACGCAAGTCGTGTCCCCTCATTTACCACCACGGCGTGCGTCTGGCCAATTTTGCGTTCCACAAGGTAGCGCTGGACACTAGTATCTTTCTGTGCAAGTTCAAGACGACAGCAGGATCCAAATGGCAGGAAGCCTTTGTCTCTTTTGTCGTCGAGTTGCGGGCGATGGACGTTCACCCCGTCTTTGTGTTTGACACGGCCTTTCCCGTCGAAAAGGACTTGGAGAAGCAGAATCGAATCGACGCGCGCAACAAGATGCGCGATCGCGTGCACAAGGTGACGGCGCAGTGGGAGCACCTCTTGGAAAACCACCCGCGCGCGTCGAGTGCCGCCCTTGTCGTGGACATGGGCAAGGACGCGTGGGCGGACAAGACCGAGTTGGCGGACGTTCTTCGCCGAGTGGGTCGACGTCGCGAAGACGATGAGAGCGGTAGTGAGGAGCATTTCGACGTTAGTGTGGCGGACGTGGAGCGCGAGATTCAGCGAATGCAGAATGCGTGTTTCGTGCTGCGCACAGAAGACTTTGTGTGGACGCGTCACGTGCTGGAGGCGTTGGGCGTTCCGCACGTGGCGGCCGTCGGCGAGGCCGAGGCCACGTGTGCCGTGCTCAATCGCAAGGGCCTCGTCGCGGCCGTTCTGTCAGAAGACACGGACGTGCTGGCCTACGGGGCGCCCGTCTTTTTGCACCGCATCAACTTGACGGACTTTACCGTCTCGTGCATCGAGCACGAGGCCCTCCTGCGCGCCCTCAACCTGTCGGCGGCGCAGTTCCTGGACTTTTGCATCATGTGCGGCACAGACTACAACACCAACATTCCGCGCATCGGCCCCGACAAGTCCTACCGCTTCCTCCAGCGCTACGGCGACATTGACCACCTCCTCTCGCGCTGCGACACGCTCGAC
>RGVZ01000259.1 GCA_010029825.1 bacterium | reverse complement strand
TGCACTCAGAACTTCATCTGGACGTGGAAAGCGTGATGGACACCATGACGCCGTACACGCCCGACAAAGAGCGGTTCGTCAACGAGCTGAAACAGTTCTTTGACGAGGTCGACTGTTACACGCGCTTGATCTCGGTCGAGTTCGTGTCGGCTGAGATGACGGCGGAGTACGGGCCGGTTGTCACCGTCAAAGTCGTGCAAGAAACGCTTGCCGGCAAAGACGGAGAAGATCTGCCATACTCTGAGTTCCGCTCGCGGTCGGCCATGCTGCCGCCGTGGGAACTGTGCGAGTTCGAACTTGTCATGCACAAAGTGCGCGGCAAGTGGAAAGCGCATCTTATGGGCGGTAACGTTCGTGAGGTGACGCGCGAGGAGTTGCAGGAGCGCGCAAGCGCCCCCGCCTGTAAAGACGGCTCGTGCCGCCTTACAAACGTTAGCGCACGTTAAAAACGCGTGGGCCTTTAGCTCAGTTGGTAGAGCAAGGGACTTTTAATCCTTTGGTCGTGGGTTCGAGTCCCACAGGGCCCATTGGGGGATTTTTGAGTTTCATTTCCAAACAAGGAGGTTTTGAAATGAAGGGGATCGAGATTAAGGGTAACGTTCTTGGTTTTATCACGGCGCTTTTGATGATCGCTGGCATTGCTTGGGAGAGCTATGTCGACTATCAAAAAGCGCATCCGCAACCGACAACGTTGCAACCGCCGTCACCGACTGTTACACCCATCTACTGGAACGACGGGCAGCGGTGGTGGTGCCAGATTGGCGACAAGAGGTACGTCTGGAATGGATCACAACAGCGATGAGATGGGTCGGCTTGCAGGCTACTACAACAAGCGGATCGACGAGTTGCTTGACTCGTTGCGCCGCACATTGGACGCGCCTCGCGAGTTAACTCAGGGGTTGACCTATCGTGAATTTCTCGACATCCAGCGGCTCTGTGAGAACCTGCGGGAGTCGGTGACTATTCGCGATACCATGGGGACGCACAGCAACACCGATCGTGACCTGTATCGGTGGATTGCGCATCCCAACAAGTATCCTGCGCCCGCCGCGCAGGAGGACCCGGTCACGGTCTAACAGGCGGCTGGCCGAGTGGCGAAACTGGCAGACGCACGGGACTTAAAATCCCGTGGAGAGCGATCTCCGTGCGGGTTCGATCCCCGCCTTGGCCATTGGAGGGCATCTGGAGAAAAAGATGAGCGAAGAAAAAGACACGGCGATTTACAAGCCCGATCGGTGTTACCGTTGCGGCGGTCAGATGGGTTTGTTCTCGCTTAAGGACACATGGAAGATGCGCGTCGGCGGCGACCTACACGAAGTCCCGGTATTTGCGATTCCATGCCTGAAATGTCTGGAGTGCGGCAACACAGTGTTAAACGGCTGGTCTGACGAGCCAGTGATGTGGTGCCTGAACAGGTATTTGGATCGACAAGGTCTGAATACGTGGCAGCATAAAGCATGGCGGTGGGTTCGTCGCCGCATCGAAAGTTGTATTGATCGATACAACTACTGGGTCTACAAGACTTTCTGCAGGTAAATGTGTGGTGCCAACGCATTCGCTAGGTGTTGGGCTTGGATAAATGGTTGCCTTATCAACCAGCCACACGCATAGGCGCATAGCTCAATTGGTCAGAGCACCTGCTTTACACGCAGGGGGTTAGGGGTTCGAGTCCCTTTGCGCCTACTGTAGTCATCGTGACTACAACTGCCGGCGTGGGCCGGCTTTTTTGTTAGCTATGAAGGGAGTCAGTGCGATGAAGGTCAAGTTTGTTGTGCCGCGTGGTTGCTCGTGCCGTTCGTTCATGCGGGAAATCTTCCCGCAGGTCAACGCGTACCGAAAGACCCTCGGCAAGCGCCCGATGTGCATGAACTCGTTTTATCGCTTGCGCCGCGTGGCTGCGGAGCGGTGGTTGAGCGAGCGCATCGAGCGTTTCCCCAAGAACCCGGCTAAGTGGCAGGGTAACCCGTTTCTCGCGAGCAACCATAACGGTGGTTATGTGTTCTCCGAGAAGCACGCCAACGCCATTCTAGCGATGGCTGTTAACTGCAAGCTGGCGGCACCGCGCGGGATTGCGGTGGCTCGGCAGCGCCGTGTCGCAGCCAAGCGGCGCAAGCAGCTTGCCGCCTGAACGCGGCTAAACCATGCCCGGTGCGGGGCTCCACGTTTCTCGGCTACGCGCACCCGTAGCTTCTCACGGAGGGTTTTTATGTTTCGTCTTGTTCTTGTGGTACTGGCACTGACGATGATGGCCGGCAATGCGCAAGCCGGCCCATTTCGGCGACGTGTGACGCACAGTTACACGCCGTCGGCCACGTACCAGCCTAGCGCGTACTCCCACGACACGAGCACTGCTCAGGGCGTGGCAGAACGACAGGCCCAGAATTGCGTCATGGGGCACCATGGCGGCAATTCTGGCTACGAGGGCGTGGGCATGGGTTCCACGCCTGACGAAGCGCTCGGCAGGTGCTGCTACAGCCGTAGCGGCATGACTGTTGTCGACCAAGGGGTCGCGCAAGGCAGGGATGGCCGCTGGTACGCTTGCAAGAGATACCGGTAAGCGTAGACTCGCTGACGGCGGGGTGCTGGCAGTAGCCCAAGCTGCTGGCACCCCGCCCACGCGAGACATGCGCCCGTGGTGTAACGGTTAGCACACGAGACTTATATTCTCGGTCCGAAAGGATACAGGCTGATTACCTGTAAGTCGGGGTTCGATTCCCTGCGGGCGTATGGTTTTGTTATCAAAGGAACGCAAAATGACGCTAGAAAAAGCATCGGAGTTGGTGGCTAAGCTGCGCCCGCACGTTGACGCGTACCAGCTGTTTGCGCATTTCGTCGGGTTTTTCAAACTCAATGGCCCGCAACAGCTGCTGTTTGCGAAAGTGTGTGGGATTGTTAGAACACTGGAATAGTTAGTGACGGCCCCATCGTCTAGCGGCCTAGGACAACGGATTTTCGTTCCGTTTACCGGGGTTCGAATCCCCGTGGGGTCAATGACATAACTCGGTAGCCCAACTGGCAGAGGCGGTAGACTTAGGATCTACTTGTTGTGGGTTCGACTCCCACCCGGGTTATTGTCTCGGCAGCGTGTGTACAGCGCTGCGAAATGCAGGGGAAAGTAGCCTGAGTAAAATCAGCAGCCCGCGAACCAGCCCCAGTCGGAAGGGTTGTCTAGCGGTCGCCAAATCCGACTCGCCTAGCTCACTGCTCTGTCCTGCTAGGTTAAATTCGTTCAGAGCTGGCCTGTCCTGTTACCGCGCTGGTAGGGTGACACTCAGGTGAGACTAAATTCACCAGAAACACACGTGTAGAAGTCTGAACTGAAACATCTCAGGACGCGGGTTCGATTCCCGCCGCCTCCATGAGGGCGCGACTAGCGACGGCTAGAGATGCCCTCTTATACAACGGGGATTAAGGGGCAGCTTCCTGCTGCAGGTAACAGCATGGGGCCCCGGGAAACTAGGGTAGATTGGTATGCCCGAACCCAAAGACCGATATCCAGCGCCAGCTAGCATACCTGAGCGCACCGTTGTAAACCGGGTACTCCTTACCTTTGGCTATCGTTGCGGGAAATCTCGCGGCGTGCTGCCGACGTGGGGGAGTTCCAAGAAGAGCTGCAGCTAGTCTTGGGTTATAGGGCCGGAACGTAAAGGGCCCGCCCGGTTTTTCTTTTTTTCTTTGAAAGGAGTAGTTATGGCTGATCCCGTGATTGATAGCGTGCGCATTGCCTCGGTTGGACCCGAGTTCATGTGTCACCACGAAGTGATCGTGACGTTTGCCGGCAGCGAAGAGGAAAAGATGATCATCCGCTACTACCCTGATGAGATCTCGTTCCGCGAGGCTGAGCTGCTGGGTCTGACGGAGAAGCAGGCATCTGACCTGTGGTTCCAAAAGGACAAGGCGTACCTGTTAAATGGCACCTAGGAGCAAACCCATGAAAGTTGGAGATCGGATACAGTTGCTGGCGCCCATGAAAAACCCGGATTCTGCGCGCATCCCGGTTGAAGAGGGCATGTCCGCAGGGCTTGAAGGCACGATCGTATATCTTTCGCTGGATGGTCCGGCGGACTGGCACCAGATCGGCGTCAGGTGGGACAACGGCCGGACGTTAAACATCCTGCCCAAGACGGATCGGTTTCGTGTTATTCCCGTAGAGGAGCAAAAGCATGCCGACGCTGTTTAACAAAGAGACGGCCAAGCTTGATCACTTTGGTCACTGCCCTGAGTGCAATGCCGATTGGTGTGCTGGAGATATCTTTACGGTCTTGCGCGGACAGAACTGGTGCAAGGATAAGAGCGACGAAGAGCTGCGCAAGTACATCGAGCAGTGTTATTCGCCGCCCTATAAGTTCAGTCGGCTAATCGGCGTCCAGCTGCCGTACAGCCATCCCAAGCATTACGACGGCGTGTCGTATTGGGAGTGCCCGGAGTGCCAGCATCAGTGGCAGCGGTTCAACGATTAGAAAGGATGCTATGAAAGTTTATATCGGCAAGTCGCCTAAATGGTGGGGTCCGTATCAGATTGCCGACCTGCTTCAGTGGGTTGGCGTTTCTGAAGACCGCTGCCAGAAGATCGGTGAGCGGCTGAACAAGACGTGGTTTGGTCCGTTCTGTGAGTGGTTCCACGGCCGGTTCCGCAAGCAGAAGGTTGTCGTCAAGGTGCACTATTACGACACGTGGAGCGTTGATAGCACCTTGGCGCCGATCATCTTGCCCTTGCTCAAGCAGCTGAAGGCGACCCAGCACGGCCACCCCTTCACGGACGACGAGGATGTCCCGGAAGAGCTTCGGTCGAGCGCTGCGCCGGCGTTAACAGAAGAAGAAAAGAACTGCGGCGTTCCTGACCAGCTCCATGAAAAGCGCTGGGAGTGGATCATGAACGAAATGATCTGGGCGTTCGAGCAATTGAACGACCCTGATCACGACAATAAGTTCTGGCAGGGTCGAGATGATCTGGCCGATATTGATAACATCACCGAGCACATCAAGCGGGTGAAGTGTGATTTCGAAGGATTGAAAGCACACGAGGAGCGTATCCGCCGTGGAACGACTCTGTTCGGCAAGTACTATCAAGCCCTGTGGGATTAATCATGGCTACGATGTCGCTGGTTGATGTGTTGTCACAGTGCGCCAACATCGACACGTCCGTGGCCCGGCGCGTGATCGTTGAGGGTCGCGTAAAAGTCGACGATCGTGTCGTTGATGACCCGGCGGCTCGGCTGCCAAACGAACACGGGTTGCCGTC
>RGVZ01000258.1 GCA_010029825.1 bacterium | reverse complement strand
TGACGCGTTGCAGCACTTGGTCTCGATTGACGGCCGATACTATCAGGACAGCGCAAAGTCTATCGTTGCCTATTTTCTCGCAAACGCGGGGACATGGCGAGGCGAAAACGCCAAACGGATCAAGGCTGAATTAAAAGGCCTGTTGAAATCATGACCGAGCGTTTGTTCCTGAACCATTACGAGTGCAACGAATGCGATACCGCATGGTCGGATGTGTGGACCTGTGCGTGCAATGACCGTTGCCCCACATGCAACACGGAAACCGAGCCGAGCGAATCGCTTGAATCAAAAGCTTGGGACGAAGATTGAGTTGACAATTCAAACGGGACCGGGGCATTGTGCCCCGGTCTTTTTGTTTCCAGAGCGAAGGAGCAAGCACAATGATCAGCACAGCAGCAGACATGCGTAAGGCCTTGAAAGGCTCAAGCCCACGCTTCACAGGCGTTATTCTATACGAAGGCCGCAGCGCAATAGACGGTGGCCCTATCGTCGTGATCGCAAACCGGATCGCGCATGCATCCGGTAATGAGAAAACGGGCGCAATGGTCCAGACGTTCATTATCCGTCAAGACGTGCGCCCCTTGGAAGCTTTAGCAACGGGTCTCGACAAGTCTATCTGTGGCGGGTGCATCCATCGGCCAGCCAATGGCGGCACATGCTATGTGAACGTCGGGCGATCCGTCGAATCCGTTTATGGGGCCTATACGCGCGGCAGATACGCGCGACCCGGTAAAGATTATGACGCATCTATCCTGCCCGACCTATTTGAAGGATCGGTTTTTCGCCTTGGCACATATGGCGATCCGGCGGCTGCGCCTTTCCGGATTTGGGCCAATGCCACAGCAAAAGTCAAAGCACGGACGGGTTACACGCACCAATGGAAACGGAAAGCTTTCGAGGCTTTCAAATCCATATGCATGGCATCTGTCGATTCGCCCCGTGACCTAGCACTGGCACGGGCCATGGGCTGGCGGTCCTTCCGAGTCAGGGCCAAGGACGCCGCGACGATTGAAGGCGAAGTGATTTGCCCCGCATCAAAAGAAGCCGGACAGAAAACCACCTGCGAAGCTTGCAAGGCGTGCGGCGGGCTATCGGCCAAAGCACGGGCGGACATTGTGATCATGGCCCATGGTCCAACGGGCGGGCGGTTCACCTAAAGCTTGCGAATCAGGCAAGGCCTAGCTAGTCTGGGCCCCATCGAAACATAGGACGCGACACCGCCAGGCTTACACCAGGCGACTCGGCCCCTAGCCTTTCGATTCTCTACTGTTCCAACTATCCCCCGCCGGCGAATCCGTCGAGCGGGGTTCTTTTTTGCCGGCCGGCGGATCTATCGGCCAAGCGGATCTGTCGAATCTGCCGAGGCCGGCGGATCTATCGAATCTGTCGGATCTATCGTCTGCCGAGGCCGGCGGATCTATCGAATCTGTCGGATCTATCGGGCGAACCTGTCGAATCTGGCGAGATGCGAACAAATCAAGGGCCGTGGTCCACGGTTCATCGTACTTTAGTATGAGATCAGGGACCGTCGAACCTGTCGAATCTACCGATAGAGCTGACGTTTTGTCACCTGAATAAATATAAAGGACCTCTGCCCGAGGGTGGCTGACCAAGTTCCACACGTTGCTGATAACGCATGAACGCCTTGTAATGTATGCGATTTGTGCAGGTCTCCATAGACCTTCGGTCTTAAAAGTCTTTAGCTTACAGACCTTGAGTTCGCACCACACTTCAAAGGCCCCGCCATCGCCATTAGGAGGCCACTGGAAGGCTCCATTCACATCTGGCACCCCCGCTCCCACCCAAGCTTCGATCCTCTGCCAGTCCACCTGTGGCAGTTTGCGCTTGAGGTATTTAAATACCGCGGCTTCAGTGTTCACTCATCGATCTCCGCCAAGATCGCTTCTTGTTCCGGATCCGAAATGAACAGGTCGTCCTCGCCTCTCGGCCCGCGGATCATATCGATGGTCGGCGCTGTCGCGCTGGCCAAAACAGGAAACTCCTGTTGAAGCTTGGCGATCTCGGCTAGAACTTCCTCGCGAGACATCTGGTCAATCTTTCCGACCAAGATTTCCTGCCGGGAGATATACAGACCAGCAGCCTGACCCCGTGCCTTCTCAGCGGAAACCGCGGCAGGGTAGTTCCCCTTCTCATAAGCCGCGTCTCGGATCCGCGCGAGCTGCCGAACGTGGTTGTCAAACGTGACCTCATACTTCTTCGACAGTTCCTCTTTAATCTCGGCGATACGCGCGAGGATGTGAGGGTAGTCTCGGCCATTCAGAAAGCGGGACCCAGCGATGGGGGCAGTCTTCTCGGTATACCCTGCCAGCCTCGCCGCCTCGGTCCTCGTAACGTCCTCGGTTGCGTAAATGCGGCAGAACTTCTCCTGCTTTTCAGTCAGACCCTTGGTCTTGGGGTTCACCAGGATATCAAGCTTAGGCTTGTACGTGGTTTTGGCTCGCGCCACGGGGCAACCTCCACTGGTTGATCGATGTCGCAGTATAGCACGGCATCGGTTCTGCTCTAAAGGACATCAACTTATCATAGATTGTAAACTTTATACCAGCTAAGTGCTTGAATCTAGATACTTATCAAAATATCGGGGGTCAAAACGAAAACAGGATCAGGTACGGGGTCTTCGCTGCATTAGGCAAATTTTATACGTAGTTTTACGTATGTGATTTGAGGGGGGTCGGGCCGGAAACCCCGTATTTGAAACAACCCCCTATAATTTGATAACTATTTAGAAACAAGGACTTAGCTGGTATAAGTTTTGATAACCCCTCCTGCTTATAGCAAGGTCCGTGGTCCGAGGACAAACACCCCCATGTATTGCAAAACACAACACAAGGGCTATATTATATTCTCCATCAACCAGAGACAGCCCGATGTTTACCCTTAAAATCGAGAAGAATGTACCCGCCCCAAAATATGAGTACCGCCCATATAAAAAGTACAACTGGGAGGACTTGGAGATCGGGGACAGTTTTGTGGTTACCGGAAAGAAGGAGCGCATGGTCGCCAGAACATCCTTTATCTCGTTTATGAAACGGAACAGCCACCTGTTTCCCGGCGATGTGGTTTTGATCAGCCGTAGCATCGGAAACGACCAATACCGTTTTTGGCTGGTTAAAAAGGATTGACCCAAAACGGGCCGTGGACGGTTGACAGTGTAAATAGAACCGTGCCACGGTCTCCCGGCGTTACCAAGAAACCTTTTGTTCGTTGAAAGGACCAAGGACCATGAGCATCTCAATCATCCTGCAAGGCCGCGTCTGCCCAGCCCTCGGCCACCACCCCAAGTATGGCGACTATCTGATCGAAGAGATCCGCGTCCTGTTGGGCGAGTGGAAGAACGACAATCACGTCCTGAACTTTCTCTCCGAAACCTATCCTCCTGACGAGGGCGAGTGGTTCTTCTCGACCCTTGGTCTGCGTGAGCTGCTCGGCGAGATCCAATCCGGCGTGCTGAACAACACGGGCGATGGTCCGTATGACGAGGACGCCTTCGAATATGCCGTCGCTACCTTGCAGAGCGCGATTGCGTGGGTCGAGGGCGCACCCGAGAGCGAATGGCGGGACGCTGTCCTGCGGATCTCAAATTGAGGAGGATCAATCGATGACACAGAAATATCCCGGCAGAACCCGTGAGGCGAACGTCGCCCTCAATATCTTCATGACCCTGACGGGTCAGGAGGATGGCGAAAAGAAAGAGGCCTTGGAAGATCTGATCACGGATCTCCTGCACCTATCTCGCGAGTTGGGCATGAACCCGCTCTATTCCCTGCAACGCGCCACGCTCGTCTTCTGCGACGAGGCATCGGAGGAAGAACATGCTTGAGGTGGAAATCATCTGCACCAGTGAAGACCAGTTCTTCATTGCCTCGCGCCGCACTGGCGCACCTGTCGTCGCCATCTGGTTTGGCTCATGGGACGAGGCCTTTGAATATATCTGCAACCACGACATGACCATGGGAGACAGTCATGACTGAGATCGAAACCCGCTGGACTAACGAAGCCACCCGCGCCTTGGTGGGCCGCAGGATCGTCAAGGTTCAATACCTTGGCAAGAAGGACTGCGAGAACATGGGCTGGGACGATTCGGGCATCGCCCTGATCCTCGACAATGGCAACACCGTGATCGTGCAACAGGACGACGAGGGCAATGGTCCGGGGGCCTTGCTCATTCTATCGAAGACCACGGAAGTGATCCTGCCGACTCTCTACGTGGGGCATGTGTCATGACCTATTACGTAGTGACCGCCCGCTACTATGGCGATGACGAAGACACAGTCGGGATCTTTGAAGCAGAGCGATACGAGGACGCCGTCGAGCAGATGGTGGAGCAGTTGCTGCAACGTGTTGCTGGCGATCTCGCGGAGGACGACGACGACGTTAAGACGGAGTGGTGATCGATGAAGGTCTTCAAGGTTTGCCACCGCTGCGGATCTGACCGCATCTCTGCCGAGATCTCCGATGCCACAGCCATCTGGGACTATGGCATGCAGGAGTGGATCATGAGCGAAGATTATGCGGCCAACGCACCGGGCTACTGTGCGGCATGCGACGACGATTGCGAGATTGTGAACTCTGATAAGGAACCGACAGAATGAAACCCGGCGACCGCGTTTGCTTTGCCCGCCACTTCCTCCGCAACACCATGCAATACACGGGCGATGTCCCGTTCGCTGTCGGCACTGTCGAAGAGATCGATGACTATGGCGATTACTCTATCGTGCAAGTGAAGTGGGACAACCTGTCGGGCCACAAGTCCGTCAACATGAACAACCTGATCCTCGCGGATCGTAAGCATCTGGAGAAAGTCTGATGAGCGACCCGTGCATAGACTTAGAATTTAGGGTGACGATGGAGACCTTCGTTATCGTCAGTCTGAAAGAGGGCGAGACCGTAACGTGGAAGACAGTTTGCGACGAAATCAACGAAAGTCTTGGGTTGAAAGAACCCGATATGAACGCCCGACACATGGTGAGGAAGATAAGAATGACGGCGATGATACAACCGTACCCAAGGCAACCGAATCCGCGTTTTTGAGTACCTAGTTGAGCCATGAAACCATCCAACGAAGCAAGGGAACCAGGGACCGATACTCCCCGATCTAATTCTCTTCTTCAAGAGCTTCAAGGAGCTCTTTGCGGGTGGGTAGCCCACGGAAGCTGGGATCGGCACGCCCATTATCCCCGAGAACCTCGGCCTGGCCTTCCTCTACAACCTGCTCGCCATCCCCGTGGC
>RGVZ01000257.1 GCA_010029825.1 bacterium | reverse complement strand
TGGAGTCGATCAACGAGTTGTAGTACGTGATATCGACATTACGTCCAAACGACGGGGCGGAGATTTCGATCTCGGGGTCAATGTTTTCGTACTCGATATACATGGCCGAAATGTGGTAATCCAGCCGGTCGGGTTGGCGGCGGTAACCGAGTTGCTTGGCCGCAATGAAACCCCAGCCGTATTGAATCTGGTTCGACTGCGAGAACAGCGGTAGCTTTAGACCGGTTTTTTCGTCTACGCTCCATAACGACACGTGACCGCGAACGCCAAATACAGGATCAATGTTATCAGCAGCCATTGGTCTTCCTTATTGACAGGTGCCAGAAACAAGCCGCGCGGTCGCACCCAGATCGCTGACTAAAGATACCGGCACTTCGTCTTTTTGGGGCTCCATTCCTGTGAAATTCGCGACAGCCTCAAAAATGGCGTTTTCTGGGGTTATCTTATCTTTATCGGCCGTCAGCTCGAAAATGACGATCATTGCCGTTTGCGGCGGCAACAATTGGCGCAGATGTCGTATATTGTACAGTCCGAGATGATTTAGCCCTAGCGCGCTGATTGAAATTCTGACAACAAAAACGTTGTTACGCAGCACGTTTTCGACTAAGAAGCGCAGCGGGTTTATTGTTTTTGGCAAGTGGCTGGCGAGTGGTTCTGACGCGGGGTTTACGCGTTTATCTAACAGGTGCGCCAGCGTGCCGATTTTCTGTTTCGGGGCGCAGTCGGGTTGCGACGCCCGGAACTCGGCGGCGGCTTTTCCGCGGTCGTGGATTTCGTCAAAGAAGCGTTCAACGTCGGCCGGGTAACCGCCAAGTCGGAATTTAACGTACGTATAGCCGCTGTGGTGCGCGGTGTTAACTTCGAGCGGGACGGCACGATTCTCGAACACGAGGTCGCCGTAAAAGCATGACGAGAGAAACCCCTTGTCGAGCGCCAGCGCCGCGATTGTTTTACGCACGGGTTGGCACTGCTCGTTATTAGGATCGATCAGCAGCTCGTCTTCGGTTTCTGTGGTGAGTAGTTCCCAGTCATTGCTGGAGAGCAGGTTATTCGGTGGCGGGCAGCAAATTACACCCTGCGCCGCGTCTTGCCGGGCGTATGTGTTGCCGACAAAAAACTCGTGCACGTCGATACCGTATACGAGCTGCGTTCCGGCTGGAATCACTTGCTCAACTTCGACACGCGGCACAGCGTTCTCTGTAAAACGGTACACTGCCTTGTCGGTGATAATGAGCAGCCCAGCGGCGTCGTTGTCAATAAACTCAACGGTTTCTTGCGGGCCGATACTCACGGGTATGCCGCAGATAGCAGCGAGTGCCGAATCGAGAATAGCCGCCGTAGCACCGCCCGAAACCAAACCGGAAATGACCGCGTTTGTCAGGTCTTTGTAGCCCTGACTTGTTCGCAGCTTTATTCCGACGGCGTACGCAAACTGGTTAAATACCGTGTTGTAATCGAAGTTGCCACAAAATCCCCACAGCGTCAGCTCTTCGTCGCCCGGGTCGTCCGGTGTTGGGCGTTTGATAAAGCTTGCGTTCTCGAACGGATCTTGCGCAAAGATAATTGCGTTGTTGTCGCGGTCAATAACGAAATCGGTGTTTTTGACCAGTACGCCGGTCGGGAACGTAATGCGATTAAACAGCTGCGCGACGTCGGCTAGGGCGGTGGGCAGGGGGAACGAAAAAAACTGCGCAGTAGGCGCGACGTCAAATATCAGCTCGCCGTTGAATACTGCGGTTGTGCGATCAAAACGCGCGGCGGTCGTGCGCGCCGAGTTACGTTCAGACTTTTTCAGCACGATCGGCGTCAGCAGTTCTTTGTGGTACAGCGGCACGTCGAAGCGGCTCAACGCCTCCACCGTTTCGACGAGGTTTTGATATGTCTGATTCACGACCTGCGCGGTGGCCGTCACGTACGAATGCACCTGATCTACGCCTGTATAGATCTTCGACCAAAAGCTACCCAGCGCCGCAATCAGATTACGACTGCGGTCCAAATCAGACCCGGGGTAGACAAATTCTGGTTTCTTCATGGTTAGGTCGCCCAGCCGGCAGATACAACAGAAACTGATACGTCTTGCGGCCGCGTTAAAAACACCGTCGTGCGGCCCGTAACCAGACGCGCGACGTCATTAGGCAGCTTGACGATGGTGTTGTCGCGAACAAACGTTGTCGTGCCGTCGGGGCGGCGAATGCGGCCGAACATGTCAATGCCGCCCACGGCCTGCCGACTGTTTAGATATTTATGCGCAGCCGTGCTGATAACAGAAGCGTGCAGCTGGCCGGCAAAGCCGATACTGGCTACCGCGTCGCTTACGCTGCGCTGAATCGCTGCGATATCGGGCGCGGCGTCGGCAGGCGCCTTGCGTACCTCAAACGCAATTTTGGTAAAGCACGGCACAGGCGCTTTGACCAGAATGTCCGTTGCACGCGGACGCGTTTCCCGGCCGGTAAAGTAGTCCTGCATTTCGCCAATCAGGGGCATACCTGTCGTTGTGACGCGATACCATTTTTTTGTTTGACCCGCCACCAACGCTGCGCCGGGTTGAATGTCGGTGTTTACAAATCGTATTACGGCAGTTTGATAACGCGTATACGCGCTTTCATATAAGTACAGCACATCGGGCACAAAATCGAGGTCGGAGAAGTCGACGCCGCGGTTGTCTTCCAGTACAGAGTAATTCACTGGCTGGACAACGGCGGGATCAATGATCTGTGTCACTTCGTAAAAGCCGGGAGCCAAATCGCGGCTGATCGTTACTTGCCAGATTGTGCCGGTGGGTGTGTTGCCGGCCAATCTGCGCTCTTCGCAGTTGCCGCTGGTGTTAGCGTCGTCCGTGTACGGGCCGACATACGTCGCTTCCAGCAGGTGATCTTTCTCTTGCGAGTAGTTGTTTGTCTGCGCGTAAATGTCAACCTTACCGCCGCCAGACACGGGAAACAACGAATGTTGATCGCGCTGCTGTTCAGCGTCGCCGCAACCCAGAATAGATAAATGCTTTGTGTTGCTGAACGCTGGTTGCGCCATAACAGCTGCAACATAGCTGGCGCGGCTGCCGATCGTTTTCGCGGCTAAACCCGTAGACAGGCGCGCAAGATACTCTTCGTTTGTCGCTGGGTTTTTACCGTTGATGAAGTCGGCGGCCGCGTAGGCCGCGGCGGTGTTGTTTAATACGCTATCGGGGGTCAGCGTTGTGCCGCGTTTTAAATTACCGGCCGCTCCCACCTGCGTCGCGACGACGTTGATTGTCGCGGCAAATGTGCCGTCACCGACCGGAATCATTTTGCGTTGATTGGCTTCAGTCAGTGCTTCTGTTGTCGTGGTCGGTAAAGCAACAAACGAATTTGTCGGAACAAACACGAGGTTGTTGTCTTCGGCCGTAAACCGTACGCCTTGCTGGATCTCAGTGCGTACGTCGCCGTTAAAAATGATAGTGACAGTGCCTGTGGCTGGCGTGCCGTTATCGCGCGTCAGGTTAAAATTTGACAGCACTTGATCGACAATTGCCGGATCGGCCAGCGACGGGTTTTCTGTAATTTTGAGCAGGCTGTTGCTCTGCTGCACGCGGTCGATGTTTTCTTGGATCGCAGCATTCAGCAAGCCGTCAAAGTACAGCACCAAATCGTGGAATACGCCGCGGGTCAGCTCGACCTCCGGGTGGCGCTCCGCCATAAGTTGCGACAGCGTCGCGACCATGCTTTGCACTTTGTCCGGGCTCAATTGGCTGAGGCTTGTAATTTCAATTGACATGTAGCACCTATGGCAGCGTAGCGACTGGTAAAATAACGACTCGCTCGTCGCCGGCTTGACTTGTAATCATAACACGCATGTTTAAATATCCGGGCAGAATTGCCACGGACAATAACTCGGCGTCGTCAAAACGCTCGTCGGCTGGCATTCCTTCGTATTCTTCGTTTTGCAGTGTGACGCGAATACGCAAATTTGCTGCATTGAAACTCTGGCGTACGTCAAGCTGCGTCCGCAAACGCCCTTGACGGATAAGCGTCATGAAATCGCTGCCGCGGGACGGGAGCCCGGGCATCGACCCTTTCTCTGTCATAAACTCCAACAGCCAGCGCTGAGACAGCTTTTGGATGCCTGTGCAGATACGCCCGCTATTGTCTTCGTCGTACAGCACGAGCCCGAGTTTTGATTCGCGGGCTGTGTTAACGTTTTGCAGCGCCAGAAAGTCGTATTTGCGGTCGGCAAAGTCGGCAAGACTCATAATCAACCTCCTGCCCCGCCGGCGTCGATGTGCGTCTGTACGTTGTCTTTGAAGAACGAAAACACGCTCTTCTTTTGCAGGCCGTGCCCGTGCAGTCGTCCGTGCATGAACGACATGCAGCGCGCATAGCTGGCGTGCCGAGTCCGCCACGCACGCTCCTCGACCGCCATGAAGTCGGCTTGCCACTTCATCGCAATCAGGTCGCCCGTGGTACCGCCTTCCTTTTCGGGGCCTGCTAGCACCGACTCAGAATAGATCTGGTTGATGTTGTTGCGATCCCAACTTGGAAAGCTCATACCCGGTACATCGAGCAGTTCTTTTGTTTTGATTTCGTCGGGTGTGTGCCACGGCCGCCAGTCCGTCATGTACGTCTCGAAGACTTCGGCCATTTTCTTGGCGCGTTCTTCAAGCTGGTTGATGCGGGCTTCAAATTTGCCGTCGACTTGGCCTTTAGTAGTGCCTGTGCCGGGTGTCGCCATGGTTACTCCTTAGAACCCGCTCTGGGTATATTGTTTGTCGAGCATTGCTTGAATCTTGGCGGCACGCTGGCTGACAGCGCCGGGCGTGATATTTAAACGGCGCGCAATTTCTTGCGTGCTCGTTTTGCGGCGACCGTTGCGCCCCAGCGTCATATCAGCAATAAGCTTGTCTACCGGGCTCAAGTCTTCATACACAAAGTTAAACCACGCGTCTGCGGAACGTGTGCTGCCCGGGATGTTACTGGCAACGTCGCCGCCGTAGCTTTCTTCGTCGCTGACCTCGCGGGTTGTCATACCCTCCGACACCGGCTGATTGAACGCGCGAATTTTTTGAATACGCCGCGTAGACAAACCAGTGTGGTCGGCCAACTCGTCATCTGTCGGGTCGCGGCCGAGCTGGTCGCGCAATTCCGCTTCGCTTTCATTCAGGCGCGAGTAGTCGAGCCCCACCTGTTCTGGGATCGAGATGATGTTTTGTGACTGCGCCGTAAGCCGACGAAGACTTTGCAGCTGCGACAAAAGGTGCGTCCGAACGTTTCCGCGTTTGGGGTCGTACGTGTCGAGCGCTTTAAGGGCCATCAGGCGTGCTCGCGATCGAATTGTCGG
>RGVZ01000256.1 GCA_010029825.1 bacterium | reverse complement strand
GTCGCACTTGCGAAAGACGGGAACGCTGCAGCGCGTCGGGTAGGCGGCCGTGATGCCAAAGTAGCCGGAGAGGTTTTCGCCCGACGCCGGCGCCGAGGGCGAGCGGTGCGACAGCGAGTAGTAGCGCTCCTGCGAAAAGGCGTCGTTCGTCTGAACGATCTGCACCGTCTGGTTGGGAATGGTAAAGTTGTTGTCGGGCATGTTGTAAATGCTCGTCTTGGGCACGTGCACGGAAAAGTCGCGGGACATGTTTCCGTAGGTCGCCGACACGGGAGGATAAACACCGCCGGAAGGAAGAGATCGCGTGCTGTCCGTCATGCTTCGTCTTTTCTTTTCAAGGACTGTGCAAACTTTTTTTTTTCTCCAAAGTGGGTTTAAAGACGACGAAAAACAACATGACCACAACGGTGACGCGCACGTTTGGCATCGTGGACGCCTTTACCGGCTCGGGGCATGTCAAGAGTGACCTGCACAACTTTCGCGGCACGTACACGGGCGAGCCCCTTGCCGCCGCCAAGAAGGCCGCTGCCTTTCTGTGCCGCCACTCGGCGATCCACGGACAGTGCACCGTCTACGTCACCATCCGCGAAAAGACGCGTGGCTCGGCGCACAAGCACTTTTGCTACAAGGTCAAGCGCGTCAAGCTGCCCAAGCCCACCGTGACCGTGCACAACGGTGTGGAGGTGCACCACCACTACAAGACCGTCATCAAGTCGGTCGGTGATGCCGACAAGAACGCGCGCACGTGGCCGGACCCCCGCAAAACGATCGCTACGGTGCCCAAAAAGGCCGCCACCGGTGGCAAGAAGAAGAAATAAATCATGCCTGATGGAAACATATCGTCATACCATACTATGCCTCATCATGTCGTTCCGCACTTCTCGGACATGCAATCGATGATAAAGGAGTATATCATCGATTGCGACGAATGTTCCTCTTTCGCATTCTCACGCGTTCCGTTCTTTTCATCACCAGCATAATGGCCTGCGACGCCATTCGCGCCAACACAAGCCTCCTTTTACGCATGCACATGTTGGTCGAACCGTCACGACCGCATCTTCTCGACGATGACGATGTAGGGAACGCGTCCACGTCCACCTGGCTCGTGACGAACGGCGACATTTACCGCGACGACACGCGCTTCCACGTCAAGGGCATGAACTGGTATGGCATGGAAACGGAAACCACGATTCTCGAGGGACTCGACGAGCGCACACTCGAGGATCATATCCGTCAGATGCGCGACTTGGGCGTCAACGTCTTGCGCATGCCCTGGGCGTTGGAAGGCTTGATGACGCGTGCACGTCACCCCGGCGTCTACTTTTACCCCAATCTCACCAGCCAACAGTGTCTCGACTGCACACCCACGCCGCTGTCGCCCCTCCAAGTGCTGGACAATTTGATGGACACGTGTGCTCGTCACGACATCATGGTCTTGCTCGATCTGCACCGTCTGCGCTTCCACGCGACAAGTGCGCTGTGGCACGACAGCGTTTACACCGACGTCGACACGGTGACGGGCTGGACTTTTATGTTGCAACGCTACCAGGCTCATCCCGCACTTCTGGGCATGGACTTGTACAACGAACCGCACGGATCCGCCACCTTTGGCACAGGTGATGGTGATGCTGACGTGGACTTTCTCGCCTTTGTCAGGACAGCCGTCGAGACGCTGCACAACCCCTACATTGCCGACCGTCTGCTCTTTGTGACGGGCATCCGGTGGGGGGAAGACATGCGCGACTACGGCGCCCTTCCACTGCGCTTTCAACCCTTTCTCGTGCTCTCGCCACACAGTTACGGACCCACGCTCACGAGGCCCGTCGAAGGGTGGCAGAACGACACCACGCGCCTACGCGACCGATGGATGACCTTTTTCCTCACGCTCCACACCGTGCAAAAATGGGCCATGGTCGTCGGCGAGTGGGGCGGCGACCAAACGTCCGCCGCGGACCGACTGTGGATGGAAGCTTACGTCACCTTTCTGGTGGAAAACGGACTGGGTCAGTGCTTCTGGGCTTGGAACCCCAACTCCAAGGACGTGCGCGGCTTTCTCGAGCCGGACTGGCGCACGCCCGTGCCCTTCAAACTGGCGCTGTGGCAGCGATTGGCGTAACGAAACGAGAAGAAAACGAAAAACACATATTGACAGACATTGTTGACATTGTTGACATATATGCTCCAATCATTCTTTCTGGCTTTTCCGACTCGTTTGCTGCGCCGCGAGTTGGTCCACGAGCGCCCGCAGCTGGTCGCGCACGTAGGAAAACGTCCGGAACGTTTGGCCGCGCCAGAGCGGCGACCCCGGATCCACGTGCTCCGCCGAGAGCGGGTCGAGCGCAAAGTCGCCTCGGTGCGCGCAGTGAAAGCCGATGCGCGTCAACGCACGTTTGCTGTTCTCCTCCTCCTTGACTCTTTCGAAAGATGTGACGCCTCCGTGAACCGTGAGCGCGTCCAGTGCGGCAATGTCCATCTCCACCACATCTCCATGAAGGACGACAAAGCCTTCCCAATGCCCGCAGCGCCGCTCAATGCTGCACGCATAGTCGCGGTAGCGGAACCGACAGCCGTCTCGCAGCGTCGCAAAGTCCAGACGCTGCACGATGCACTGCTCCCAAAACCACTCCATCGATTCCATCCTGTGTTATCACATACACACCATACACACCGATATTTCCGTTAAGAACATGGTCATCATCACTTCTTAACATGCTTCGTGGGGTGCGGGAGGTGCAGCAGAGGCTTCGGACGAGCGAAGCAAATGGGCGCCAAAGGCGCTGCAGGCAATCGTGGTCGCGAGTAGCAAAAAGATGACTGCGGTCAAAGCGGGCATGTGCTTTCCGGTGACCGCCATCCAGATAACGAGGCCAAGGTTGACGAACAACGCCGTCCAGGTGATCATGACGGCGAGCAAGCCGAGGCAGGCGCGCGCAAACATAACTTCGGATGACTCCGATGGCGCATACGCGTGGCGAACGGGCAGGTATGTTGAGGACATCTAATGCATCATCGATGATGCGCATGGCTCTTCACTTTTGCACGACAATGTCTACACGATGACGCTTTGAACCGGCGGTCGGTTCAGCGGGCGCTGCTCCTCCGTCGTCGCCGGTTGGAAGAGGTGCGGAACGACATGGTTGCAGAAAAAGCTAATCGCCGTGAACGTCAGACTAATGAAGAAGAACGTTTGTAGTGATTTCCACGAGTCCGTGGCGGCGATCGAGGCGGTGAGCGCAAGGTTGCCAACGAACGCCGTCCAACTCAGAACGAGCGCCATCAGGCCAAAGCATCGGCGCATCTCCGACGAATTCGTGGATCTCGTTTCGTGGTGAAATGAACGAATGACGCGCATTCACCGCAACTCAGTTTTGCAAACGAACGTCTACACGACGACGCGCTGCGTCGTCTGCTGCGGTCGGTTGAGCGGGCGCTGCTCGCCCGTCGCTTCAAGCAAGTAGGCGCCCACGTGATGGCCGACAAAGGTGACGATCGTAAACGCCAGGCTGATGAAGAAGAACATTTGCACCTTCCAGGAATCCGTGGCGGCGATCCAGACAAGGAGTGCAAAGTTGGCCAGTAACGCCGTCCAGCTGAGAAGCAGGGCCAGCACACCGCAGCACTCGCGGAAGGATATCGGCGCGTCCAGAGAAGCGGAGGAGAACATTTGGACGGAAACGTGTCATGAATGATGCACGCAACGCGCATTTGCGCAATTCACTTTTTCAAACCCATGAGAAACGCCCCTGTTCTCCAACACACATTTCGGATATCGATCGTTGATATCTCGACCATGCGTCTCTGCCTCCGACACGTCCTTCTCGCGCTGCTGCTTCCCATCGCCACGTCCGCGAGACACTTGCGAAGCGCCGCGCAAGAACAACAGCCCCCACAAGAAGTCGTCCTCCTGGCGGGCTTGCGGGAAACAAACTGTCCGACAAGCGCGCCGTGGTGCGACTACGGCTGTCGGTGTCAGACGGTGCAAATGGTCGCGGTCGCCGGCGGCAATCACTCGCGCATCGAATGGCGCACCGCGTGCGCGTCGAGCGCGGAGCAGCGTCGCGAAGTGGTCGTCGACCTCCAGAAAGAGGCGAATGACCGGTGGCGCTGTCACTCCCTCGCCAACGCCTCCTCGTGCGGCGTTTACAACGCCACCTTTCCGGACCTGTGCACGCATGTGTTGGGACGCGAAAACGCCACGACGATGCAACAAAACGGTTTACGCACGTTTGTGCGCATTCGACGCGAGAACGACAGTGCCTCCGACGACGAACAAAATCACGATCTCCCCGAAGTGTGGGCCACGAGCAACGACCGACAAGGCATGATTGCGTTCCAGGATCTTCTCTTGTTTTGTCTCCACCGTTCGGTGCCCAACGTTCGTCTCTTTACCCTCTTTGACATCAACCGGTGCGGACTGTCCTAATGATCATATGTGTGCATCTATGCATGCATCTATATGCAATGCATCATGTGCGCACCGGGCACGGCACTTCGTGAATCAACTTTTTCCCCTTGTTTCGGTCGGCCTTTTCGAAAATGCGGTGGTAGTGCCCGTACCGCACCTCGTGGATCAGTTGCTTCTGTCCGCGCCGCTCAAACAGCACCCATTCGTTCGACGGCCCCTGCGCCGGACGGGCGCCAAAGTATTGCACGCCGCGCCAAATATACCCCTTGTTGTTGGGCATGTTGGTCAAGTTCTCCCGAATATACGGCGGCAACGACTCTTCCACCCGCTGCAAGTACTGCCAATCCCGCACCATCTGGTGCTTCTGCCAACGCACGGCGCGGTTCTCCTTGCTCTGGGCCGCGTAGTAGGCCGTCAGTTGCGCCTTCTTCTGCTGGTCCTCCAGTGAAGCCTCCTCCTTTTTCTGCTTCTTCATGTCCGTCGCGTGCTGCGCCATCGTTCGCTGCTCCTCGTAGTAGGCCAAAAAGGCTGGCGTGTCCACCGTCAGGCTCTGCAGCGCCGCCGTCAGCTTCTCAATCTTTTCGTCGTAGGAGGACGTGCGCCACATTTCCGCGCCCGCAGCCGTGGTCGTCATGGCCACGCGTCGCGCCGCCTGCTCGCGCCACCGCTCTTGCGACCGGCGCTCGTCCGATAGCTTCTTGCGGTACTGCGCCAGGTAAAACTCCTTTTGCTTGGCATCGCTCTTGGCGTTGTCGACCGTCGCACTCATTGTCGCAATCGTCGTAAAAATGTTGTGATAATGGATCTCTGCAAGACAAGCAAGACGCGATGGATGCAAGAATCGTCACGAATGGATGGATGTTTATGATGTTTATGCCGTCATGCCATATCTTCATGGTATGCATCGACAATTCGTCACTTTTTCACGCGAGGG
>RGVZ01000255.1 GCA_010029825.1 bacterium | reverse complement strand
CGTGAAGACCCGGACATCATCCTGATCGGCGAGATGCGTGACCTCGAGACCATCTCCATCGCGATTGAGACCGCCGAAACCGGGCACCTTGTGTTTGGAACCCTGCATACAACAACCGCCGTCTCGACCGTTGACCGGATCATCCAGCAGTTCCCCGCGGAGCGTCAGGAGCAAATCCGCATGATGCTCGCGGGCGGCCTGCGCGGCGTGGTCGCGCAGACGCTGCTGAAGAAAATCGGCGGTGGCCGTGTCGCCGCGCACGAGATCCTGGTCGTGAATGATGCCGTCAGCGCCATGATCCGCGAGGGCAAGAACCACATGATTCCGAACCACATGCAGACGCAAAAGGCCGAAGGCAACATGCTCCTCAACGACTCCTTGATGGCCCTGGTCAACGCCAACATCGTGTCCCCGGCCGACGCCTACGCGAAGGCGGTCGACAAGAATTCACTGGCGGAATCCATGAAGCGCAAGGGGATCGACACGACCCCGTTTGAGATGAAGAAATCCGCGTGACAGCGCGGGCGATAATCCGGTAATCCTTTCGGGACGCGGCCTTGACGTCGAGCTGCAGCCAAACCGGGGACCGGATCCATGACCGTATTCCGGAAAAACCAATGCTTTCGGTTCATTGCGGGAATTCTCCTGGTCGCGTCCGTGTACCCGTTGTTGTCGGGTTGCCAACCAGGAAATCCCGACGCCACCCTGCGCATCTATGGGGGCGAGCCCGTTCCCCGTGGCAGGCAAACCAGTGTCGTGGCCCTGCACGAATCCGATGAGCACGGATCCGGCAAGGTTGTATGCTCCGGGACCTTGATCCACCCGGGTGTCGTCCTGACCGCGGGACACTGCGTCGCCGGCGGCGATGGCGATCACAAACTCACGGGTATTTCATTCGGCCCGGGTCGCGATGGCGGGACGAAAAAACCACAATTTGAAATCTCAAGCACGGCGGTTCACCCGGACTACAAGGCTCATCCGCGTGGCAACATGGACTTCGGCCTTGTCTTCCTCGCCACGCCTGTAGAATCTTTCGATCCTTGGAGCACTGCGGGCGCTGCGGGGGCCCCCGCATTCATCGAGGACGACACCGCGATCGTCCGCGCCTCGCTGGCCCTGCGTCCCGCGCAAGACCATACAGACCATACAGACCATACAGACCATACAGACCATACGGCCATCGCCGCGCCGACGTTGACCATGGTCGGTTACGGCCTGCGCGAGGACGGGAGATCCGGAAAAAAATACGCGGTCGACGTACCCGTGACACAGAGCAACCCGTCTGAGATCGCCCTTGGCGGATCTGGCAAGGATTCCTGCGATGGCGACAGTGGCGGTCCGGTCCTGGACGCGGCAGGACGCGTTGTCGCGGTCATCTCGCGCGGCCTGACCATCGGATGCGGCAATGGCGGAATCGCTACGGTCGTCGCGGACGCTTCGTGCTGGATCCGCGAGGAGGCCTTGAACCGGGGCCTTGAGATTCTTGTCTCGCAACCCTGCGGAGACCCCGGGAAACAAGACGAGGAACTTCGTCGCGCGCTGGACGACCATGGTTCGAAGACACGTGGCCCGGACGGGACGCGTGTGGACCTCTCCGGTTGGTACCTGGAATCCATCGCCAAATTGCCGGACCTCGTCCCCGACGCGACATCGGTCAACCTGAAAGGCAATCACCTGACTGACGTCCGCGAACTGCTTTGGATGCGTCACCTTCGCGAAGTCGACTTGTCGTTCAACAACATCCCGGCGGACGACATGGCTGAACTCCAGCGAAAAGGCATCGTGGTACGCGGCACGAACCTGCAACTTTCCACTTTTCTCGCGACGCGTTTTTTCGACGCTTGCTCGCGCCCTGATCAGGCCAGCCTGACGGACGCTGAAATTTCGCAAATCGGCGCGCTGCGCGCGCGTTTCGGTTCCAACGATTGCGCGACGATCAACAAGAGGCTCGTCAAGACACTGCGCCTCCAACTCAGCTCGCGCAAACTCAAGTCCGTTTCGCTCCTGGCTGGACTGCCACTGCTGGAGCAACTCGACTTGTCGGACAACCCGCTTGAATCGTTGAAGCCGCTCCTGGATCTGGAAAATCTGAAGTCGCTCAGGATCGAGCATGTCCCGCAGACAGTCCTTGAGGCGGATCACGACGTCGTGGAAAGCCTCAGGAATCGAGGCGTGCAGGTCGAGATGGCCGCCCCTGAATCCACGACCAACTGAGAGACAACCCGATGTCCGGTCCAAGAATTGCGGAACCCTCCCTGGCGCGCGTCTCAACCGCGGTCTACGCCATCATGATGGCGATCGGGCTGACGCTCATGCGTTTCTGGCAGGGCAACTTTCCGGATGCCTTCAGGCTGCCTGCCGACCCGTCCGAGAAAACGCGTCTGGCAGCCGCCGGCCTCCTGGCCGCCGCGTTTCTCCTGACATCGGGTGCCGCGCTTGAGGGGTGGAGCCCCTCCTTCAAACGCCT
Source organism: bacterium (assembly GCA_010029825.1). GTDB lineage: Bacteria > Bdellovibrionota_B > Oligoflexia > Oligoflexales > RGVZ01 > RGVZ01. Next base: position 2,874 of record RGVZ01000255.1, on the reverse strand, counting down.
GAAGGAAATGTTCACCCGGCTGATCGGCCCAACCGCCTGGTGGGTCCCGTTATGGCTTGCGTTGCTGTCTTCCCTCGGTGAGGAAATCCTTTTCCGCGGGGCGTTGCAGCCGTCGTTAGGCCTCATGCCAACCAGCATTGTGTTTGGCCTCGCCCATGTCGGTCCGGAAGGCCGGATCGGCGCGTGGAGCTTTTGGGCTGCCGGGGCTGGTATCGTCCTCGGTTTCACATTCCAGGAAACCGGCTGTCTCTGGCCGGCCATCGCCGCCCATTTTCTGGTAAATGGGGTTTCGCTTTTGTCGCTTCGAAGGCAATATTCAAGGCGATGAAACAAGGTCACCTCCACGTCTGCCTCTACCGCCCGGAGATCCCACAAAACACCGGGAATATCGGCCGGCTTGTTGCCGGATCGCAGTGCAGGCTACACCTGATCCGCCCCTTCGCGTTCTCAACGGAAGACAAGAACCTGCGCCGCGCTGGCCTGGACTACTGGCCATACCTGGACCTGGAAATCCACGACGACATTGGGGAATTACTGGCACAACACGGACCACGGGTCGCTTTTTTCTCCGCCCGCTCAACGCGCCCGTACACGGACATTCCAGCCGAGACCGATTTGCTGGTTTTCGGCCAGGAGACCAAGGGTCTCCCGCGGGAGTTACATGAAACGTACCCGGACAACTTTTACACGATACCGATCTTTCACGACAAAGTGCGCAGCCTCAATGTCGCCAACGCTGTGTCGATCGTGTTGTACCACCAATTGATGAAGCGCCTCGGGGAAATTCGATGAACTCGACCGAAAACCTGTTCACTCCACCTCAGGTGTCCCGGAAGTGGATGGATCAATTTCTTGTGCCGGGCCTGTTGGACGCGCGTCCTTACAAGATCGACACCACGTCAACACCAGTAAAACTCGACCAGAACGAGAACCCGTGGGACTGGCCCGATCACCTGAAGGAAAAAGTCGCGGGCGCGTTGCGTCGCATCCCGTGGAACCGTTATCCATCCGCATACTCTGACGATCTCGCCGATGTCGTTGCGGCGCAAGCCGGGTTGACACCTGGCTGCGTTCTCCTCGGACCCGGGTCGAACTATCTCGTCGCCCTCGTCATGAGCACCTTCTCGCGCACTGGACAAGGCAAGGTCGTCGTCGCGCGCCCGTCTTTCGCGTTGTACGAATCCCACTGCGCGTACGACGGCATTCCATGCGAGCCTTGGCTGCTGGATGACAACCTGCAATACGACGTCCGCCTTTTGCCGGCGCTGACTCCGGGCTCCATGGTCGTCTTCGCCTCGCCAAACAACCCCGTGGGCAATGTTCTCCCGTACCTGGCACTGAAGGATCTCGCGACGCGCCATCCAAATGTGCTGTTTGTCGGGGACGAGGCCTATCTTGAGTACGCCCGCGAGCCCTATACAAATTTGCTGCGGGACCACTCGAACATCCTTCTGATCCGCACGTTCTCAAAGACGCTTGGCGCGGCAGGAGTCCGCCTCGGTTATGTCCTTGGCGCGCCGCAACTCATCGAGCAGCTGCGCAAATTGCGCCTGCCATACATGATCAACGCCTTTGGCCTTGTCGCCGCCAGATTTGTCCTTGAGGACTCGGAGGCGCAGGCTCACTTCAAGGCGGTCGTGACCAAGGGCATCGCCGAACGAGATCGTGTTTTCGCGGATTTGCAGACGATGGCTCCGCAAAAAGCCTTCAAGGTCATTCCCTCGGAGGCCAATTTCCTCCTTCTGAAATGGCAGGATCAATCCGCATGCGACCGGGCCTACCGGCACATCCTGGAACAGGGGATCCTCATCCGGGATGTCTCCAGTGGGCCGGGACTGGCGGGGTGCTTGCGCGTAAGCATCGGAACTGACGAGCAAAATGACCGTTTCTTGGCGGCAATCAAGAGCCTCTGACGCCCCCCTCGCCCGCCACCGGAAAACTTTCCCTAAGACCCCGTCCGGAATGTCCGATCCCGGGCTTGGATACGAGGGACATGACCATGAGCAACGACGTCGATTTCTCGAAAAAATTCGCCATCACCATCCCGCAAAAACAGGATCCCTCCTTGCCGGTGATCGTGGTGGACGACCAGGTGGATATCCGCCTGATCATTTCCCATCACCTGACGAAACTCTCCTTCTCAAAAATTTTGCAGGCAGGCGATGGTTACGAGGCCATCGGCCTGCTGCAAAGCACGCCGACCTGCGCCATGGTCCTCTGCGACTTCCAGATGCCGATGCTGGGAGGCATCGAACTGCTGAATGAAATGAAAGACCGCGTCGACATCCCCCGCGTGCCTTTCTGCTTGATGCTCGATGGCGCCAGCCGCGAGAGACTGATGCATGCCATCGAGCACGGCGTTGACGAGATCCTCGCGAAACCGTTCACCCTGCAAGACCTGACCGGGAAAATCACCGCGTGCTTCCGGAATTTCCATAACCCCAGGAATCCGGAAAAGGTTTATGAGCTGGCCAAGATCAACTTCCGCGCCCGTCGGTTTGATGACGCGATCGCGATCTACCAGACCCTGCGAGACGCCTCCCCGAAGGCTGTCCGTCCGCTGCTGGGTCTTGCCCGGGTCGCGATGGCGACAGGAAAGCTCGAGGAAGCCTCGAAATTCATCTTCGACGCCGAAGTCATCAATTCGAAGTTCGTCGCGACGTGGAACATGAAAGCCGAGTTGCAGCTCATGAACAAGGACATGGCGGGGGCAGTCGAAAGTTACAAGTCGGCCATTTTCCTGGCGCCCCTGAATCCTGTCCGCTACAAGACCGCCGCCGACATGCTGTTCAAGATGCAGCGTTACGCCGAGGTCGTGGAGATCCTGGAGCTGGCGTACAAGAACCAGGTCCAGTTCAAGGAACTCAACCACTA
>RGVZ01000254.1 GCA_010029825.1 bacterium | reverse complement strand
GTCCGATCGGGTAGTGATGACGCTTGTCGTGTCGCCCACGTATTGGTTCCACGCGCACGTCGACGTGCCTCGGCGCGTGAGGATGGCGCATCCAATGCGGAACTGCATGGGGCTGCGAAGACTGGCGCGAACGGCATCGTTCCACAAGACCGACCTCCTCTTGCCCATGCCACGCGGTAACTGTGTTTTGTGGTGCTTTACAGTTGTATGACGCTATCGTGATATCATGCGTCGATTTTTGGCGGCTTCTGCGCCTCTTGCAACATCTTGTCGACTGTCTCGAAGCGACAAGATTCTATTCTCTTTCCTTCCTTCATGAACGAACGATATAGAGCGAAATGAACGATATGAAGGACAGAATCGTGTGTGATTCCGTTTCAGAGGATCGAGTAGTGGGACGGCACGGTCGCGCGGGCGGACACGGTGCAGTCCGAGTAGTCCGTGTCACGTAGTTCCACAATGGTGCGATACGTTTCCAGGGCCAGGCGCACCGAACCGCGGTTGGCGTATTCGTCCACCGTCTTGCGTTGGTGCAGCAAAAAGATGGCGAGCGGTGGCAACGTCGCGCACGCGTAGCGCGTCCATTCGCGCGTCGACTCGATGCGCTCGATCGGTTGCTGACACGCGCGCGACGCGGTGCCGTCGTAGCGGTGCGTTGTTTGGAGGAAACGATACTTGTCGGGGTTCTCCACGTGGCGCGTCTGCAGGATATGCCACGGCAGGTCGCGGAGGTGTCGCGGCGTGGCGGGGTCGTTTTGGATCGAGGGACGACGGACCATGACAATGAGGAAACGGTTCTCATTCAGCAAGAGGCTGTGGATGCGACACACGTAAACCCAGTGCTCGGCGTCCTGTTCCGAGTCTTTGGGGCTGAAAAAGAGGAGGGGGTTTTGAAAGTGGTCTGCAAAGGCTTTCCATACGCCCTCCTTGACGGGGTCTGCACCGAGAAGCAGCGTTGCCATCTCTTTTGCCCCCAGACGCCGCGTCGTTAGAACAAAGAAATGATGGGAACAAGTGTCGTGAATAGAATCGTTCTTTACCACCGCCGCGTTGTCTTTCGGACATGGAACGCGACAAACTGCTTTCGCTGCTCATACACCCATCTCTCTTCCGGCCACGGCTGGCCGCGTAGCCACGTCCAGAAAACGGCCTCGTCGTCAAACACGTCCTCCACGGCGAGCGGATGCGCCGTGCGGTCCAGGTCCTCCAGCACCTGCGCCACGGACATGGCTACGAGCCATCGTCCTCCCTCGACAGATGGCGAAAAGAGGCGCCGCTTCGTGCACCGCTGGTTCTCGTGGTGCAGGCGCGCGTCGAATTCGGTGAAGCGATAGTTGGACCGCATCTGGTTGCTCTGACGGGAACAAACGGCCAAGTTCCACGGCGTATCGGCGTGTTTTGCAATAGCGGCCGGAAACTTGGACCGTGGAATAATGTGCTCCACGGTGGAGTGCGGCGCGGTTATGGCGCGCCCGGTGTAGAGGTCCCACGGGCCGAGATGGAAACGCAAGAGTCGTCGCGCTTGCACACCGAGCGGCGTCGTCATGATGGTGGTGATGATGGTTGCTCAATCTGTGTGACAGGACGAGAAGACGATGAACGATATACGTCAGCGTATAACAGCATATAAATGTCAGTCTTTCACGGGAAGTCGTCACGGCTGCACGCTTTGCACACGCATTGATCATTCAGTTTTGGCACTTACAGCTTCATTCTTGCCAAAACGGCCAGAAGTGCGAGACCGACCGGTAGGAGCAGATACGCGACTACGGCACGCAAACGAGCGACGCGGAAGCGATCCATCTCGCGCACGCTGACCGCAAACAGCGTCACCTGAACGGTCCAAATCAACGCCCACGCCCCTACCTCTCGCCCTGTCAAGTCGTCACGCTTCACGAATCTCGTGGAGAGGCTCCACAGCACGAGTGAGATCAGAGGACAAAGGATAGAAATGATCCATCGCGCAACCGTGTGAGAACGCCGTGGAGAACGCCAAAAGCACACGGCCAACGTCGCCGTGGTGACGGTCAAGTACGTGGACACGGCGTGACACAAGAGGGTCATGGCCAACAAGCATGTGACATGTCGTGCGGTTGATGCGGATCTCGTGGCTTGTGTCAATGGCGGCGCGACGTCTGGCCACTTCTTGACCTTGTATGTCAGTTGTTCGCTTGTCGTTACCTTATCTATGTTCCATCGATCTTGAGGGATGTTGACAACGATCTTTGGGAATGGATAAATCGTTGATGTCAGCGTTATCGTGATGGAAAAAGGTGGTTGGTTTCCGCATGGATTGTCAAAGTCGCACCAAACGAACGCATCGTCATTGGTGAGGTTCTTTTCTATCAACAGTTTCTCCGGAAGCAACTCGATGATAGGTCTTTGTTGTCGCAGTGACGAGTTTCCTCGTGTCCGAATGTCCAATTGCTGTTCACCGTCGTCCTTCGCACACTGATAGGTTGCCGTGACAGTGAACGACTCGGTGAAGCGAGTCGTCTGTTTGAAACCCACATGCATAGTTCCTTTCGTTGCCATGGCGCTTTTTTGCAACCGAGCCAGAGAAAAAGGAAAGGTGATCATGTACGCATACCTACGCACACCATTGATCACGTGCTGCTACCCTGCTGGTGGATCTTGACAAAGTGCGTGAGCACGTGCTGAAGGGAGGGAGGGAGGTTGCGCACGTCCACGCGGTGCTCGCCGTTCTTCATCTTGCGCATGCCAAAGGGAGCCTCCATCATGCTTTCGCCCGACACGCGCAGTTGGTGGTAGCGGATGAGCGCAAAGACGAGTTCCTGGCCCATGCTGTCGAGCGCCTTGACGTTGGCCACCAACGACGCCTGCTCTTCGTCGTTCAGTGGAGCGATCGGCGTCTCGCCGAGACGCGTGCAAACCATGTCGTAAAGCGGAAAGACGCACGTCGACATGGGTGGTTCGGACATTTCCTTGTTCAGATCCATCTTCGCAATCCAACGTCAAATTTTGTTTCTGGACCATCAATGCGTAAGCGCATCGAAGCGCATTGAAGCGCATCGAAGCGCACATTGAAAACTGACTTACGCATTGCCCACGTTAACAGAAACGCACCAACGAGAGATGACGACCGAGGAAGGATCATGTCCGCACGCGGGCACGTTTGTGGAAGGCGGTGTGGAGATTTGCGAGGAGTGTGGCGTGGTCATGCGTCGCGAGGAGATGAATTTCGACCGCGAGTGGCGTTACTACGGCATGACGGACACGAAGCACGCGGCGGATCCGACGCGCTGCTACGCGCGCAAGTCGACGGACCGCGTCATTGACCGCGATGTTGCGCAAATGGGGTTTTCGCAAAAGATTGTCATGACGGCGAACCAGATCTACGACCAGGTCACCAACGGCAAGATTTACCGCGGCAACTCGCGCAAGGGCATCATCTTTGCCTGCGTCTTTCACGCGTACAAGATGGTCGGACAGCCGCAAAGTTGCGAGCACCTCATTGAGGTCTTTGACATGGACCGGCGCGTCGGCCTGAAAGGGCTCAAGTATGTCAATCTCAACGCGCCCAAGACGGCGGGCTTTCGGCACTTTCACGTCGAGATGCGCGACCTCATTGGGGAAATCATGGACAAGTTCCACGCCACGGCGCAGCAAAAGGAGGAGGCCGTGCAGCTCTTTGAGCGCGTCGACCAGCGGTCCATGCTGCTCAATCGCAGCCGGCCGCAGTCTGTGGCCTGTGGCATCGTGCGCTACTACATTATGCAAAAGAACAAGGACATTTCCATGGAGGAATTCCAGTCGCGCGTCCGGCTCAGCGAAGTCACGATCCAGCGGCTCGTCAACGAGATTGAACGCATCGTGCATAGCGCAGACAGCGCCGATAGCGCAAACAGTGCCGACAGCGCCGACAACGCAGACAATGCAGATGGCGCAAATACGACAGAGAGCGCCGGTGGTGCCAAAAGTGTCCAAAGCGGAAAGGACGGCCTGACGACGCGGCACAGCGCGCGACGGACGCGGCCTAAAGCCGTCCGGTGAGAGAGGTAAACGATGCAGGATACACAGGGCCCACTGTTCACGACGCGCCGCCGCACGGCGGAGGAGGAGGCCGAGATGCAAACGCGGTTCTTTGAGCAGATTCGGCAATCCGCCATGAATAGCATTCCGCCAGAGCACATTGAGCACCTGAAAAAGTTTGGGGACAAGTTCCACCGCTCGTTTGACGTCGAAGCGCAGCAGTCGCGCCACACGAGCGCGAACGAGATTGTCCTGGAGGAGAGCCTCGCCTACGTCGCCGAGTGCGTCAAAGCGGGCCTGCACCCGCGCTACCTCACGGAGGACGAAAAGCACTTGCTGCAGGCGGGCTTTGGTGACGAATGGTGGACGCACTTTGGCTACACGGAGAGCGATCTGGTGCGCGCGAAGGACCGATGAAAAGACGGCACACTGCGTTTCATTTTCATTCCTCACAACAAAGAGCCTTGGCAAACATGTCATCTGGACAACAGGTCAAGACGCCGCGCGGCACGCAGCGACAGCAAGCGCAGCAACAACCCAGCCCTTTAACGCGATTGGCCATGTCGTACATGCAAGCGCGCCCGCAAACCAGTCGGTCGGTTCCTACGCAGGATCAAGGATGGCGACTCTTGGCGCCGCGTTTGGACGTTCACAAGCCAGAGCTGGACAAGTGGGCCAAGTATGAGCAGGTGGAGAAGCAATGGAAACAGAGCACAGGTCCAGAGGTGAGTCTATGCGCGTGGGTGCACCAGGAATTGGTCGCGCTGGTCGATAAGATGTTGGAAAACCTCATCGATGCACGTCGTTTCCGTCAATTCGAGACCTTTACGCAGCAAGTCCGGGCGCTCGCGCAGCACTACCGAACAAAGATGGATCGATCGCCGGCAGAGGAGATGCTCGCGAAACAATTGACTGCCGTGGTGGAGCCGGCTACGGCCGTTCTGTATGACGAAGATCTCGTCATGGACAGGGATCCCGACTTTTTGGACGCACCAGCCGTCCGAACGGCGTTTCTGCGCGCGCAGCGCAAACTGGCTAAACTGTCTTGTGACCCTCAGCAAGGCCAGAAGCAGCAGCGTGGCGGTGCCGCTGTGTCATAGGGTGCATCCACGTGTGATGCATGCACCTCGTGTGCAGGTCCACCCACGCGCGGTCGGCGTCGTAACGGTCCACGAACCAGCGGCGGAGCGTGCCGTCCTGGGCGAGTGCGGGCAGCATGAAGGAGCGCAGCAAAAAGGCGCGTCGATCCTGCGGGGGAATCTCGCACCACTGCCGCGCAAAGGCGCCTTGCTGCGTGCGTGCCTCTCCCTCGCGCATGGCCCATTCGACGAGGAAGAAGAGCGACCAGCACTGGCAAAAGGCGTCGGCGGGCAGGCGGTGCACGGTGGAGGCGTCGAACTGCAGACCGAAGCGGCGGTGACGAAAGGTGGTGGGCGTCGCGAGGTGGTGCGGACACACGCCCACGTGCGTCTTGACGTGCGACACGTGCCGCGCTC
>RGVZ01000253.1 GCA_010029825.1 bacterium | reverse complement strand
CACGACCGAGCAACCGTTGCCCTGGCGCGTCGACCGTCCGCCCGTCATCGACGACCCGCTGTGGCGCCGTTTTGCGCCGACGGATGCGTTGCTGCGCCACGACGCCTTTTTCTGGAACAATGCCACGACGAATCCGTGGGCGCCTCGCGTGGTCCTCGTCGCCTCTTGCCTCGCCACGGCGTCCGACCGTCAAGTCCGGCGCCTCTACGACGGTCTGGTTGGCGACGGACCGGTTTACCGACCGTGCTCAGCGGGTGAGGAGGAGACCAAGGGCGCCGACGAGGATCCGCGCGCCGTTCGACGCCTGTCGTCCGCGGATGCACCTGTCAAGGGCACTGTTGATGATGACACGATTCTCGTGCTGCGACCCGTGTTGACAGACGACGAGCCGTCCACGTCGGTCTGGATCTTTGCGCCGTGGTCGTGGCCGTAACGGTTGTCATGTATGATATATAAGAAGATAGAACGATAGGATGGTCTGTAAAATTTGCACGGATATGCAAAAGCCGCTTTTTGCATTGCTTGCCATCACGCTCATGTCCTCCTTCCACGACGTTCTCAAAAACCTCGTCACGGCCCAATTGTTCCTTCTCGTGCCGGCCAACGCCGCGTGGCTGATATGGCTCCTCTTTCAGCGATGGAGGAGCGCGCCACAACAGCGCTTCGGTGTGTTTTCCGTGGGTCTTGCTCTTGCTCTCCTCGGTGTTTTGACGCCTTGGATCTTGGCCATCTCGTTCGCGCGCACCGTGACGCCGGGAAACGTCAAGTGTTTCGCCTTTGCCATGCTGACCGGCGAACTGGCTCTTCTGGCCATGATGACGGCGTGTCAGCTTTCGCCCGCCGCGATCCGTTCCGTTGGGCGCTGCTCATCTTGTCGTGGGTCGCGGTCGTAATCACAATCATCCTCGCCTCTCGTATCCACTTTACAGTCATCCCTCTCTATGTGGTGACGAACGCGACGGTGGAGGAAGGGAGTGCCAAGAATTGGGTGGAAAAGTGGATCGACGACTTTCTGAACCCTCTTGTGCGCACGCGAGGCTACATATTTCGCGTGGTGCATTCGGGGCGATGGAAGACCTTGAAGGGCGTGATCGACGCACTGGATGCGCCGACAGACGTCAAAGTCATCATCTGGCCGTGCTTACAGGGTGATAGAGCAGGTGTTGGTCGTCCATTGGAAAATTGGAAAGACCCGTGCGACGCAGATGCCATGATCGATTGTGTTCGCAAGAGACCGTCGTTTGTTCACTGTCTCGTGGATACTTGGATCGTGTCGAGAGACGATCCTCACGTCAACGTGCACTATACGGAAGTGGACAAATCAACGCATGTGAGAGCCTCCATCGGCGTACAAGCACATGCAGACCGGATCACACTTTTCTCGAACCAATCGCCCTTCATGATTGGAATGAAAATGATTGTGGAAAGCATTGTCGCGAACGAGGTCAACTGGAATGAGGTGCAATGGGAGAACGTCAGTGTTTCCCCTCAAAAATTGGGCACACTCCCCGCGTTTGTGGACGCGTCGACCCAGTCCGTCAATCCCCGTATCACACGCATACCCGTTTACGTCGTTCTTCCGACGGACGAACCGATCGAATGGCATTACACACCCATTACGCAGCGGGTGCCACGCTGGATCCGAAAGTTTCTCGACCCGCTCGTGCAAACAGAGCAGCAGCAGCCATGCGTCTTTCATATTGTCGAACAAGACGTATGGACAGACGATTTACGTCGACGCTTGGGCGACGCCAGTCGCCCACAGATCGTCATCCTTCCTCGCGTGCAGGGCGATGACAGAGGCGGTCCGCACGCCCAGGAGATTCTCGACTTCTCCTCCGCGCATGCAAACAATGTATACTGCTGGTTGCACTTCCTCCAACGAGCCAATGATTCAGTGACGGGGGGTTTAGAGCACATCCCGTCGGCCTTCAAAGCAGACCAGTCGCCATTTTTGTTTGCCATCGTTCCTGAACTTAGTCGAACCGAAGCGCTGGGTGGTCAGACGATCGAACAATTCGTGAGCGCCTGTCTCACCACGTTGACGCCATGACGACGAGTCATTGCGAGTCATGACGACAGTTATCCAATCGTGTAAAAGTGTTTGTCAACAAATGATGACGAGGTCGCTTATCATGTTGGACATGCTATGCTATTGGAGAAGGACTCGCACTGGTGGTATAGCACAAGACGTTGCCGCTGAGGTCACCGTTTGCGTGGGCACCGTCGACGTGATCGTTATGTAAAGACGATAATGAGCACAATGACGAGCAGTGCCGCCCATGGACATTGACAACTACTGGCAACAGGGCCTGGCTGTTCAAATCACAACGAAGTATACGGCCACACCAATCTAGTTCAAATCTTGTTTAAACTTCGTAATGCGTCCCGCACGCCGGAAACCTCATAACGCTTCTTCTTGCGTGAGCGGCGGTTGTTGCACAAAGATGCGCAAGAAGGCGGTTTGGTCGCTGGAGAGGGTATCGGGTGGCGTTCGGTGCTCGTAGTTTTCATTGTCCACCATCAGAAGCTCACAAGACTTGACGTCGACGTCCGTTTGGCGTGCTTGCGCGGCTTTGCGGATGCGCGTGCGGGTAACCGCTTGTCCGACCTTGGCCGATTCTTGCTGGAAGTAGACGAAGCCGATAAAGGTCGTATTCTCCCCGTCGTGGTGAAAGTTCGTGGCGGTCCTCGACTTCTTTGCGTGCAGACTAAAGATCAGTCGCGCTTCGTCGCCGCGTCCTCGTTCGTTCAACCATCTCGCAATGGTTCGCCCCACGTTGACGAACGCAGCAACATCCTCTTTGGATACCACGGTTTCGATGCGAGTCGCAGCAGAGAATGCACCGCCATCGCCGCGAGCGAAACTCGACATCAGCGCGCCGCTGTCCAACTTTTCGCTATCTTGGTGAATCAAACCGTCTTCGACCGTCATGGAAAAGAACGGCGCAATCGACAATTTGCCACTCGCACGCAGTCGCTCCAAAATGGCGCAGAGCACGTCGGCATTTGGTAGTTGAACGACATCGGGTGGCACCGCGGCGCGTAAGGACACTCGTTGGGCAGTGGAGGCTGTAGGCGTCGTTTTGGGCGGGCATGACCGCAAGAGGAGACCGATGAACAGGAGAATGGCGATTGCGCCGACCGAGAGTAGGATGGAGAGTAGCGTCGATGTGTGCATCGATGACATTGACACGACACGACCGCACTCTGATTTTCTTGTTCACGAAAGAAAGAAACGAGCATGAATTTCGCCATCTCCTGTCCTGCCGACTTTCCGTGCCGACCCGTCGACTGTCCCGCGACGAAACCCGTGACGCGCCTTCCGGCCGCGCCGATTGCTGGTTTGGGATTGAGCTTTCGCGACATTGGTTTCGAGTTGATGGCGCTGAAAGCCCAAATCTTGGCGCAGCCCGTCACTGCGCCCTTTCTCGCGTCGCCCTACACGCAAACACAGGCCTCCGTGGAGCTATTGGACCGCGTGTGGGAAGACGTGGCCACCACCGCGTGCCAGACGAACGTCCCCGAAGGATACGGCAAACGCGTTGTCATGTGCACCAACGGTGGACACGTCTTTATCAACGTGCAAACCTACGACGCCACAATCCCGCAATTGGCCAAATCGTTCTATGTCGCGTGGATCCAGCCCAGTGTCAACTTTATCTATCCTCCTTCCCCGCCGCCGACGGCGCCTCTGACGACGATCGAGATCCAGCCTCCTCCGCTCGTGTACAACCCGAATGAAATCAACATTGACAATGTTGTCAACAACCCCAATACGCCTGCACGCACGCTGCTTCAGCCCGGAACGCTACTGTGCACATCGCCGAACCCGCCTCCGGCTGGCACGGCACCAGCCGGTTACACAGCCACGTCTTTTGAGATGGTGGAGAACCACATGACGCGCAGGGAGATTCAGCAGGCCATGACGAGTCTGGAGGAGGATCCTGTCGGCTGGGCGTCGCGATACAGCGACACGAACTTTTACGTCAACTACTACGTCGCCACGACGATTGTCGGTGCCGATGGCTACGTCGTTTGTCTCCGTCTGTCCTACTTTCGCCTGGCGGCGTAACGTCATCATGCATTCATGCATCGGTCTCGATCATGTTGATGCGTAGGAAGGCTGTTGGGTCCTCTTTGAAGGCTTGCAGAGGGGGCGATGCGTGCCAGTAATTGCGATTGTCAATGATGACAAGTTCGCACGACTTTACTTTCATGGACACCTCTGGTCCATTCTCACCTCGCTTTAGTCGCGAGAAAAGAACCTCCTGACCAGGCCTCCCAGATTGTGCGTTGAAATAGAGAAATCCAATGTAGAGCATCTTTTCGTTCCCATCTCGATGGAAGTGTGTGCTCCCGGATTGACGCTGGCTGCGCAAATTAAAGTCCAAATTGGCCCTTTTTCCCGGATGTCGTGATTGCCACCATTTCGCAATCGCGTCGCCGACCTTTGTGAAAGCCTCTACATCTGCTTGCGTGACAATGTCCTTGACGGAGGACTTGGACTTCTTCTTGACGATTGCCATTTCATGCAGTTCTACACTAGGCTCTATCACGACACCATTTTGAATGCTCATGTGCAAGAATGTCGTCAAGTTGAGTTTCCCATCGGCTCGCAACCTCTCCAAAATCTGGCACACTTCTACGGCGTTTGTCACTTGGAGCTTGATAAATCCCTCTGGAAGCGAAGAGGATGCTTTTCTGGCGTCACTCGCGCAGGAACGCAAGAGGAGCGCCATCGCCAGAATGCAAAGTGCAGTCACCGCTACCACAGCACCGATGACGACTTGTGACAGTCGTGGCACCATGACGTGTTTTGCTGTAACGGCGCACAAGAAAAGTGGCCGCGTGCCGACATCTAATCATTACATCTAACGATTACCCCTTCTCGGAGAAACCCTAAGCAGCTGAGGATGGAAAAGCGTCTCAACATTGTCAAGGTGCAACCCGCGACAAACGAGACGGCCGCGCTCTCGACGCAGCAACTGTTCGATCGACAAAAAGCCTTTCCAAAGATGCCACAACTCTACCTCGAACTTCTCGAGAACAAGGAGAAGATCAAGCAAACGCTGGTCGGCAAGGAGTTCGACCCCACAGAAACGCTCTCCGAAGTTTCCTACTTCCACAAGGCCATGCCGGCACCCACACCCACGCCGTCGACCGTGCGTCCCGTCGAAACGACAGCGCCGCCACCGCCTCCGCCACCGACGCCCATGCCGTCGCGACCACGAGTCGTGCAGCAGGAAACGTCGTCGTGGGCCTCTTCTGTCGATGACGAAGAGGGGGATGACGAAGATCATGGCGGAGACGACGATGGTGGTGACGACGTGGACGACGACGACGACGCGCTTCAAGAGGACGACAGCGATGGTGGCGAAACGGTGTGGGAAGACGACTTTCAAGACGGTGGCGGCGCGCCAACGACGACGACATCTTACGGAGCGCCACCGCAACAAGGACATGAGGCGCAGCGACGACGCTACGACG
>RGVZ01000252.1 GCA_010029825.1 bacterium | reverse complement strand
CGACAGCATTCGGTGCCATGCGGACGGGCGCGTCGTCACGATAGACGGCGGGTCCACGCGCGAGAGGAACGGCGCGGTAGAGGACGAGGTAGACGGCGAGAAGCACAAAGAAGAGTTGTCGGGTCAACATGATTTGGAACGGACCTGTCTTTTCTTGCACATTCGGTATATAATGTATATAATCCGTGATATGACATCTATGCGCAAGCAAACGCCTGAAATGCGTCATGATCATTTCAGGCATTTGTTTGCGCGGATCTATCTGTGTATGTAGGGTATATATTACGCCTCTTGCTCCTGCTCGTCGCCGAGGAAAAAGATGGCGTTGGTCGATGCGTCATAGGGCACGCTGAAAAAGCCGTACTGCGGCTGCCGCGGGAAGGAAAATGTCGACAGCCCCAGTTGCAGTTTGGCCGTCGGTGGCAGCGCGCCGAGCGGTGGTGACAGGTCCGTCACGGCCTCGGCAATCGGTGTCGACGTCCAATCCGACTGACTCGACCGCCGAGTGCTGCGACTGTCGTCGTTGGTTTGGAGCCAGAAGCGGAGCGGACGCGTGTCGAGGTTGTAGAGCGTCCTCACCGCGTCGCTGGCGCGCACGACCGCGTGGTCGGCGTCGATCGCCTGGACGGAGAGGACCGGAATGGCAAAGGGTGGCACGGCGTCGACGCTCCTCGTGCCGCTGAGGAAAGGCGGTGCGGAAAAGGACGTCAGGGAGGGGGGTGAAACGGCGTAGTCATAGCCGTCACCCACGAACGGGAACGGCTCCCACACGGTTTGCGAGAGCATCGTGTTTCCGGTTTGGTCGACGGTGCTTCCGTATAGCGACTCGCCTGCTGCCGTGTTGGCATTGGTTTGGACGTTGTTCAGCGTCAGAAAACCGGGCACGCCCTCGAACGGCGGATCGTAGTTGGGAACACCGAGTTGTGCGACGAGCGCGACCGATGCAACAGTGTCCGGTGGTCCCCACCAGATCCACGCGTTTTGAATCGTAAGGACGCCGTATCCAGTTCCCCAAAGGATAACCGGCGACGTGTCAACTGTTGGGATGGGTTGCTGAAAGCGCAGGTCAACGTACAGATTTTGCATTACTGCACCTTCGACGAGTAGACTGGATTGTGGATCAACGAAGCATGGGTAAAACGATGTAAAGGCATACTGAGACACCAATGCGCAATCGGTGACTGTCTTGCCCATGTTGCCAAACATGCAGCAGAATTGATCCAATTCATGTGGCACTTCCGTGCTGTCGCTCTTGATGAGGACAAAGCAGCGGTCGTACGTGAGAACGTCAAAGTAAGGAGCGCCAAGAAGAATGAAACACCACGAACTTTGCAACTGCGCACTCGATTGGACCGTAATGTTGCGGCACGTGACATCGAACGGTCCAACACCCGAAAAATCAATCACCAGCGTTGAGCCATAAAAGTTCACCAGTGTTTGCGTGCCGAGGACGACCGACACGTTTTGGAACGTGATGAGACCGCCACCAGTCTCTTCCGTGGCGCCCAGATACGTGAGACCGCGAAAAACAAACTCCTCTTGCGACAC
Organism: bacterium; assembly: GCA_010029825.1. GTDB lineage: Bacteria > Bdellovibrionota_B > Oligoflexia > Oligoflexales > RGVZ01 > RGVZ01. The sequence continues at coordinate 3,918 of RGVZ01000252.1, read as the reverse complement.
AGGGTCGACAAAGGGTGGTGCATCGACCGTGATGGTGAAGCCGGCTCCGTCGAACGTGTGCGATCCGTAAAGCGTCAAGTAGAGAACGACGTTCTCGGGATCGTCTTGCGGGAAAACGTAGAGATCATCCAAGCGGTTGAACACCAGGTCATTGCCCAGACAGTATGTGATGGAACGCGTTGCCGTGGACGGGTCGTTGCTGCTCACGACCGCCGCCTTCCAATCCTCGATCGAACAAATGACGACTTGCTCCGTCATGATCAGTGATAGACGCGCGTGTACGTCCTCTATTATGTGGCGCGAAAGTTTGTTCGACAGGAATCACCAAATGTGGAATGATGAAAAAGGAAAGCGACGACGACGAGATGGGTGCTGAGCTATCGACGCAGCAAGACGAAGCGCAGCAGTTGCCCTCACTATCGCCCCCACCTGTGAGCCGAGCGCCGGTGCCAGCCGTTCCACCACCGCCGCCGCTCGTTCCGGCGCAACAAAAGCAGCAAAAGCAGCAAAGGCAGCAACAGTTGAAGCAGCACAAGCCGCAGGCGCAGCAAACGCAGCAGCAGCGACAAGCGCGGGTTCATCGGGAAGCATGCGTCGCTCGTATTCGAGAGGCTCTGCACGAACATTTGCTGCCGGACATGGAAAGACCCTCCGGAGCATGTGGTACGCAGATTCAAAAGCGCATGAGCAAACTGATACAAGAGTGTCCTCCTCATGAATACCCTGATGCGTGGAGGACGTTATTCAAAACTATGGCGCGTGCGCATGGCGTGAAACAGTACGAGCTGTACACCGAACAGTGGTACGGGGAGAGTCCCATCTACGCCGCAGGAAATTATATTGCTCCCGGTGATCCGCTGCCGGTGCTGAGAAGCATTCCTCCCGCCACCGAGCAGTTCACCATTGTTCTCTTTCTGAACGGATGCGAACACGTTCCTCTAAACGCGTTGTGCAACGAACTGGAAACGTTTGCGGTGCACGTGGGTCGATACCTGCTGCCTGATTTCATCGATAGTGTGAATGACTCTGCCATTCTGCTACATGGTCGTCATCCCGATCGAGTGGGGGAAATCGTCATGGAGCACTTTGTGGAGCAAGTCATGTCGAAATTGGGCACGACGACGGAGGACGAGAGGGCCCAACTCATGGACCAGATGATGTCGATGATTGGCTCTCGCACAGCGAGCGACATGGATACGCTGCTCATGACGTTGCGCGCTCAAACTGCGAAGCAAGACGAACCGAACGCCTGACCATGCCTCTCGGATCGTCATCAGGACGACCAGAGGACGACCAAGCCGAAGCTAACGGTAGAAACGAGCACGACCATGAACGAAACGGCCGCGAAAAGCTTGTGACCGTCCGAACCGAAAAACTGGGTAAAGATGCCACTCACCACGAGATGGAGCAGTAACAGACCGAAACAAGGCCACTTAAAGCGAAGAACGTTGCTGGGTTTGGACACGTAGCCGATGAGAAGGAGGATGAGCACGGTCAGGATGACGAGCGTGGAGAGGATCGCCAGAGGGGGTTTGTCCTCCATCTTGACGAGCAGAATGACGTTGAGAAGGAGGTGAACGACGAGCAAGACGACCAGGCCAATGAGTGCGCGTCCTTCGCTTTTCGACACGGGAGAGATGGACGTCATGGAACGAAAGAATCTTTTTGTCGTGGTCGCCAAAAAGATTTTGCATACACCAACGTGTGTTTTTCTGGCGCGGAGATAGGCTGTCATTTGCCTGTTCATTTGTTTTCATAACCGAGGACCAACGCCAAGAAGCAACCAAGAGACACCACGACGACCGACAACGATAGGAGTGCGAACGGCTTGTGATCTTTGACGGCCCCTGCAAAAAGGAGACTCACGACCACATGGAGCGCCAACAAACCTACACAAGGCCATTTAAAGCGAAGGACGTTCGTCGGTTTGGACACGTAGCCCACGAGGAGGAGAATGAGCACGGTCAAGATGACGAGCGTGGAGGGCACTACGAGACGAGGAGCTTTCTCCTTCATGAAAACGAGCAAAAGAAGGTTGAGCAGGAGGTGAACGGCCAGCAAGACGACCGTCGAGATGAGTTCATCTCGCGCTCTTTTGAACGCGGGAGTGAGGGACGACATGCTGTGCGTTTTCTGAAACGATCTCTTTTGTCATGGCCGCCAAAAAGATTTCGCGCGTATGCATGCGCATACACTCCGCCGCCATTTCAACGCCTTTGCGAGGTCGCACGAACGCAACGACCAGTCGTTCGAACGACAAAGGCAGGTTACGCATGGCGTGCGTAGCGCGTCGCATGTGTGTGGTAGGCGCGTTCCATGGAGGTAAAGACGGAAGGGAGCGAAAAGGCCTCCGTGGTGGTCGAAAAGTCGCTGTTCGGCATGCACATGTTCTGGTAGGTCCAGCATTCGGATTGAGGGTGAGGACTACAAGACTGGATCGCGTTGGTGGCCGTGTAGCACTGCGTTTGCGGGTATGGACTGCACTGTGTCGTCGAGGTGCATTGCACGCAGGTGCCACTGGGGTAGCCACCCGTTTGGCTGGCAGATTGGTAATCGCAAATCGGCGTGGAGAAGCCGTTCCAGCTTGTGCCCTCACAATCAGAATTGCTGACACAGCCAACGCAATACCTCTCGCAACTTGGACAATCAGAATTCACCGGTGAGCAATAGGGGTAAGGAGAAGTGCAATTATCGTTATCCGTGCATGTCGACAACATGTCGTTCGTAGAACTTGCCAGGGCCATGAAATGGATGGAAGCGCGGACAATCGTCTGTTTCTCGTTTGCACACAGTGATATATTTTTTCACGAGGATCGATGTGACAAGCAAAAGGATGTTCGAATGATGAACGTTGTTGCCACGTGCGTCAAAAGTGAAGCACTTGCCGAAGCCGCTTGGTCGTTCACCGCTCTGTTACCACCTGACCCTCACCATTCTTTCGTGCACATCAACAGATGCCCAACGACAGTGACATCTTTGCCGACATCCAATGGATGCAGCACCAGATCGAGGCCCAGCAGGCGCGTCGAGAAGCCTCCATGGAGCCAGAGGACGACGACGACGATGACGACGACTCATGCGCCGAGTTCACCTATGACATGCCCACCGGCACCGGCAAATCCTTCCTCCAACTGTGGGAAATCCACGCCCACTTTCCCAACGAACGCGTCCTCGTCGTCTTTCCCCGCCTCTCTCTCCTCTCCCAGTTCTACCGCCACTACCTCCAACCCCGTCTGCCCACCAACCGCCCCGTTCTCCTCGTCTGCACCGACCAGAAGGACGTCAAGGCGTCCACCACCGAAGAGCAGGAAGGCCACCTCGAGGGCGCTGATGCCAAAAAGGCCCTTCGCAAGTCCGTCGACACGCCCTCTCTCGTCGTCCTGACCACCTACAGCAGTTTGCCGGTCGTTCTCGACACCGTCGCCGCGGAACTGGACGACGACGACGACCCACCAGACGCGTTCGACGCCATCATCTTTGACGAGGCCCACCACCGCGCAGCCCCATGCACGCAAGAGATCCTGGAGAAGCATGCGGACAAGATTGGCGCCATGATCAACTTTTCCGCCACGCCATCCGACGAATGCGGCGGCGAGCGATACGTCTACCCTTTCTACCGCGCGATCGCAGACCGCGTCATTCGCGACTTTGACCTCCACCTCGTTCTTGTCGACAAGGCCACGATGAAACGCTCCTTTCCCCAAAACGTGGCACGCATCGGAACGCTCACCGGCAACACCAAGTGCATGGCCTTTACCGCCTACAGCGAGGCCGACAAGGACCACCGCACCAATGTCCGAGACGCCGTCGCCGCGTGGAAGCTCGAACTCGTCGCGTGGAACGTTCAAGGCATCACGGCTTCTGTCAAGCCCGATGAACGACGGGCCATCCTTGACCGCTTCCAGAAGGACACCACCC
>RGVZ01000251.1 GCA_010029825.1 bacterium | reverse complement strand
TTTGCGCCTACCCGTCGCTCCTCCTCTGGCACCCGCCGTCGCCCGGCTTCTGCGCGCTCCTCCCGCCGCACTCCGGCCTCTGCTAGCCCCATGCGTCCCGCGATGAGACCCGCCGCTGCCTCTCCTTACAGCGCAACACCTGCTCCGTCTAGCAACACCAGCGGCAGCAATGTAAATCTCAGCAATTATCTGTACTAAACCCCGCCCCGGTCTAGAGATTTTGTTCTCCTCTATCATCTAACACTGACCTCCATAGTTTCATCTGCCCGTCTGTTTTTCAGCCAGGCACGTGTTGCCAATCAAGTCGCATTGTGGCGTACCGAGCTCCCGGACATCCAGCCGCACTACGCGGTAAAGGCCAACAACGACCCGCAGCTTCTCCGCTGGCTCAGCGCCTCCGGCGTTGGATTCGATTGCGCCTCCGTGCGCGAAGTCGGCGAGGCCACGGTTGCAGGTGCCGACCCCCGACGCGACATCATCTACGCACAGCCCTGTAAGACCGTTGCAGACCTCCAGCGTGCCGCCGCCGCCGGTGTTCCGGCCACCGTGGTAGACAGTCCCGAAGAGGTAGATAAGCTCCGCGCCGCCCGCTGGTCCGGCGACGTGCTGATTCGCCTTCTGGTACCAGATGCCGGCAGTGCCCAACCGTTTTCCCGCAAGTTCGGCGCGCCTCTGGACTGGGTTCCTGAGATAGCCCGCGCCCTCGCTGCCGCGGGCCAGCGCCACACCGGCTGGAGCTTCCACGTGGGCTCGGTCTGCGGCGATGTCAGTCAGTATCGTTGCGCAATAGAGTGTGCCGCCGCCGCTGCTGCCATGACGGGCACAACTGGCACAGTGGATATCGGTGGTGGATTCATCCCCGGCCCCGAGCAGTTCCGTGCCGCCGCCGCCGCTATCCGGGCAGCCCAACCGCTTTTCCCCCGGCACACCCGCTGGATCGCGGAGCCCGGCCGCTTCTTTGCCGCCCCCGCTGCCGATGCAGAGGTGGAGGTGATTGGCGTGAAGCGTCGCACGACCGGTCCCGGTCAGCGTGTCACTCTGGATGAATCGGTATACGGGATTTTCAGCAACATTCTGTTTGATGGCCAGCGCCCGCGTTTCCGCCTGCTGGCCCCGGATGCGCCCCGCCGCCCGACCACACCGACCACGCTGTTTGGCCGCACCTGCGACTCGGCAGACTGTATCGTGGAGGACGCACCGATGCCGTCTCTCCGGGTGGGCGACCGCCTCCGCGTTCCGGCGATGGGGGCCTACACCGTTGTGAGCGCCTCCGACTTCAACGGATTCCCACAGCCGGCACGGGTCTACCAGCGGCTACCACAGCTGGTCTAGCTAAAATCGCAACCCCGGGCAGAAATGGCCCGCCGCTCTCGTTCCAGCAATGTTCTTGGGTTTCTGCGCCGCACTGTGAAGCGCTCCACCAATGTGGTCCGCCGCATCGGTCGCAACACCACTGCGGTAGTTCGCCGTGGCACGAACGCGGTGGGTCTGACCCGCCGCCGCCGGCACACCGCTCGGCGTCGGTAGGGGGCATCCAATAACTAATGTCTATCCAAAGTAAAATGGCAGATGTTGGAGAGGCAGTCGATACTGTAGTAGAACGCGCAGAAGCTATTAGAGCCGCCATAAAAGCCTCTAATAGTCGCTACAGGGCTATAAAACGGGAAGTGCTGGAAAAACGCATCAATCCAGTCCGAAAATATAGAGGTCAGCGTCTATTGACGCTCGATGAGTTTATAGCAATGGATTCGAAACCTGTTGCCTCATCTGCTGCCCCCAAGCTAAATTTGTATAATGCCGCTAGGATTGAGGCCGCACGTGAATCAGAACGGCTAGCTATGGACAAAGCTGCTATGCGGCGCGTAGATGCCAACGCCCACGCTGCCGCCGCACGCGCGTCTGCCAAGATTGCCGCCGATGCCCTCGCCCCCGCGATAGCCTCTGCAGAAAAGGCTTCGGCCGCGGCAAAGAAGGCTGCCGAAATAGCCGCCTCCGCCGCCACCGACTCTTTGCTAACCCCCGAGATCGAAGAGGCCGTCAAAGTGGCTTCTGATGCGGCATCAAAAGCCGCAGCGGCTGCAGGGGTGGTCGCACGGGCAGCAGTAGCAGCGGAGAAGAAAGCTGAAGAAGCTACTTCTTCAGCAGCAGCTGAGAACCTTGAAGCCACCGCTTCTGCTGCTGCTATAGCAGAATCTGCAGCCTCCTCTGCTGTAAGAAGGGAGAGTGAAGCCGCCGCCGCCGCTGCCGCCGCCCAAGAAGCGGTCGCGCAGGCCACCGCGTCTATAAGTAACGAACGGCGCAAAATGAAGGAGGCCACCGCCGCAAAGCACGACCCGGCCAAGCTGGAGCGCTATCGCGCACTCATAGAGGAGTTCAAGGGCGAATTTATGAAGGATAAGACTACCAAGGCGAAGGCAACTATGATTGACAATGCGCTCAAAGCAGGAATGATGCCTCCCCTGACTCTGTTCACCAAGAAGCAGAAGGAGCGTATCCGTGCCGCAAATCTGGCGAATGTAGCCGGTCTGAACGCCGCTGCTACGGGTGGTGCCCGTCGTCGCCGCACCCAGCGCCGCCGTCGCCAACAGTGATAACCGCAAACTCTCCGCTACTGTCGGTTTCAACGGTAAATTCCACAGTCTCTGAGTTGTCACCCCTGTGTCCTCTCAAGGTCTGTATCTTATTGATAACATATCCTCCTCCGTGATATGCTAGCGTCACGGCCGCCACCGTTGCGACCCCCACGGCAGCAGCAGCACCCAGCGCCCCCAGTCGTCCGCCGTTTCGTACGACCGGCACAAACCATCCATCCGCTGCTCCCCGTACTGCCTCCTGCGTTATTGTGCCTGCCACTGAGCCAGCCAGCACCGTCGCAACTCCGCCCGCTACTGTCGCGGCTCCACCCGCCGCTTTACTGATAAAGAGTCCCGTCAGCTCACCGGTGCCGTTTACAACCATGTACGCGACTGTTCCCGCCATAATTCCAGTTTGAACTGCTGCAGATGGTATGATGACCCTCATTAGTGAAGATGGCGAAATTGCCAGGTGATTCAAACCCTACACTGGCGCACGGTGAATGTGAGTCTATTCTCGCAAAATTTCCTGGTCGCCTACCGGTATTTGTGCTACGCGGGCGTGGAATTGACCCGACAATACCTAATTTACCGAAAACCAAATTTCTCGTTCCACGGGACCTGACATTTGGACAATTTAACTATGTGGTGCGACGACAGCTGAATCTTGCGCCCGATAAAGCACTATTTCTTTTCTGTAATAATACGCTGCTACTGGGCTCTCAACTAATGAGCGAAGTGTATGCGGCGCACAAGGGGCCCGATGGGGCTCTTCGTGTTATCTACATGTCAGAGTCAACGTTCGGCAGCGGCAGCGGGAGCAGCAGCAGGCGCCTAAACTCTCATCCTGCCGCCGACACCAGATGGGACGCTGCTCTCCTGTAGCGACCGCCGCACTCCTAATGCCATACACCCGTGTTGGCGGGGCGATGGTGTTTCCACCACCCCTGCTGGCGCGCGTTCAGACCGACGGTTCATTTAGCGGACGACACGGTGCGCGTGTCGCAGCGATTCTTACGGGTGCCGACGCCATGACCACTCATCGGCATCTGGCCGCGATAAATGCTGTCAATTCACATGAAGCAGAGTGGGCCTCTGTCGCAGCCGGTCTCCTTCTAGCACTAGAGAATAATGAGACCGCCGTGGGAATAGAAAACGACTGCCTAGGTGTCATCGCCGCACTCAGCAGTCATGGTCCCGATGCGCCCCGGCTCCGCCACGAGTATGCTCGTGAGTGGCGCGCCGAAATTATGAGGATGGCTGCCGAAACGGCGTGGACCGGTGTGCGCTGGATTCCCCGCGCAGCGAATCGTGCGGATGACCTGTTTCGGTTGCGTTGACGCCGGGTTCTAAAAGCCGTTTTGCCTAGCAAATATAAATGCTCGCAGAGTTTGAAGCCGATTTTCATCGGTGGTGCGACCTACATTCGTGGTATAAACATCTGCCACTAGAGGGGGCCGATTTCACTCTACTTATCCAACAGGGAGAGCAGCCGCGAAACGGTATTCATCCAGAAGTCATCGATACAAGCTCCAATCATCTGTGGTTTGTTCACGCAGATAAAGATAGCTCCGGTCCACGTGTACGCCTAGGGCCATTTATGACAACACAGCTCACTAGACCTCACGGTTTTGCTATTATTCTACAACGCGCCGGTGATACGTTTGACCGATGGCTTAGCAAGAATCATCCCGATTTAATGGAATTATTCACTGAGTGGAATTCAACCGGCAGAACGACCAGGGGACATCCATTCATCACGGCACTGTATAGGGTAGAAAATCAAAAATATTGGGCTGCCGTTCTGGCTACTCAGGGATGGCCCTTCTAGCTTGCTAGAAGGTTCTGACACCGGCTTATCAAGCCGGCGGGCAGATGAAATAGTGGTGTGACGCGAAGGTCCGCTACGACACGTCGCTAGCGCGACCGACTCCGCTAACGCGGCACATAATTATCTGGACAGCCCTGGTTGGTGATGTAGGGATTGGAGCAGCTTCCATCCCTACTGGCTACGCGTGCGCCGCAGTAATAACGGTGAAATCACCTTCAGTCCCTACATGATCCCAATTACTCAGACTCTTCATCAACAGCGGGCAATACTCCTCTTCATAGTCGTGCGTCTTGATTACGGTAGTCCAGTCCTCATCGCCGCCGTGTTGGCACCAGGGACGCGGCCCATCGTAATACCGCCAGATACAGAGATATGGCTCTGTAGCAGCTACCATCGCCTTGATTGAATGCGGTGCTACACGGATCCAATCAAGACTAACATCCTTTAGCTTCCGTAGCCAGTGCCCTGGAATCACAGTGCCTTCTGTAATTACAAGGATATACTTTGGATTCCAATCCCATTCATCAATATCGACACTCATACAATCATATGGCTCCGGAAAAATCCCTCCATCGCTACCCCTCTCTAGCACCTCGCACACAGGCAGCTCATCGGCTCTGTAAACGAGCATCGGCAAAGATTTGGGCGCGGCGTTGATGAAATCCAGAAAGCTCTTTGGAGCACGGTCGTCGGTGGTCATCGTCGTTGACTGACCCCTCCGCCTACTAGGGCTACACCGTCAACTTTGCTAATGGTACCACGTTGCGACCCGTAGTAGGTAGGCCGCATCTTCACGATACGCAAGACTGTGCCGCGGGTTGTCAGCTATTATCTTCATCATCTCTACAAACTCGGGAATCAGTTCTGGAAACTCACAAAGGAAATCATGAATGTGAGCGCGCATAAATGTCATCCACTCGCGGCGGGCGGCGGCGCGGACCTCTTTATCGGGGCTGCTAATCCCCTCGGCAGTCCTGCGGAAGGCTGACGCGAACGGCTCAATTCCGCGGGGGAGTTCAGGAAACTGGAGAATGAGGCTCTGACGCTCCTCTGCAGTGAGTGAGGGTTGGCTGCCTGACATCCGCGTAACGTCGTTTGTTGGCGCGAGTGTCTGTT
>RGVZ01000026.1 GCA_010029825.1 bacterium | reverse complement strand
CCGCATCCTGCGCAGCACGGGCAGCAAGAAGTCTCTCCAGCGCGCTCTGATTCTCCGCGGCAAGCGCGGTATTCGTCGGTTTTTGGTAGCCGGAGCCGACCATACGACGACGCGGGCAGGACATCCCTCCCTTCCTCCTTCCTCTCTATGCCTAGGAGCGCGTAATGTTCAGCGTCCACCGCCGCGACCGCCCGCCCGCCGTCGGGTCAAAATCACCGTCGCCCTCCTCCCCACGCTCCGGCGCCGCGGGCAGCGACCAGAGACTCGCATCGCACAGCCGGAAATCCGGATGCGGTGTCGCCTTGTACCAGAACACCTGGTCCTCCAGTTTGTTGGACTTGGCGTTATTGTCAATCACCAGACACTCGAAATTCTCCGTACACTGATTCATAACTTGGCAGAATGAGTCGAAATCCGGAAACATCCCCGCATACTGCTCATAGAGCCGCCGCCGATTCGCCACTATGTTCTCGCGCAGAATGAACACGTAGTCGATGTTCGTCCGCAGATTCGGCGGGATACCCATCGCGTACTGCATCGTGATGATAAACATCGTGTGGACGTGTCGCCCGTTCATGAATAGATAGCGCACGTTCTTGTCGCGGATCCAGCTGCCGTCGTACAGACAGTCATCCAGAATCAGAAAATTCCGCGGATCCACGGCGGTGGTGCCCCGCTCCGACAGGTCCCGGGCAATCTTCTTCGCAATCAGCTTCTGGCGCTTCAGGACGTTCGCGATAATCAGCGGCGAATACTCGTCGTGGACAAAGGCCGGTGGCACCATCTTGCTGTAGAACATATTGGCGCCCTCTGTTCCGGAAATCACCGTACCCACCGGCAGCCCCTGGTGATGCCAGAGCAGGTCTTTGACAAGAAACGACTTACCGGTCTCGCGCTTGCCGATTAGCACTACCACCTTGTCGTGCTTAATGCGAGACATATCAAACTTCTTGAGACGGAGATTCAGACGACGCGGGGGCGCTCCAGCACCGGCGCCGGCACCTCCAGCAGCGGACATTCTGGTTGTGGCTGTGATTTGGTGCGGGCATTTTATTTACCGATGCTAGCCGCCGCTGCTGCCGCGGAAGAGAGCCAACCCGCGAATGTTCAGGACCACCAGTGGAAATGCCCCGCCGCCGTGCTGCTGCTGCGCCTTCGCCCAAGCCCGGTGGCGGTGGCCACCAAAGTCCCAAAATCCCGGCCGACCTGCGTCTCTATTTTCAGCAGCGTCCGCCACCGCTATTCAGAGACCTGAGCTCTGGTTCCTCCGCAATCCAGAACTACTTCCCGAGTCTGGAGCTGCTGTTTCCGAGTCTCATGGGTCAGAGCACGGGTCGGCCCACCCTGGTGGCCTCAGAGCTGGCCGTAGAGCTGAGCGGTGGCCTGGCGCTCGTGGAGAGTCTCCGGACCCGTCTCCGTCGCGCCGATGTGCCGGTCTGGATGCGCGTGGCACATCTGATTCCTCCATGGGACTATCTGGATGGGACGCTGATGCTGCCCGGTGACGCCGCTCTGCCGGCCCCGCGCGATGCCTTCCAGCGGACTCTCCGGAAAATAAACAATCCGTATCACGAGGCATACACGGATGCGCTGTTTGCCTGTATGGCGTCGCGGCTGGTGGAGACGGGACGGTCGCCGCATTGGTGCCGGTTCTACGGAACCTTCAACGGGCGCGTGCCGGAGTATCGCTACAACATAACGGACTATCTGCCAGAATATCAGCATGAGAGCTGGTTTCGGCGGACACTTGCGGAGGGGCTCTTCACGATTGAGGTAGCGGATCCATTCGATGCCTCTTTGCCGGCGGAGCGGTTTGACACCAGCTTCTGGGAGTCGGAATACGGTGGTGGCTGGCGGCGGATTGTCGGTGATGCGGGCTCCAGTGAGGGGCTGTCAGAGCTATCGGAGCTTTCTGAGGATATTGGATTCAACAGTGGCAGCAGCAGGGCCACGGCGCTCAGCGAACTGGAGGAGATAGAGGAAGAGGCGGCAGCAGCGGTAGCAGCAGCGGAAATAGAGGTCGCACGTGCCCCCCGCCGAGTACGGATTACGGCCCACACGCCTACCACTAGCGGCAGCGGCAGCGGCAGCGGCAGCAGCGGCTATCCCTTAGAGTTCCGTGCCATCCTACGTGACTATCCATGCCAGATGACCGTACTGGAGCGGTGCGATGGTATGATGGACAGCCTGATGGACGATGAGCACGACCCCGATGTCGCCACGGCCGATATGCGCGAGACTCTGGACCAGCGTTGGACAGCGTGGGTGTTCCAGGTGATTGCCGGTCTCGCTGTGGCCCAGGAGCACTACGGATTTGTCCACAATGATCTCCATACCGGTAACGTGATGTGGTGTGGCACGCCTGAGACGCATCTGTATTACCACGTGCGGGGCGCGGCGGGTGGCGACCGGTGGTACCGTGTGCCGACCTACGGGCGACTCATGAAGATCATTGACTTTGGGCGAGCCACCTTCCGACCTACGGCTGCCGCGGCGGAGGCGCAGCGCACCTGGTTCCCTGATACCTACGGGCCCGGCGGTGACGCGGAGGGAATGTTCAACGGCGGCAAGCTGTATGAGCCCGATGATTTTACGAGCTACACGCAGCCCGCGAACGCGCCGAATCGCTCTTTTGACCTGACACGGCTGGCGATTGCGATGCTAGAGGCGCTGTGGCCCGAGCCGCCGGCCACCAAGGAGCCGCGTCGTGTGCTGACACGGGAGCCGGGGCGGGTGACCTACGAGTCGGTGTCGCCGCTGTGGAATCTGCTTTGGCTGTGGCTGACGGACCGCCACGGCAAAAACATCCTGTATCGACCCGACGGGGGCGAGCGCTATGAGGAGTTTGAGCAGTATGTCGCGATAACGCGGGATGCGCACAACGCGGTGCCGGCGCGTCAGCTCACTCTGCCGCTGTTTGATGCGGCGTTTCGGTGTGCGCGGCGGGATATGCCTGAGGGGACGCACGTGTGGGAGTTGAACTGTTAAGGTTGCGGATATTATTACAGAAATTATCATTCCAGATTACTAGAATGCTAATTTTTGATATTGGTGCAAATGTTGGGGCATGGGCACTAGCAAATCTTACACCAACTACAACAATTATATCAGTTGAGGCATCACCCATCACATTTCAACAATTGAAAGCGAAGGTAGCAAGGGAGCCAAAAATAGTTCCTCTTAATTTTGCAGTTTGCCAAAGTGAAACACCGACCATTACATTCTACCATTGCACCGCAGCTGGAACAATATCTACGCTGGATAAAGACTGGTTATCTTCTCCTGAATCACGATTTGGTAATTATAGAACATCCATTCAAGAGGTTACTGTTCCTACAAAGAGCATTGATGCGCTGATAGCCGAGTATGGTATGCCCGATATCCTAAAAATAGATGTAGAGGGTGCTGAACATCTTGTATTACAATCCCTGAGTATCAAAGTGCCACTCCTATGTTTTGAATGGGCTGCTGAGTGGAAAGAAAAAAATATTGCTTGTATCAACCGTCTTCTTGAACTCGGATTTAGACAATTTGCCGTACAGTATGAGGATAAGTACACATGGCGCCCACACGAATTTTCAGATGATGCTAATTCAATTATAAGTATTTTTAATACTGCCGTATCTAAAAAGGAATGGGGTATGATATGGGCGCAATAGGTACCATAGCTTTCCAACGTTAAGACCTGTCGGTTTCCTCCAGCCTCTGCGCTGTAACCGACAATTTTATATGGGAAAGCTGCGTTAGCGTCTAGTGCGGAGCACTAGACGGTACAATCACAGGCGGTGAAACCAGCATTCGGAGAATGCTGACAGAACCTCTCCGCAAAGCGGAGAGGGCCGCCTGTCTTAACTATGTGATTGTACGGTATACGGTTAAATCTATTATCTAAGTATGTACTTACCTATTAGAAATGCATATTTTGGTAATTGGGGCCGGATGGTATGGTTGTCATATGGCGTTTATATTAAAGAAAGAAGGACATACCGTCGTACAAGTGGACAAGGCGAATGATTTCTTTACCGGCTCATCATCAAAGAATCAGAATCGTCTGCACCTTGGATTTCACTATCCCCGAACAGAAGAAACAATAAAGGAATGTCAGGAAGGGTATCCCCTATTCTTGGAAAAATATGGTGTTATAACAGAAGAGATTCCACACAACATATATTTCATAGCTTCCAAAGGCAGTTTGGTAAGTATTGATGAATACTTATCTACTCTACAATATCGGCTATATGAGTATATACTCACAGATATCTCATCGCTTCCAGTAGCTATTCACGCGGTTGAAACCCCTGCTATTAATGTGAAAGAGCGATATATTAATCCTGACAAAGCAGCTCATTATTTCAGGGCGAATCTGACATTAACAGAATTACCATCCAATAGTTTTACTAGTATAGAACAGATACATGCTAGTTTACACCAAACATTTGATTTTATTTTAAACTGTACATATAATCACATTTCTCCAATAGAATATGAAGACTATGAACTATTTTTAACGCTATTATACCATATTAAGACACCATCACTATTTGCATACACTATTATGGATGGGCCATTTTTTTCTATTTATCCATACGATATTGAGAGAAATATATATACAGTTACTCACGTGAAACACTGTGTATTAATAAAAGAAAGAAACATAGATTTATCATCTAGGCCTTGCCCCGAGCTAATCGCTGCAAAACGGCAGATAGTTGATGCAGAGATAACCGAATTTATACCATCCTGGAATTCTATTGCTACACATGTTGGTCACTACACCTCCTGGAAGACTAAGCATGACAATGCTACCGGTGATCGTTCTATTAGGTATAAGGTAGATGGAAACATAATTCACATTTATGGTGGTAAAATAACAGGCATATTCCAGGCTGAGAAGCTTGTACGTTCAGTTATTGATGCGCGTATATAGGCAGCTATATATAGAATGACAACCCCTACATCTGCGATTGTAGGTTGGTCAGGCTTCGTCGGGCAGTATCTCACACAATTTTTTCCAGAGTCAGATCTGTATAACTCTGGAAATATTGAAACACTACGAAGGAAGACCTATGATACTATATATTTCAGTGCAATGCCTGCGGAAAAATGGAAAATTAATCAGAACCCCACAGATGATGCTACCGTGCTTTCTTATTTCTGCGAACTGCTAACTAGTGTATCGTGTGAAGAGTTTATATTGATATCTACTGTTGATGTATTGGATTGTACTATTGGACAATACGAAGATGGTGCTATATTTGCAGAGCATCCATATGGTCGGCATCGGCGAGCACTTGAAGATTTTGTTCAGAAACACTTCTCCAAACACATAATTTTGCGACTGCCAGGATTATTTGGAAAGGGGCTGAAGAAGAATATCATATATGACCTGCTACACGACAATCAGTTAGAGCAGATTTGCCTTGATTCTGCGTTTCAATGGTATAATCTTGAAAATCTTAAAGATGATATAGAATATTGTAGAAGAAATAGAATACAACTTATCCAGCTTGTTTCTACACCCATACGAACAAGCAATATAGTGTCAAACTTCTTTCCAGATAAGCTCTCTCTTTGTAAAGGTACACGTATTGTGAAATATCAACTGGAAACATACTTTCCCTTGCGTGTCTGCGAGATAATACTGGATGAGATTGGTAGATATATTGAGTGGTATCAACGCACACATAGAGTTGTGAAGCGACTGGCTATATCAAACATTGCGTGGACACCAGAACAGTTCCATGATATTAATAAAATATTGAAGCGTTATGATATTAACCAAATTGAAATGGCATTTACAACCCTGCGTCCATGGGCTGAATGGGATGATACGTTTATCTCATTTGTGCGAAAGAATGGGTATAGCTATCCAAGCTGCCAGAGCATCCTATACAATACGGGTATTGAGATTTTCAAAGAACAGACACAGTTTATAGAGCATTATAATTGTGTTCTTGAATTATGTTCTAAATTAGGAATATCACGGATCGTGCTCGGATCACCTACTGGGCGTCATATATATGATACAACAGAAGAGGAAAGGGTGCTACTTTTTCGCCGACTTGGCAGAGAGAGTAGTGTGTATGGTGTAACACTTTGTATAGAACCAAACTCTACTAAGTACGGATGTACTTGGCTAACTACTCTAGCAGAGACATACGCATTTGTCAGTTCTGTAGCACATCCGAATGTAAGAATTAATTTTGATTTTGGAAACTATATAATGGAGAATGACTCTACTCCTATATCAGCGGCGATTGTGTCCAACGTAGGCAATGTTCAAATAAGCGCTCCATTTTTGGGACCTATTGACTCTTCATACTGTGAGTCATACACTGCTATATTGAGTTTTCTGGAGACAGCTGGGTATAATAGCGGTATTTCACTTGAGATGCGAAGCTCTACTATGGGAAAAATTATTGAATCGTGCGATAAAATAGTAGAAATATTAAGTTTAACCATTTAAATGCGAGCTATCCTGTTAAATACAGCGGAGTCGCCTTGCCCTGGCACGCACTATGCTGCATGTACAGAATTTTTAGAAGGATTTCGCGATTATGGATATACACCAGGCGTTGCTACAACAATAGGAGATATTAGTTGTGCCGAATATATTTTACTATCATCTCATAAGGTAAATATAGAATATTTAGAACAATTAAACGCTTTATCTCCTAATTCAATTTATTTATTATGGTTTTATTTTGATTATATATCAAAAATACCATTTAAAAGATATATATTAACAGGGGAATATTGGCATCATCCTCCGAAATTAAGAAGACATTTAGCCTGGTATAATATGATCCCCGGGCTACCGCATTATGTTCCATTTATGTTGAGAGCAAATGAATCACCGGAAAGGATTGGAACATATCCAAGAAACGATATATATAACGGCTGCTTCATGGGAACACCATATAAGCCAGAGTGGGTTAGCGGACTTTCAAACATATTGTATCATGATATCAACAAGCATGGTTTGCTACCCTACAGTAGAAGAAGAGAAATATATTTATCCTCAAAAATTGCGTTTGGATTCCATGCTACCGATAATATCCTTAATAATCATGTAACGCAACGGGTATTTGAGGCATTATGCTATGGATGTATTGTACTATCCGATAATCCTGTTGCAGAAGAACTAACCGATGGGATTGTTGTCTATGTATCAAGTAAAGAGGATTTTAAAAATAAATATAATTATTATCTTTCTCATCCAGAAGATTGTGAAACTAAGCGCATGAGAGGGTACACTTGGGCTAAACAATTTGGAACAAACAGGTATGCGGTTGATTTATTTTTAAATCATAGATTCAATTAAATAGACATGATTTGTGCATCCACCTCTAAAACTTCTTGTGTTTAAACTTAGTGTTTAAACTTAGTGTTCCGCAAATTGACCATCCTGTTAAGTAAGGAAAGTCTCCTTCGTCGCCTTTCCTTACATATTTGCATCTTCAAGCGGAACACTACGCAACTATCTAGGTTCGGCATCACTTCGTTTTGCCGAACACTAGTTTAAACTCCACTAATAAAGTATTAATATATATATAAATGTATGCCTGCTTTAATAATTGTGATCCAAAGACTAATGGAGAACTAGCGTTAGTTAAGTCACTTCCGCCTAATTTGATTGTATTTGATATTGGCACAAGAGCAGATAGTGAATTTACAGATTATCCCGGCATTGTCCATTATTTTGAGCCAATGCCAGAGTTTATTGATAAGCTGTCAAAACTTAAAACACTAAATACGACTTCATACTATAATCAGTTTGGACTCTCCGACAGTACAGCAATTTTAAATTACTATCCAAGATATCAATCATTCCATAATAGAACTGTATCTTGTAGTGTAGATGATAGTAAAAATGTAATCAAGCTAAATGTTAAAACTGCTAATGAGTATATATCAGAACATAAAATAATTCATATTGATTTCATCAAAATAGATACAGAAGGGCATGAGCTCCATGTTCTTAAAGGATTTGGTACTTATCTAAATATTGTTGACAGAATTCAATTTGAGTATGGTGGCACATACAAAGATACCAATACTACATTGTTAGAGGTGATTACCTACTTACGAGCATATGGGTTTACTAAATTTAGTTATCTATCTCCCAGCGGTAATGTACCTATAACAGATTATTCTGACCATTATAAATACTGTAATATCTTATGCGAGCGTTAGAATACATTGCCTATTTTCTGTCTCAACTTAAACAATAATGCTAATCCCCTACGCGACCGTCGTAGCAGCCCTCGCCAAGGCTGGCATCACCGTCCGAGGTGTTCTCCATATCGGCGCCCACGAATGTGAAGAGCTAGCAGCCTACACGGCCAAGGGCGTGTCTGCTGCGGCTGTAGACTGGATTGAGGCTAACCCCGAGCTGGTTACCCGAATGGCCGCGCGGGGCATCGTGGTCCACAACGCAGCGGTGTCCGACGTAGAGGCTGAGCTGCCATTCCACATCACAAATAATGGACAGTCCTCCAGCCTTCTGGAGTTCGGCACGCACGCGGCCTCTTACCCCTGGTGTAAGGTGGTCAAGACAATCACTGTGCGCACAGAGCGCCTGGAGTCTGTGATTACGCGCTGTGCGATTCCAATTGCTGAGCGCAACTTCTGGAATCTGGATATACAGGGTGCTGAACTGAGCGCCCTCCGCTCAGCAGGAGATGCCATTCGCCATGCTGACGCCATCTACACCGAAGTTAACACTCGAGAGGTGTACAAGGGATGTTGTCTCCTAGGAGAGCTGGATGCCTTCTTGGCCGACAAGGGGTTCACCCGTCACAGCATCTCAATGACCGATGCAGGATGGGGCGATGCGCTCTATATCCGAACTAAAACTGTCGATTCATAGCAAACTCATGACGACCTGCTACGTCCAGCTCACCGGTGGCCTCGGCAACCAGCTGTTTGAGATCGCCGCCGGCTACGCCCACTGCCGCCGCACTGGTCGGACTCTCCAGCTCTCTCGCCGTACCAACTGTAAGCGTGGTGTCTATTGGGGCAGCTTCACGCAGCGCTGTGCGACCTTCCAGGCAGACCCACCTGCGACCCCTGTCCGCCTGTGGCGCGAGCCGCATTTTCACTGGGCAGCCATTCCTCCTCACGCCACCGCCCTCTCTGGATACTTCCAGAGCAGCCGCTATTTCAACGACATAAGTGGAGAAATTCGTGAGCTCTTCAGGCCTTCCGATGCGATACAGACTGCCGTGGCCGACCGCTACGGTGAGCTTCTAACTGAGGAGTCTCGTGCCCGTTCCGTGGTGCTCCATGTGCGCAGAGCAGACTACCTGGTGGGTGCGAATGCGGTATTCCACGCAGTCACTACACCCGAGTATTACGTGCGTGCGATGGTGGAGATGCGGCGACACCTGCCTGGTGCGCGGGCGCGCTTTCTGGTGTTCTCAGACGACCTGCCCTGGTGTCGCGCCCAGCGGTTCTTCCCTGCCGACACCGTCTTCGTAGATGAGCCCGATGAGTGCCGGGCGCTCTGGCTAATGGCACAGTTCCGCTACTATATTATTGCGAACTCCAGCTTCTCCTGGTGGGCCACCTGGCTCGCAGAGCCGGCGCGTCTTGTAATTGCCCCCGACCGTTGGTTTGGCCCCACCGGGCCGCAGGACTGGCAGGATATCTACGAGCCGGACTGGGTGCGTGTATCAGTTAGCTAGAAATCCACGCCGATAATCAACAACCTTCCGTTCAATATCACTGTAGCTCGGCCGCTGATAGCCCAGTGTAGGGCGCATAATGTACCACCGATCGCGCGGCTGTAGCTGTTTCCACCACTGGTCCAGCGCATATTTTCCGTATTCCATGGTTCTCTCAAATTGCGTAATACCCTCTTTGTAATTTGCGATGAGGGTGTCGTAATAATGCGCCGCAACCAAATAACAGGTAGCTGCCTGCGCTGACTCTACGCGCAGGGTGGTCGGGTCGTATTTTGAATACCCCGCAGCAAGCAGAATAACATCGTACGGCGCAGCAGCAAGAGCAGTGAGACGTGAGATGCCTGCCTCCCGAGCATGCCACACAAAATCATCCTCTACAATCAGCACGTTCCGCCAGCCGTTGGCCTTCGCACGCTCCAGAACAGCCAGATGACTCTTAGAGCAACCAAGCCCTCCGTGTGCGTGGCGTATAGCATCAAAGCGCTCTACACGATCGGCTCCAAAACAGGCAAGCTCTGCCTCAATCTCAGCACGACGGTCGGTGCGATGGGCCAGATTTATATAGACAACATGCTCAATAAAATCTAACATAGCTACTATAGCGCAGCGGTATAATTATATCAGTGCTCTAACGCACTGACTCGTCAGACCACTCCTTAAAACAGAGTTTATCTGGAATAGGAAGTAACTTTAGGTCTGGTATGGCACTCAACGCAAACCCAACCGTATTATCCTCAAAAACACGCGACCAAAAGAGCTCCTGTTTAGAAACAGCTATATCAGCAGCTCGAGCGCTAAGAAAATAAAACCGCCCAGATGCATATCTACATGCAGATACAATAGCAGGTTTGCGCTCAGCTCCAACCGCGCTGTGATAATGATATGTGGAAAGGCAGTCTGTTGGTATAACCGTGAAGTTCCCGCCATAATCGTACGCAGCAAAGGCACCTAACAGTTTCCTAATGGCCTCCAGATTGCAATCCATATCATCATCTGTTTTCAAGATATGTGTAACAGCAGGATACTGAGTGCGAATTGCTTTGATGGCAGTCCATGTTTTCTTGCAGAGTGACATGTAGTCATCGGGGCAACGCACCGTCAGCAGATTCTCCGACATATCAAACTGCCATTCTTCAGTGAGGCTTTCATCCCCTTGAACATGAAACCAAAGAGGAACAGGTGGTGTCTTGAGCCAGGTTGCGCGTTGGCGTTGGCGTTTTTGTTCATACTTGCGGCAGCTCAGAATAAAAAGGCAAAACATCAGGGGGGCTGTACTGCTGTTAAAGGGCGATAATCTTACATGTGGCTACTAACGCAACGTAGCGCATCCCGCAAATCACTGATGGACCCCGCGTTGTGAATCACGATGTCCATCAGCTCGTCATCCAGATCGTGCTCGCTCGGATCGGCCGAGGGAACTACTCCCGGTCGCAGCACACGGCCACGCAGGAGACGCACAGGTTCGCTGGTAGCCGCAATCATCTCCGCGATATAATCGGCCTCGCGCCGGTAGCGCCAGTCGGAGATAACCCATTCGGTCGCATCGGGCGGCGACTCCAGAATCTGCTGGAGCACGGGGCGCGCATAGACATCGGGGTCTACCGCACGGTCACGAAGCGCGTGTTGGAGAAGCAGATCGCGGGGGGTGCGCGCCGTTGGATAGAGCGGACAGGGTGCCGGCAGCGGCCAGTCCTTTGCCGCAGTATGAAACAGCTCAGCGGGCAGACCCGTCACGCGGGCCACGCAGGCCTTGAGCGGCTCGGCGAAGGCGGTGCGGTGCC
This sequence comes from bacterium, assembly GCA_010029825.1. GTDB lineage: Bacteria > Bdellovibrionota_B > Oligoflexia > Oligoflexales > RGVZ01 > RGVZ01. The sequence continues at coordinate 23,960 of RGVZ01000026.1, read as the reverse complement.
AGCCCTTCTCCTCTTCCAGAAGCGCCGCCGCAGCATCTTTTCCAGAGCGCGCCCAGCCGGAGAGCAGCAGGATTGTCTTGGTCATCGTGTCGTTGTTGCGGGCTACTGGCGGTGGGTGGGGCGGCACACCAGGCAAGTTTGCGCGCACCTGTTAGGAGAAGTACAATGGGCGTGGGTATAGCCGGCAAATGGGCGCATCTGGTCGCGATGGTGCTCGTCGTAGTCGGCGGCCTGAACTGGGGTGCGGTGGGACTGTTCGGTGTGGATCTGGTGCGCACTGTGCTCGGGCGCGGGCTACTGGCGAACGTCGTCTACGTGGCGGTTGGTGTAGCGGCAGTGGCTGTTGCGCTCAATCGCGACTCCTATCTGCCGTTCCTGGGCGAGACGGTGATGCCCTGTTCGCTGCTGGCGGAGCGGGTGCCGGACCATGCTGACACAGAGGTGTCCGTACACGGTCTGGAGCCCAGCGCGAAGTTGCTCTACTGGGCGACGGAGCCGGCTACAGAGGGTCTCGGGCGTATTCAGGACTGGCGGCGGGCCTATCTGGATTTCGCGAATGCCGGTGTCACGAGCGCCGATGCGGGCGGCCATGCGGTTCTCCGGATTCGCCGGCCGCAGCCCTACACCGTGCCGGTAAAGGGGCGGCTGGAGGCGCACGTCCATTGGCGGGTCTGCGGAGAGGGCGGGATGCTCGGCCCCGTGCGGACGACGATGGTGGCCTAAAAGTTGAACCCTGCCCTGCCCTTATCATTCTAATGGCAATGACAGCCACGATGTCTTCCGAATATGCCGACTTCTTCAAGAATTCCACGAAGGCAGAAAATGATGCCGCCAACAAACGCCGAGAGGCAATACTTCTCACGCTATATGATATTGAACTACCATCAGATACCCCCGCGCCAATCCGCAATCTTCAAGAGAGCTGGCGAACTACAATTCGCTCACTCTGTCCGATGGAATTCTCAACCGTGAAGGTCATTAAGAAAGGAGGGCGCTCTAATAATTATGATTTCTTTATTGAGTATTTCTCAGTAGATGGAAGGCCTATCTATAGCCAGAAAGCCGAATTCAAACACGGCGCCAGCAGTATTGAGGCACAGCCACAGTTCCTCAGCCTTGCCTCTAAGGGATTACTGTTTCCACTATCATATCCAGAGTTCTATTATGATGGATACCTAACAGCATACTGCGCATCGGACACGAGTATAACAGAATCACTGCCGGCACGTGACGATTACTTGGCACGGATCCACGGTTGCGACTACGACACGCATCCGTTCTTCCGTACCCTGTATGACCGTGAGCTAACAAACAAAAAGGCCAAGGCAACCGTGGTAAATCAGTCAATTCGCGCATATCTTGAGGCTTATGGGGACAAGTGCGATGTAGCCCAACTAACTGCGAAGCTACTGGAAACACAAGCGGACAAAGTATTTCTTCTATGGGATATGCGAGCAGCCGTGTTTCACGTAGCGCGGCTGACAGCCACCGACCTGACCCCTACTGAATATCGTGGCGTAGACAAGGGCAATACCATTGTCTACGCAACGGAAACATACCTTCTTAAGCTCCTGTTGCGCTGGAAGAACCACAAAGGGATTCTCTATCCTGCTTGGCAGATCTCTCTCAAGCGACGCTAGGCCCCCAAATCGGAAGCACCGTCTCCAGCTCAGTTTTGGATAGTGCGCCGTTACCAACAAAGCTGCGTATGAAGTCGGCCGTCCGACTGTTCGCTAGAGATGCCGCGATGCGTTCGATCGCCGCAGTGGGGCCGGTAATCACATTAACATGGTTCTCACCATAAAACCGCATTCCGGCCGGCACCAGGACGAAGTTCAGGTTGTATGTGGTGTTGCCGTAGCCACGTGACACAAGAATAGCCGGCCCCACCGTTGGCCCGCTGGCACACGTAAAGTTGCGAATATACTGCTGTTTGCCCTTGCCTGGGTCGCCAATCCGTAGTACACCACCCTTGATGTTATTGCTATAGAGAACAGGTAGCGTTGTGGCCCCCGATGGATCAGCGGTCAGCTTCTCTTTGTGCTGATTCCACACCACCTCACCAGTCTTGACACTGCAGCCGAGAGTGGCTATAGTTGCGCCGTCACTGGAAGCAACCGCGTCGGTCAGCGCTGCAGCGTGGGGATTTATGTAGGTTGAGTCAGCCACTCTCAGCACAAAGGGTGGAGGCGATGACGGTGGCGGCGTATTCCGCACAACGAGCAGCATAGTTTTCTGGGCCGTATCATAGAACTCTTCCGACGACACCTCTTCTACAGCTAGGACAGTAGTATGCTCGGCGATATACCGCCGACAAGGCTCATAATAGCAACAGTTGTAGAAAGAGGTTGGTAGTACAAAGGCTAGCGTGCCGCCAGGCGCGAGATGTACCGTGAGACATTTGTAGAGAAATAGTACAAACACATTACTGCGACCGGTGACACATCGCGGGTCCTTCTGCTTAGTTACAAAGTAGGGGGGGTTGCCAACGATCAGGTCGGCTTTTAAGGATGGGGCAGTAAAAGTGAGGAAATCTGTGTTAGCCAACGCGAGCTGTGTGTTACCGGCTGCAGCGGCGATAGTTTCCAAGAAAGCAGTGCGATTCAGCTCCACCCCGTGGATCTTAGCCGATGGATAGCGTTCGCATAGGTCAAATAGGAACTCGCCGGATCCGAATGACGGCTCTAGCACCTGGGTGGGGGCGACAACACCTGCCGCTGTGAGCAGCTCAAAGAGGCGGGTGCGGATAGCGGTGGGTGTAAAGAAGATACCTTCTTTTTGACGTACCTCTTTGCTTAGCTTCGTGTGAAGAGAGAGAGAGGCTGTGCGGAAGCTCATTTGTTATTGCGTTATATGAGAGGTAGGAGCGCGCATGCGTCACTTTTTGAGGGCTGCGCGCTACGGTACCTCTGATGCCTAAGCTTTCACATCAATGCGACTTATATCTGCTGGTTCCACGGTTGTGATTGGCGCAGGTCGCTGCTGGAAACGACATCGGGTTCGGCAGTATTTCAGTGCTTGAACCAAGACAAACACGGAGATACACGCACCTAGGACTATAACTAGCACTCTATTATCTGTTTGAACTAGCACAGTTGTGTATATGTTGTTGATACTAACAATTGTTATATTAGCCCATAGTACCACATCGGATATTGTGCTATTGTTTGTGTAGATGATGGGTACATAGGTAGTATGAGTCCCAACTTCAGGATGATTACATCCATCTCCACGTGTATTTTGTCCAGGAAGACATCCATCTCCGAGTTGATTTAGTTGGGAACTATATCGTACGATGCTTAGCAGGATTAATAAATAGATTATAAACATATTTATTAATTATGGTATTACACCGTAATTCTCTGTGCTTGAAGGGCGCGGTCAAGTTTTGGCGGGTTGATGGCGCATTTTTAGATATATATCTATAGAATCTAGTGTAAATCCAACCCTCTCCATTGTCGCGGCCACTTGTGTGTGCGGGCTCTACGGCCCCTACGACCGCCCGTCTGCTGCGTGAGAGTGAATGCTGTCGCTGGCGATACCGGCACCGGTAGTCTGAACGGCATCGCACTGAAATTCAGACCGGCGATGCGTTTGATGAACCGCGTTATCCATGGCGCCATATAGCGGCATAGTGTCTGGATATCGGACTCGTCTCTCACACGCTGAAAGAAGGCGGTCCAGGTTGGGCTACTGTTGTATATCTCCCTCATGGTCGTATCTGGCAGAGGATGAGCCGATGGCACGGCATTATCAAAATCGCTCCAGCTCATTGTCTGCTTGCGTGCGTTGAACTGCGCAGTCGCTACAGTGAACCGCTCTCCATCTACAGGAGTCGCATCCAGCTTCGCCATGTACCAGGTTTTCCCATAAAGCGCATAGTAGAAGAATGCTAAATCAACTACTGAGCGCTCGTCGCATTCGCGGTATGACATGTCATCAAATTGAATCTGCCGTACGTGCGGATAACGCTCTGCTATATATGACAGCGCCAGGCGAATCAGCTGAAGAATACCGTCTCCTCGCGTGAAGCGGCCGGAAAGCGTACAGTGGTCATCATACTCTATTTTGGGCATATTCGCGATTGGATTACTGGGGAACACCTGAAACTCCGCACACCAGAAGTCGGCTCCACCAAAAATAAGCATGGTGCTTGTGGGTGATTCCCGGACAGTGAGAAGATAAGTGGTGCGCGCATCAGCGGATATCTCATAGCGTGTCTCGGTTTGAGTCTGCTTTTTAGGATAGTAGGGAGGCATCCCGTGTTGGTGGTGGCGCAGATATTCGGTTGCCTTTTCCGTCGTAGCACCAGAGCTCGTAGCGGTAGCCGGCTGCGACCGTTGCGGCCTCCTTCTGCTCTAGAGAGTCTGTCTTACATGCGGCCGTCCAAGTGCTCTTCACCTCAATTATGAGATTCTCGTGCGGAATGTAGATATCGGGGAAATAGCGGCGGCTTTTACCGTCGGCATCGTATGTTATATGCGGAACATCCACACGGTCGGTTTTAATCTGCTCTTCGCTGTAGAGCGTGAGCAGCTCTGCTAGTGCGAACGGTTCGTAGCCTTGAACGCGGCGCACGGTGCCCGAGGGCATTTTGAATTCTTTGTATTTTTTGGAGTTGCGTTGTATCTTCTCCATTATTTCTGGGGATTGGCTGGTGTGCGGGACTCCATATTTTCGCATGTTAGTTTCAATACGTCTAGTCTTCTGTTTTTCTTTATCTATGCCTAAGGAGGCAATACGTGCCCTCTCCTTTATTTCTGGCGACTTCATTATATGGTCTACTCCATATTTTGCCATAACAGTATCGCGAGTTTTCTTCTTTACTTCTTCACTCTGACGTGGGCTCTTTGTCCCATAGTGAGCAATAGAAGTAGCAACAGATTTAGCATGTATTTCTGGCAATAATAGATGATGCGCTACTCCATAGCGTGCCATACATGTAGCTTTTACTTTCTCGGCATGGCCAGCCATCTGCGATGCGTGAGCTACGCCATAACGTTCCAATAGAGTCTGTTTAGATTTATCTTTTACCTCTTCTGCTTGGAAAGAATGCTCTACTCCATACTTTGAGAGATTAGTTGCTTTTACCTTTTCTCTAATTGCCGGCGCATGTACCGTACAAGTCACTCCATACTTTGCGAGGTTTGATTCTTTGACTTTTTGTCTAATTATTGGTGAGGAAGATGCGTGAAGCACTCCATATCTCTCCAGCATTGTTGCGTCTCTCTTTGCTTCTACACTAGGAGCTTTGCTTGAATGCTCTACACCATAGCGTTCAAGTGTTGTTTCTTTTGTCTTTTCTAACATTATCTGTATGGCGCACGCTTTACAGGTCAAGCCACCCTGGTCCACAACAGAGCGCATCTTCTTGGAGCCTTCTTTGCCGCATTTACATTTGAAACGTATGGTGGTTGTGGCGCAACAAGCATCATACTCTTCAAGCAGGGTGGCTCCTCCAGAGGCAGCTACAGTTGCCTGTAAAAGAGCAACGGTGTAGCGGGGAGCCGGCATGGTTTATAAATTCAGGATGAATCATTATTTGGAGGGCGCGGTCAAGTTTTGGTGGGTTGATTAGAAGTCGCTGCCATGAACACGATTTCCTCCGCGCTCGGAAATTGCGCGGCGCTGTTCTGGCGTGGTACACACACACCCACCATCACACGACAGGGTGGCGCCACAACAAGAGGGAGAGCAGGTATTATTCTTAAAGATAAACAGGTTATCCGGCCCCACCTCCACCGGCGGCCCCGCCAGCGGCACATCGGGCATCCGCCCACGGAACCCCTGCGCAGCCGGAGGCAGCGTCGCCGCCAGATTCACACCGTCGTAGCTGCCAATGGGCGCCGTCGCGAACGCCGACCCGCCCGCCGACGTCAGATAGTCCTGAAAGAACTCGCGGTTGCCACACCCTGCATCGCATTGCCGAAGCCCGCCATCAGACCGGCATAGGGAGCGATGTTATCCATGGCCTCCTTGGTCGCCGCAGCAACAGGGCCAGCACCCGACGCCGGACCAGCACCCGACGCACCGCTCGCCGCCTTCAGAGGCATCGGGTTCATGAACCCCTCCTTCTTCACGCCAGATCGAGCCATGTGCGCCGCGAAACCCTCCCGCACCCGCTGGGGCCAGTTAGTCATGCCCATCAGCATCGCCACGTTCGCCAGGAACAGGATCACCAGCATGCCAATCAGATACATTCCGCGCATGGACATTTTGGACGCGGGTTTCTACTTCGCCAGAACAATATTCTCCACGAGAGGACAGAGTCTCTCCAGCCCCACGTCACTGGCGTCGCGAATCTCGACGATTGGCGTGGTGCCATCGCTGCCGGTCACCAGGAAGGCGCCACCGCTCACGTACAGATGATACCAATAGCTGGATGGATTGTTATGTGTCGCAACAAACCGACCTTCTGTTGCCGCCGGCGCCCACACACCTGTAGTCGGTCGCCGGACCCAGCAGCCTGCGCTCACTACGGGGCCACCTTCGCCGAGAGAAACTGCTCCCCCAACATCCATTCGGCGCATCTCGACACGCCCCACTACCATTACACTGTGGCCACCGGGACTCCTGACTTTATCGCCAATCCGTACCTCTTCTATGCGACGCATCGGACCTGCGCCCATTATCACATATGTATCAGGAGCCAGCGCTGCTGTCGCATCCAGATGCGTCGGGGTGGGGCGGTCAGGGGGTACCGCGGGTCCGTTCAGCGTGCGCCAGACCTCGGCGTGCCAGTCGCGCTGCCCCTCCAGGTCGCCCTCGGCCAACTCCTCCCAGTCAGCAAACAGGATGCTGCCGGCGTTGCCGCGCACAGGAATCCGCCGGGTGGTTGTGGTCAGACACCAGAGATCCCGCACCACCGGGCGCCACGTCCCCAGCCTCCAGAGCCACTCTGCCCAGGTGCGCTCCACCCGCCGCGCAGCTGGATGTGCTGACACCGCCACCAGCTCCGGACTGTAAACCAGGTGGTCTCCCGTCACACGCACCCCGCCGAGCTCCCACAGCGCATCCGCCGACTGAAAGCGATGTACTGCCGTCACACGCCCACCGTCCGCCAACAGCTCGCCAACACCGACTGCCTCAATCGGTATCGTGCTTGTCCCACCGCGGAGAAGCACCTGTGTTCCCGCCGCGAAGCAGACACCGGGAGTGAACAGCTCGGCCACCGTGGCGGCGGCAACGGCGGTGGCGACGGCCACCACTACCACCGATATAATGGCGGTCACCGTGATAATCAGACCGGATATCGGCAGCAGTAAGAAAAAGAGAATTACCTGAAGCGCAATCAGAATACCAACAATCACAATCGCCACAATAAGTGCCACCTGAACAGCACTGACGGAGGCGGTTATGATGCCAATGAGTCCGAATACAATGGATAGGGCCGCCGCCTGGAGGCGCTCCACCATCCCATGGACCCCCACCAGGAAGTTCCGGAAAAGTCCTGCCACACCGCGCATCCGCTCCATAAACGTGGAGTATGCCTCGTAGCAGACTTGCCAGAGATCCTTGAATACCGCGGTCAGCACACCGACCACCTCGCCGGCCACGCCGACTACAGCCGCCTCACCTTCTGCGAGCTCTTTTGCGCCAGCAGCGGCCGACCGCAGCGCGTTCTGAACGTAGACCTTCTGGCAGTCGCGGGCGTTGTCTGTTGCAAACTGACCGGCACTACGGGGATCGCCCGCGGGCTTAAAGAGCCCAGCAATCGGCACCACGCCCGGGTCGCAGCGATGCGCCTCCCAGTTCGCCGCGACGGCTGTGCGGAATCCCGCAGCCATAACGACGCCGAGGCCGAGTGTGAGACCTATTGTCAAGACGGCGAAAAGCCCGAGCTCTTCGGCTCTCATCCCTGTCGGCCGCGCGGGTTTTCCTTTCTCTATTCCAAACAGAGATGTCCCGTCGCACTACAGCACGTCGTTCGTTGCCACCACGTGCCGATGGCGGCTGTCCCACCGGTTATCACGCTCGCCGTGCCTACACCGTGCGTCGGACGGGCACCCGCGTGGCGGCAGCCTGCGTTCGGGCCACTACTCCCGGTGAGCCCCGTGCCGCATTCCTGAAGCGCACTCGGCAGCGGATGACCCAGCGGCTGAAGGGTTTCCCCAAGGATGCGCGTGGGCCTGCTGCGGCCAACTGCCCCCGCGGCACGATTCGGCGCGATCCGTATGTGCGCATTCGCATGGGACGTCGCTCCTACGTGGCTGGTGCCTGTATAGCGGACCAGGGCGCGCCTGGTAAGGGTCTGCCGAGCGGCGCACGCGGTATCGGTGCCCTGCGCAAGGGGGACCTCCGCCAGTTCGGCTACACCAACGTTACCGAGCTCTCAGAGGGACGGCGGCATCTGGCGCTGGCGGCTGCGGTGCGTGCCTACGGTTCGCTGACTATCTGGCGAAAGCTGAACGCAGTCTACGTCTACACGCGACGCACGTCGCCGGCCTCGTCAGCGATCTTCAAGGCGGACCGTGACTGGATAGCGGCATATTATGGAATTAAGGCATTTTAGAAGGCAGGCTACACATCTAATTATCTTGGAAACCCAACCTGTCTCTAACATAAATCGGGCTAAGTTCGGCTCCTGCTCCGCATAATGCCCGCGGCAGGTAAGGGAATGACAGATGCGACCGACGAGGCCGCCGCGCTCACGCGCGCCGAGCGCGACCTCCATGTGCTCGGAGTGCTCCGCGAAGGTGGCACACCCGACTCTCTGATGGAGCCACCGGCCCTCGTCTGGCTATTTGGGATTACCGCCGCACTGGGGGCCGTCCTATTTATCATTGTGGAGATTGCGAACTATCAGGAGATTCGCCGAAACTGGGGTCACTATCGCTGTCAGCCATCTATATCACCGTTCGCTCGCTTCTACGGCCACGACCTGGAGGAGACACTCAACTTCTGTATCGGCCAGGCGGTCAAGGAGCACGCACCGGGTGTCATCACGCCGATTTATGAGGGGGTGGAGCGCGTCATGGGCGTCGTGGATGGTGTCTATGCGAAGGCCGAGGCGGTAGAGGGCGGTGTAAAGGAGCTGCTGAGCGGCTTCGAGTCGTTCGTCATGAACTTTGTTAACTCTATGCGACTCATCGGCACGCGAATTCGGATGTCGGTGGTGCGCATCAAGGATATCTTCGGGCGGGTCTATGGAATTTTTATCGCATTTGCCTATGCGGCCATCTCTGCCATTACATTCGGTGAGAACCTGGTCTGTAATCCGCTGGTCACATTCATTGGCACGATTGCCGGTGTGGATATCTGTTGTTTCGCCCCAGATACACTGGTGGCGTTTGCGGATGGCTCGTGGCACGAGATTCGCGATGTGCCGATTGGGACTGCTCTGGCACCGCTTCAGTCGGGAGGCACGCCGCCCTATGTCACCAGCCGCTATGTGTTTGATAGCTCGGGTGCGGAGCTCTTCTCTCTGGCCGGTGTGGTGGTGAGCGGGAATCACTATGTGCGCGGTCCAAGCGGCAGGGGAATGATGCGTGTAGAGGAGCATCCTGCAGCGCGGCAGCTGACAGCAGGAGAGGCCCGCCCCGACCGGCTCATCTGTCTCGCCACGACGACAAACCGTATCCCGATAGTCAGCAGCTGCAATGACGGGGCTCTGATGGAGTTCGCCGATTACGAAGAGGCCGAAGACCCAGCTACCGTCGCAGCGGCGCAGGCGGCAGCAGAGCGGGCTCTTGGAATGACACGACCCGGACCGACCGTTTCCGATTACAGTCTCGGTCTGGAGTCGGACACCTGGGTGCTGATGGCTGACGGCAGCGCAAAACAGATGGTTGATGTGCGAATCGGCGACCAGCTGCTAGGCGGCGGCAGGGTCATCGGCGTCATACAAGAGATTTGTCAAAGACTCGTGCGGACACCCGGCGGAGCGCTGATGGCGGCGGCACAGCTTGTACGGGCGTCAGGAGGGAGATGGGTACGGGCCGCACATCTGTGGCCGTGGTCGCTGCGACAGAGTTTTCCAGTGGTGTTTCACCATCTGATGTTGGATAACGCGCCCCACGGCGCATTTTTTGTGCGGGATGGAGCCGGGATCGGACACCTAGAGCTGCGCGACTACGCGGAGGCAGTCTGTGTAGAGACGCAGGCGCCCTACGATGCAATGATGACCAAAAGTTGACAGCCCTAAGCCCCGCCCCGGCCCCTATCATCAAGACACAACGACGACGATGTTTTCCGCAATCACAGAAACCTGGCCCCCCGCGCCTGGCCCTGAGCAGCCGACTACCGGCGAACGCCACGCTGCCGGCATCCTAGATGGTAGCACGTCAGAGAGTCTCGCAGAGCTTCACGACGGTGGCTGGTGGATCGGCTCACAGCTGTCAGTTCCCGCTGACTGTGTAGTTACAACCTTCCGCGTGCGACTCCAATCCACCGATGGAGAAGTAGTGCTAGGGGAATGGCAACAGGCGGCCGGTGCGACGCTGCGATTCCCGTGGCCCATTCCTGCAGCGATGGCAACCAATCTCGGGCTCATTCTGAAGATTCGCTCCGTGCCGCCAGAGGACGCAGAGAACGCCCCACCGGTAGATGTGAGCCGGCGCATCTTCTGGAAGGAGCTGCCCGACATCGCCCAGACCGACCGATTCGTGTTTCTGAATCACGGCGACCATCATCCACGGATGTACTGGAACGGCGCGCAAGAGCAGTGGGGTGAGCAGGGGTCGGAGCAGCCGCCGTCATGGGGGCTTGAGCACATCGTGGTGCCGCCTCTTGCGGAGATTCTGGCCGGTGAAGTGCTATATCCTGAGCGCTGGACGTTGATGGCTTGGACGAACGACATCTCATTGGATCCAGACAGCGGCGACGACTAGGCCGCCGCAAAGTTGACCGGTGCCCTACTTTTGGCAGCCTCCAAGACCGCAAGACAAACACCTACGATGGCCGCACCAGCAACCGCGACCACCACTCTGGATGGCTACCTGCTGGATGACTATATGGTAGCCCGCTTCCGTGCGACTACGGCGGATGGGACCGCACCGGACCGCTCTCTAAATCTTGCGCTACTGATTGATAACAGTGGCAGCATGGAAGGCGAGCGCCTCCTCGCTGTTCAGCGCACTCTACACGCTGCCCGCGACCTGCTGCGTCCCACCGATCGCATCACGCTGGTGACATTCAGCGATTCGGCACGGCTGATGATGAATCATGTAATTCTAGATGCCGATGGAATTACACGTTTCTATAGTACAATTGACTCATTGAACCCATATGGGTCCACAAATCTCTCCGCTGGACTAGAGACTCTGTTCAGTGCTGGAACCGATTACGATGCGATTGTGCTGCTAACCGATGGCCAGGTGAATCTCGGCATAACTACGACTGCTGGACTACGCGCAATGGCTCTCGGTGGAGTCCGTGGAAGAGCCATCAACGCACTCGGCTACGGTTCTGACCACAATCGCGTCCTTCTCCGAGATCTTGCCACTGAAAGTTGTGGCACCTACACCTACGTTGATTCTGATGAGATTCTACCGGTGGCGATTGGCGACATTCTGGCTGGTCTGCGCACAGAGATCCTACAGAGAATTAGCGTAGAGCCAGATGACCCTACCGGCTGGCACTGTATGGAGGTGAATGGTTCGCACATCGGATCTGTAGTGGCCGACCGGGACTATTGGATTGTATACAGACGGGATCTAATGGCTTCGATGGGATCGGATATCCAATTCGCTGTGCGGGCAGGAGATGTTATTCAGAGTTGCGTGCGTCTGAGCGAGAGCAGTGATATGACACCGGTTGTACGCGAACAGATTATCCGTGCACGGGTAGCACAGCTATTGGGGTGCATCTCGCAGATGGTAGAGAGAAACGGCCGGGGCACAGTGACTCAGGCAGACCGTAGCGCACTAGCAGCACTACAGGATGAGATTCGGGCTTTGCCGGTGCGACCGCTTCTTCTCCGAATCTTGGGACAGCTTGCAGAGGTCTCTGCACTGTTTGATGCGCCAGCATCAGAACCAGCGTTTCCGTGTCTATTGAGGACTGTTCGCGGAAGTACCCCCACGACCCCACCGCGTATTGATCAGCAGTCTGAACATCTGTTGGCTCGTCTTGCTTCCGGCTATACGACTCTGAGCCAACAGCGCGGTGTCTTCAGTCAGACAGCAGCAGAGACAGAGGCGGCACCGACCGAGCCCCGACCGCTCAACCTCTCCATGTTCTCATCGCCTCTCCAGATCACAAGCTCTAGAGTAGCACATGAGCGGTACACGCATATTCCCGCTGAGCCACAATAAAAATGACTAATAAGCGTTGCTCATTTTGGCCATACCGTACAATCACAAAGTTAAGACAGGCGGTTTCACCGCCTGTGATTGTACGTTAACGTAGCTTTCCCATATAAAATTGTCGGTTTCCGGAGGAAACCGACAGGTCTTAAGTTTGGAAAGCTACGGTACTACTAAGATGCGTGCGGGCATCAAGCCAACCATCCGCGCTAAGATGTCCAACGCTACTCCAAGTCCAACCCATATCCCTCACCCCACCGTCGTCGTTGTGCCATGGCAAATTACCGACAAAAAAGAAGACCCACCGTCGCGTTCCAGTCTCATGCCCCCAATCAAAAAGGAGGAGCCGCTGTCTCCTACAGCCTACGAACGCTGTCTTGCGGAGAACCCAGGCGTAGAGACAGTGGGATTATGCGCTGCTGCTACTCGATGACCCCCTTCAGATCGCCCGGCAGCGCAATCGTCTTGAAATCGTAGTGGCTACCAATCTGGTCTAGCACATCCTTTTCGGCCGGCGTCAGTAGCGAGATGGCCGTTCCCTTACGACCGAACCGACCGCAGCGACCGATGCGGTGAATGTAGTTCTCCTTGTCCTCAAATGGCGGAATATCAAAGTTAAACACCAGGCTGACCTGCTGTACGTCAATACCGCGGGCCAGCAGATTCGTCGCAATCAGGACGCGGGTGGTGCCCCTGCGGAAATCGTCCATGCGCTTCTTACGCTCCGTCTGCGTCATCGGCTCACCGTAGATGACGCTCACCGGAAAGCCGCGCTCGGTCAATGCGTGATGCAGCCGTTCCGCACGCTCCTTTGTGTTCGTAAAGATGATCGACTGCGGAATGCTCAGCCCCTCGAAGATATCGCACAGGCAGTCCAGCTTCCAGGAATCCTCATCCACCGTCACATAGAACTGGCGGATACCCTCCAGCTTGACGTCTGCGGTCTTCAGAGTCACGCGCACCGGATCATGTAGGATGCTGTCGGCCAGCTCACGGACCTCGTCGGGCATCGTTGCAGAGAAGAAGGCCACGCGGCAGCTCTCGGGCAGACCGATTTTGACAATCTCACCCACCTGCTCGGCGAAGCGATCGCGCAGCATCTCGTCGGCCTCATCCAGCACAAAGGTGCGCAGCCCATTGAACCGTAGATCCCCACTCTGTGCTAGATCGTAGACGCGACCGGGAGTGCCGACCACGATGTGTGCGCCGTTTCGCGTCTCACGGGCATTGATGTGGCGGGGAATACCGCCCACCGCTAGCACCACATTAATCTTCATAAACTTGCCGATCTCGCGAATCACGTTGAAGTTCTGCTCAGCCAGCTCATGAGTGTGCGCCAGCACTAGGGCTTGGGTCGCACGGATAGTGGGGTCAATCCGGCTCAGCAGGCCAATGCCGAATGTGCCCGTCTTACCGGTACCGGATTGTGCCTGGCCAAGCACGTCGCGACCGCGCACAAGGGGCAAGATCGCCACGGACTGAATGGCGGAGGGCTTCTCAAAGCCGTAGGCGTAAATGCCGCGGAGCAGATTCTCTGGCAGACCCATGTCATCAAAGGTTGCCTGGCGGGGGAACTCCGCCGCATTGCTGGTCTCAACTACAAAGTCGCTAGCCATAGTGTCGTCGTTGTGCTTGACTTTGGGCGGGGGCGGCTTAGGTGGTGTCAAGTTTGGGCGGGCGGTTGCGCAGTGTAGAAGTGAGACGACTGTGGGCAGCCAGGGTTGGGCACAGCCTCCATTCCTACATCATCAACCAGGGCTAGGCAGTTGTCGCTTCGCGATATACCTAATTTTCTGTTGGCCCACCCTGCTGTAGCTACTAAGCAGAAAACAGCAGTCCGGCACGTCCGCTCGTGATGCGGAGCATATTGTAGGTCGTGAGCCAGACATAGATATTGAAGGCCGGCGCCGGCGCTGTCGCTGCCACGCGACGCAGTGGTGTAAGTAATACAAATGAATCAAATATACCTCCTGTTCTGTTATCACTTGCGACACCCGTTATGAACCGGCTGACGTAGCTCCCTCCTCCTCCGCCCGCTACGTTGCCCGACCCGCCACCCATGTAGCCGTCTCCGCCAGCTCGTGCCGAGCCTGTTCCACCTGTCTGTGCGTGACTGAGAGCAAAGGCAGCCGTTGTCGGCATCTGGGACCCATCGGGCAGACCCACACCCGCCGCGGCGAGCCGCCCACCGCCGCCTCCACCAAGGTCATTGCCACTCGCATCATGTGTCTGTGTACCGTTGCCGCCCTGCCAGCCAATTTCTACTGCAGAGCCGGCGTGGCCTCCTCGCCCACCTGATGCGTCAATTGTGCTGCCGGCTCCACCAGCCCCCGCTACGGCTATCCAGGTTGCGACCCCGCCCCCGCCTAGCGCCACCAACGCAGCCGACCCACCCGTATTTGTTCGCACCCAGAGTCCCGTGAAACCCGGCAGACGACGCACCGCCTGGTAGTCTATAATGCCCGTGACAAACGCTCCATTACCATCTGTTGCTGCTCCACCGGCCCCACCTAATCCAACACGGAAGGCCTGCGTGGTCTCAGCAAAGTCGGATTCCACGGTAGCCAGCGTGTTCGCTGGATAGAGCACCGCTGGCTGCGTCGGGTCGTCTTCCCACGTGGCATTGCTGGCACCGGTACAGTCGGTGTTCATCGTTAGTGCCAGCTCCTTCTGCGGCAGCTTGTCCCAGTTACTGAACCCGCGCACCTGGTCCAGCGGCAGACCGAGCGCCTCCTCTAGCCCACCCGTGGGCCAGAATCCGAAGTCGTAGCGGTAGATGTAGCGGTCTACGAGCGGACAGCGCTGACAGTTGAGCGCCGGTACGAGGCTGCGGAAAAGCGACGGCCCTTCGTGTTCAAAACGGCGTACGCCCCGCGTCCAGAGCGCGGCGGCGGCAATCGGGTCCGAGCGGCGGGTGCTAAAGCCCGGTTGGATGTAGCCGTCTCCATAGTCCCAATCGGGCACCACCGCGTCGGGCCACCACGGGATGAACGAACCGGACGCATCCGGTGGTCCGAGGTCGCGACTGAACAGAAAATAGGCGTTGTAGTCGGTGGCCTCTGTTCGCTGGGCCACCCAGGTCATATCGCGGACGAGTCCGCCCTGGGGCAGTGGGATGCGGACATGTCGTCGGCCGTCGGTGGGGGTCACGGGAACTGCGATGTGCTGCTCTATCGGAATCTGGAGGTCGGCCATACGGTAGGCGGCGGCCTCGCGGTCCTCCAGGCTAACATACTCTACAACCCAGTAGGCGTCGCGGAAGTGCCATTCGCGGGGCATCGTCTGGCCCGGTAGCGCACGCCCGTCGGGTGTAAGAGAGCCCTCCGTGCCGCCGCAGCTGAGCGTCTCGCGTGTCATGCTGTAGATCGGCACGCCGCCCAAACCAGGCGGCCAGTGCTGGTAGAATCCGCAGCCGGCCATCGTTGGCATCGGGCCCGGGCCGTCGGTCGCGCCGACCAGAGGCGGATTGCGCTGGTCCACACGGGCATCAGTGTAGACGCACTGTTGGACGGGGCGGAATGACACGGTTATCTGGACTTTGTCCTTCGCGAGCGCCTGGATCGGTAGCGCCTGCGGGCCGGGGCCGCGATTGAACCAGAAAGGCGGGACGATCTCCAGCGTCGTCGGCTGCTGGCGCTCGGGCTCCGTTGTGCGGAACTGCGCGAAGTCGCTTGGATTCCTGCCAATCATCGCGTTCACGGAGTCCCAGTGCTCCACGGGCGCGGTCTGCTCATCCAGCACCTCCAGGAGGCGGCTATCCAGACGATCCACGACGGTGTCGCCGATGGTGAGCTCAATCTCGGAGGCGATGGCGTGGCCAATGGCGTTCGTCCAGGACCACTGCGGGCCGATGAGACAGTTATTCTCACCGAATCCCACCGTGTGGGTCAGTGCGGCGGCAGCGGCAGCGTACTGGGGGCCGTAGAGATCCGGCAGGTCCACTACCAGAGTGACACGGGTAATCAGTTCGCCCAGTATTGGCAACGTCACAGTGGCACGGCGGCCGAAATCGGCGAGATTATCAAACTCCACGCGGCGCCACTGGGAGGCCCAGCGGGTGCGGCGACGGAGCACAGCGCGATAGAAATCCACTGATGGGCGGCCCACAGGAGTGTTGAGTCGGGTGCGATCCTGGAGACCGTCGCTGACGATCCGCAGCATTGACGCCGGTGTTGCTGCCATTGTCGGTGCTGTTCCCTAACGGGGGCAGCGGCACTCTAAGCTCGGGGGGCTGGGCGTGCTAAAATCGTTGGTATAGTTATAAATGACCTCCACTCTCCGGGCTTACGCACAAATTAAAGAGGGTCTTACTAAGTTCCTGAAGCCTGAGAGCCCTTCTTATGATAATGGAACTAATGTTGTATTATTTCCATTTACTTATAACAATGGCGTCCTTGATATAACATATGATGGTAATAATTTTGAAAGCCAGATGGTTGATATATCAGAAAACGCGCCTCGTTCCGAGACCGATACTATCGTTCGCATATTGGGTGGCCCTCGTTTAGTAAATTCTTTGGGAGAGAACTTTAAAGAGTACATTCGTGCGTGGCGCGCAGCAACTATTGATGCAGGATCTCCGATAAATATATACATTGCGCCTCAGGTCTTGCGTGTTCAACAGGCAGATATAAGTAATATAACTGCTAATAGTAACGAATCCTTCGTGGTAGGCACATCTCCACCTGTGAGCGATGATTATATTGCTGGAAGCACTGCTACACAGTACGACACGACATATGTTTTCAAGACACCGTTAACATTCACTATAGTTGAAGGTGGGGTTACAACGTACATTACATTCCGTACAGTATTAGATCAGGAGTAGAGAAGCCCATCCTTAGGGATCACTCTACAATCAGGGATGGGTAGTTAGAAAAGTAGGTATGTCGCGAAGATCCGCTACGTCATGACGCTAGCGCGACCGACTCCGATAACACGACATACATTTATCTGCCGCATTACTGGTTGGTGATGTAGGGATTGGGGCTGCGCCCATCCCTAGCCTCCGCGCTGCCGCATCCCTCCCCCGCAAACCACCGTCGCGCCCCCGCCGACGCCGCAATCGCCTCCCGTCGCAGGTCAGAATCCGTTGTCAGCGCCGTTTTGCCGCAGAGCAAGAACGAATGAACCCGCGCGTAGCCCCACTGCTGTTGTGTGGCTCCGGGCCGGTGCCCCGTGCGCCAGGCGGCGAGGCCGCGATTGTAGGAGGCCCGCAGGAATCGTTCGGGGACACCGGTGGCCGCTGCCTTCTCCGCGAGACTCCGCGCTGCCGGAAACCGCGCCCGCCACGCCGCCGTGTAGCCACTGGTGCGCGTTTTCAGCTGCCTGCCGGCTGAGCCCTTGTCGGTCTGAAACGGTCGGTAGGCAGCCGGATCGCGCCAGTGTTTCGCTGACCGCCGCCGGATCTCTGCCGCGCGCCGTCTCTGAGTCGCACGGGACAGCCCCGCGTAGTACTTCCGTGGCCAGAGGCTCGGCATCTCCCTACTGAGGACGCAGGCAAACTTGAAACCCCGCCCCGCCCCCCGCCACCAGCTCCTGTGACGCAAGATGTCCACCGATTTGACCCCCACGAACACGATTACCAAGGCTCTCTACGATGAGGCCTGGAACGCAATCAAGACTAATGACCACGCGACCATTCGCCGCCTGAAGTCAGAGCATCCCGCTCTGACAATGTACTCGGGCTTTATCGGCGACGAATGCCACTGCGGCTGTCCCGGCTCCAGCATCACGCTGATGGGCGCTTTCTGTCGGCAGGCCGAGCACGATTGGGAGACCAAGACGTGGGGCACTGTCACCACCACTGACGCGACCCACGCACTCCTCTTTGAGCTCGGTCTAATGGAGCGCGACGACGCCGACATGATTTATGCGCTCATCGGCAACGACCTGTTCACCGAACACAAGGAGCTGGCTGCGGATCTTCTTGAGCGCCATATGGAGCTGGAGAAGATTCGTTGTACTCTGATTCTAGATGAGACCGGGCGACTGTACCGCTGGAGCAACATGCCGTTTGCGCGCCTTCATCTGTGGATGCCTTGGAACCGTGATGACCCCGCGAACTGGGTCGATGCCGCACGGGCCAACGCGGTCGGCCTGCGACTGGTCGGCCTGCTGCTACCGGATTCGGCTGGTGGCACCCTCGCAAAGGCCACTGCGCGTGGTCTGCGACGCTCGCGACGGTTGGCTGAGGCAGCTCAGGCCAGCCCCGACCTCTGTTGGGAGACTCGTCTGCGAGTGAATGCGAACGCCCACAGCACCCTAATGCGCGGCCGGCATATCAAGACATTCTATGACCATTCGTAGAAGGATTATTATAAAAATCTATTCCCACAAGCCGTTGTAGCGCCCCCAGCCAGCCATCTAGTCGTGTCTGCATCAGCGGATAGAGCAGCGAATTAGTTAGCCACGCAGTCTTCCAAGAGAGCCAACGATGAAGACCGCGACCGCTACCGCTACCGCCTCCATCTTTTGCCACGTGTTTGCCAGCAAGATGCGACAACGCCGGCAGGTCTGACACGTGTGCGACTTTGTACTGTATTGCTCTGCGCGCGGCCCCAATCCGATTAGGCGCACCGGCGTGAAGCAGATCCGCGTTAAACAGCACTGCCGTACCCGCACCGCCAGTCAGCGTCAGCGGCGCACCCCACGAAAATGGCAGTGTCCGATGCGAACCAGGGCTAACCGATAGCAGGTCGCCATCACATAGATAGTGAATAACCGTGTAGGTTGGATGAGCCGTTCTATGATACGCCTGACCGCTGGTGACATCGCGATGCCAGGTCTCTAGAGAAGTGCCCCTGATATAATAGCTATAGTCAAGAAACTGGTAGTCCACAGGCAGTTGTGCTAGTACAGAGCGCTTCAGCTCGGAGAAGCTACCAATACCGTGCGCAACCACAAATCCGTCGCGCACCAGATTAGTACGCTGTTGTGGGTCCATCCGTTTTTCCCGTGGTGGTTCCAACAGTAAAAGCAGAAGGAGAAAGAACGTAGCCGTAGTGGAGAGCATCTTAGAAGGTGCTATTCTTTATGGAATTTAAGCAGCCCCCACGGCGAACCACCGGTGCCTCCACGAGCCCATCAGCGCCCAGCCGGCAGGTGGCTAGCACACGGTCCAGCACCGCCTTGGAGCCCGCCTCTGCGCCGTATTTTTTGACGAGGAGGCCACGGAACTCTGCTAGTGTCAGGCGCACTCTCTCCACAGGTGCCAGAGATTCCACCTCTACACCGCCAACAATGAGGTTATCGGTCTCCCAGTTTGGCAGTCCGATGTTGTAGTAGGTCCAGGCAGCGCGCATCGGAAGGCGGGCCAGGCCGCCGATTTCACGGGCCTCCACTAGACCACGGCCGGGCACTGCTACGCGGTGGCGAGGAGAGATAGGCAGCGCCGCTGTAGCACCGAAGCGGCCAGCGGGAATGATGAACGGGTCCGCCGCGGGGCCAGGCTGGGCTACCATAGTCTTGACCCGCTGAATCGCCACGGAGCGGCCATCCGCAGTCTGGATGAGGTCGCCGGCGCGGAGGCTATCCATGCGGCGGTAGCCGGAGGGGGTTAGGATGGGGGCGGAGCCGAGGAAGCAGATGGGGTCGCCACCACCATTATTTATTGCGTTATTACCAATATAATAAAATGATACACGTGGGGAAAAATTGGGAGGAACCTGGTTATCATATGCTGTTAACCAATATGTACCTGCATCAGGTATAAAATTCCCGGTAAGATCTATAGGAGGAGCACTTGTCCCATCACCACCTACCCAAGAACCACCAGTACTAGCTGTATAAATCCTATATCCTGATATAGGATATTCGCCAGGCGTAGCCGCATTAAAATTAAGTGTGTATCCACTTACAGTTAAATTAGTAGGTGCGGAAGGTCCAGCCATTTCTATATATTACACAAACACTTTAAGGATTCTTTTAATATTTTTTTAATTTTAACATCTTGCGCTGAATGCCCCGCCGCTGGAACCATAGAGAGACGCGCATGGGGGACCGCTGCTGCTAGAGCAGCCGCCGACGCTGCAGGACAGACCAGGTCGTATCGCCCCTGTACTATCTCCACAGGCACGCTGGCTGGAATGCGCCGTGCCGCCGCCAACAGCTCACCAGGTCGCAGCCAACCGTTATGGCGGAAATAGTGGTTCTCCAGCACTGCCAGCTCCTCTTTTTGACGCAGCGACGTGCGGTCGGGATGGCGGTGCGGCTCCAAGAAAGAGAGTCCGTGCTCCCACGCGGTCCAGGCACGCACCGTCGCCTGACGACCACGACGGGCAGTAGAGCGTAGCCGTCGCTGGTAGGCCCCCAATGTCTGTCGCGCTGTTTGCCGCTGCCGCCCCGAAAACGCCGCCCAGCCCTCGGGCCAGATTCGTGCGGCTCCCCCGTCGCTCGCATACATCCAGTCCATCTCCCAGTGCTCCATCAAGCAGACACCGCGTAGCACGAATCCCGCGACCGACGCTGGATAGCGCGACCAGACCGCCAGCGCGAGCGCCGATCCCCATGACCCGCCAAACAGTGTCCACGGGCGGTCGCCGAGGCCAGCCGCCTGCCGCACCGCCTCCACATCATCCACCAGATGCCACGTGGTATTCTCACGGAGCTCCAGCCGGGGTCGCGACCGACCGCAGCCCCGCTGGTCCATCAGCACCACCCGCCACCGTCGCAGGTCAAATAGGCTCAACAGAAAGTCCCGCTGGCTAGTTGCGCCCCCGCCGGGCCCACCATGTAGCACCACCACCGGCCGCCCGTCGGTCGCGCCGTGCGCCTCCCACCAAACGCGATGGCGACCTCGTGCGAGCCACGGCATCGCACCTCTCCCTTATCTTCTGCGCTGAGAATGGGCACAATGCTTTCTGCGGCGTACAGTGTGCCGCCGCCGTCCACCCTTCACTGGCTTCGCCAATCGGTAGTACTCTGTCTTTGTGGTTTTATAAACCGGAAACACGAACCACTCCGGGCCAATCTCAGGTGTCAGCGCTACCACCTCAATTTCATGGCCAATAACTCCATCCGGATAATCACCGTTCGCCTGCGATATCGCAGCCTCCTCAATCGGCGCAGCCAGATGTCGTCGCAACGTATCTTTGTGCGCCAGGTCGGTGCGCCATCCCGAATATATCCAGCGGGACCGTGCGGGGTCTATCTTAATAAACAGGAGCCGCGACCGACTACCACTATTAGCGTCAATCAGCTTCGTATGCGAATAGCTGACGTTCCTTGCGGTCTCACGATACGGGCGCGGATTATGGCCCCACTGCGCGGTAAACTCCTTCTCGGCCGGGTACGGCGGCACACGGAAATAGATATAGTCGCGATGATGCGGGTCAATCTCCAGTCGTTCTGCGTTACCCCGTTTGGCCGATGCCCGCCCCTCGCGAACAAGCTGTGCGTACGACTTCAGACCTTCTGACAGCGGATCCCCTCTCATCGCCGCACCCATATCCACATCGTGCCCAATCTCTGTCATAACAATCATTCCACCATGAGCATTCGGTGGCAGCAGCGTTATAAGGAGATTCCCCGCCTCATCACGAATCTCCCACGGGCCGCACGGGCGGTGCGCATCAGGCACACAGCCTGCCATCCCCTCTCTTCTCTAATTCTGCGCCGAATAAAGACCAGTCAGTGTCCGTGCCGAGGGATCCGTTGCTCCCGCCACGAACCGCGGCATCCACATTGCTGGTGCCGCAGCCTCCGCCGCAGCCTCCGGATAGTGCTCGTGAAACAGCTCGCGATACCAAAGCGCCTCGGCCGTGGTCGGCGGATTGACCGTGTAGGTGGCCGCACGGGCCCGCCAGTTGCCAGCCCGTTGCTCTCCCTCCTCCCGCGCCATCTCAAACCACGACCGCTCTGCCCGCGAAATACCATCGCTGAACGCCTCTTTGCGTCGCCACAGCACGCGCTCGGGGAGCAGGCCGCTGTCTCTGAACGCCGTCCGCAGAATCGTCTTTTCTATTATCCCATCCTGTGGACGCGGCCGCAGCGCCTCCGTGGGCAATCCGCGTGCGACCGCCACCAGCTGCCGATCCAGAAACGGCGACCGCGACTCCAGCCCATGTGCCGCCATGGATCGCTCCGACCGCAGCACATCGTACCGGTGAATCTCCCGCAGCAGTCGGTCGGTCTCCGCCTCAAACGCCGCGTTATCGGGGGCCGCCTGCATATACAGATAGCCGCCCAGCAGCTCGTCCGCCCCGTCGCCGTTCAGCACCACCTTGACGGCCGGTGTCTCCGCCGCCACCAGCGCACCCACCATCCAGTTTCCCACCGAGGCCCGCACCGTCGTAATGTCGAAACTCTCTATCGCCCGCACCACCTCGGGAATCGCCGCCAGACACTCTTCGGGAGTCAGCACGTGCTCGTGATGAATCGAACCGATGTGCTCCGCCACCAGCCGGGCGTGCTCCAGGTCAGGGCTGCCGGCCATTCCCACAGAGTAGGTGTGGAGACGCTTCCCTGTCCGCGCCAGACGCCGCGCGGCGATGGCGGCCACCAGCGAAGAGTCCAGCCCGCCCGACAGACAGGCACCGACCTCGCGCACCGTTGTCAACCGTTTTGCCACCGCCTCCTCCAGCGCCTGCCGGAGAGCCGCGCCGCCCTCTGTCAGACCCTCCAGCGAGGCGCGCCATCGGGGCACCTTCAACCACGGCGGCTGGTGCCAGGTGACCGGTGCTGGAGCGGCTGCGGCCGCATCTACCGCAAAGAACTCAATCGTGCCCGGTTCAACCGCCCAGACATCAACGGCATCCCGCGGAAACGCCTTGATTTCACTGGCGAGACCGCTCCAGCTGCGCCCGGGGCCCCTCGCGAAGAACAGTGGGCGGACACCATAGGGGTCGCGGATTGCTGCCGCTTTTCCCTCCGATGGGTCAAGCATCACGATGGCAAAGTCGCCGTCCAGCTGCCGCGGAATGTCATCTAGAAGCAGGTCCCCACGGGCTAGCAGCGGGGGAATAACGGCGCAGTCGCTGGCCCCCTCGGGCACCGCGAGCCCCAGTGTCGCGCGCAGAATCTCGGAATTGAAGATTTCGCCGTTGACCAGCACACGGTGTCCGTTTGGCAGGATAAACGGCTGTTCGGTTCCCGCTGCACCCTGTATCTGAAGACGTGTAAATCCGATCCAAAATGGCCCCACCTGCTCCATGCGCACCGAATCGGGTCCGCGTGCGCGCAGTGCCGCCACGGCTGCCTCTAACATAGCAGCGGTCGCAGCCGGCCCCCAGAGAACTATGATGCCGCACATGCCTCTCTGTCTGGCGCGGCCCAAAATAACGTCTCCCTTCACACGCGCGCCTCACGCCTAGGCATCTGCTTTCACCTCTTCGATAGCCGTTGTCGTTGGCTCCGTTGCCTCTACAGCAGCAGCAGCCGCCACCGGATACCGCGTCTCAAAGTTCACCAGCCACAGCTTCCGCGCCGTATCCTGTCCGTTCAGGAAGTCCCGGAGGGCGATGACATCCCCAATCCTGAACGTGTCGAGGGAGTGGTCGACCATGAGCTTCGGGTTGAACCGGAAGTGGGTGATCTTGGTGTGGATCGTGTCCGGGACCCGGCCGGTTTGGTGGGCGTCTTCGTCATAGCGCAGCCCCGTGAGGACATGCCTGGGCCCTATGTTCTTGTTGTTTTCGGCATAAAACCGGAAGGGGAAGCGGGGTTCGAGGGCATGCTCACGCATCAGATGGGGCCTGAACTCGTAGTCCCGCTGTG
>RGVZ01000250.1 GCA_010029825.1 bacterium | reverse complement strand
GGCGACGCAGATCAGGCTCTGGCTGTTGGGGCGAGGCATCTCGCTGGCAGTCGTCGATGCGGCAGTGGCGAACTCTGGCAACGAGGCCGCGATGATCCAGTGGGAGTATTCGCCGTACATCGAGCGATCGCATCCTCTCGTCGAGGCGATCGCTGCAAGTCTGGGCATGGCGCCCGTTGACGTCGACGCGGCGTTCATCGAAGCGTCCAGCCTGTAACTTCAGGTCTCCAAGCGTCCGCTGATAGCCTGGAGCGTACCCCCAGGAGCCCCGATGTGGCGACCTACACCGTCCATCCTGATGCGTTGGACTTGCTGTTCGTGTCAGGCGACGAACTCAGCGTCCTGCTGGACTTCGAGCAGAACCTGACTGGCTATCAGTTCTCGACCGGCATCTACGAAGTGGCCGAGGTCGTGAATGGGGCAGTCGTCGCGACGACGCCGTTTGCTCGCAACTTCACGATCACGCCAGTTGACCTCTCCCAGGGCTCGCTGAACCTCTCCCTGAGCGAGACGGACACCTCGGCCTTCAATCCCTCGGTCACTTATCGCTGGTATCTGCGGTGGGTAGCGCCGGGTATCGTCACTCGGACTGTGGTCGCCGGCTCCATCAACGTGAGGCTGCCGTAGCCATGCCAGAAATCGTCGTCCAAGGCACCGCAGCGATCCAAGTCTCAGTCTCGCCCGGCCTGGGTGCGTCTGTGGTCGTCAATGGCACCGCGACCTCGATCGTGGGAACTGCCGGAATCAACCCGTTCATCGCCGGCGCGAACATCACGATCACGACGACCGGGGGCGGCATCACAGTCATTGGCCGGAACCCTCCGGTGTACTCCGTCCAGGGCATGACTGGCACTGTCGTCCTCACGCCAGCCACGATCTCCGCCGCGAACCTCGTCCACTCGCACAGCACGTCAGACATCGACCTGTTCACGACTGCGGCCCGGCTGTCTTCGCCTGTGCAGAGTGTGGCCGGCAGGACTGGCATCGTCACCATCACGACCACTGACGTGGCGGCCTTCACGGCAGCTTCGCCCGTGCAGAGCGTGGCTGGCAGGACTGGCGTCGTCTCGCTGACGACCACCGACATCGCGTCGTTCACTACGTCGGCCCGGCTGGCTTCGCCTGTGCAGAGCGTGGCTGGCAGGACTGGAACGATCACGCTGACCACGACCGACATCGCCCTGTTCACGACTGCGGCGAGACTGGCGTCGCCGGTGCAGAGCGTGGCCGGCAAAACCGGCGAGATCGTCCTGTCGCACGTCGACATCTCGGCGGCGGCAGCCACCCACACGCACTCGTACGTCTCGTCGCTGAACTCTGTGAGCGGAGCAGTGACGCTGTCGCAGGGGCAGGGGATCAGCATCACAGTCAACGGGAACTCTGTCCAGATTTCCGCGAGCGCTCAGCCCGGCGAAGTCTCGGCAGTCCTGTGGCCGGCATTCATCCTGGGAGGATAGTCGATGGCAAATCCGAACATCGTGGCGACGACGTCGATCTATGGCCGCACTGACGTGCAGGCTGTCGGCGTGTCGGCGACTGCGATCACCACGAACGCGTCGGGGTCGGGCAAGGTCTACAAGATCAACAGCCTGATCGTGTCGAACGTCGGCGGCGTCGCTGGCGTGGACGTTGACGTCTCGCTGCACCGCTCCGGCGTGTCTTACCACCTCGTCAAGGCCCTGAGCGTTCCCGCCGACTCGTCCGTGGTCGTCGTGGGCAAGGAGAACCCCTTCTATCTCATGGAGGGAGACTCGATCCGGATCGCGGCCGGGTCGTCCAATAGCGTCCACGCAATCTGCTCGTACGAGGAGATCGCCTAGTCATGCGTGGCCGACGGGGAGGTTTCATCGGTGAGCAGCCCTTGGCAACAAGCGGCTCGCTGCCGGGCATCTGGAGAGCCAGCGAAATCCTGACGCTCCAGCGTCTCTCGGCGTGGCCGAACAACTACATCCAGGTCTCGATTCCGCAGTCCCTGGACGTGACCGAGACAGGGTCAGGAGGAATATCGGCCACAGTCTCCAGTTCGTACAACTCACCAACGTACCTGTGGCAGAAGAGCATCGACGACGGCGCGACCTGGACGACTGTCTCTGGGGCAACCGTCGGGTCGCTGAACCTAACAGGGCAAACAGCGAGCAACGACGAAGACCTGTATCGCGTGGTCGTCTCGAAGGGCATTCGATCGACGACATCGAACTGGCTGCAAGTGCGTCGCGAGACGTCTGTGTCTTTTTCTTTCTTCAGCCAACCACAGAGTCAGACTGTCCCTGACGGACAAACGGCTTCGTTCATGGCGATCGCCGGGGCCGTCGGAGCAAAGTACAGCGGCACTTACTCTCCGACCTATCAGTGGCAAGTTAGCAGCAATGGCGGCGCGACGTGGGCGAACGTGTCGGGCGCGACTGATTATTACCTACAGTTCTTTGTCGCTCCAACAGACAACGGAAAGCGGTATCGCGCCAGGGTCACGTCGCTTGGCGTGACTGGATACAGCGACGCGGCAGTGCTGACTGTCGATGCAATACAAGTTAGCGTTTCTCCGGAGGTTGGAGACCACACCGTAGACGGGAGCGTTCAGTTCACTGCAAGCGTGACCACATCGCTTCCGTCGTGGAGCCTGGAATGGCAGTATAAGGTATCAGTTCAGTCGCCAGTTTGGCTTCCGATCTCGCAGTTCGGAAACGGCGTCAGGTCGGCCTCCCGGAGCGGAGCAAACTACACACAGTTGACGCTGTCCGGTCTTGCGAAAACAGATAATGGCCTCCGGTTCCGGGCTGTTGTCACTTCCTCTGGTTTCACGGGCGAGTCAGCCGTGTTCCGGACTGAGTGGGAGGCATTGACGATTTCCTGGATCGACGTCCAGTCGAACCCAGGCCAATCTCTGTACATCGGCGAGACGGCACAGTTATCGGCCACTGCCGTTGCGACTGGCAATACGACCGGCAGCAATTACCAGATGGGGCAAGGAGATTCGTTCTCTTGGGAGTACCTTAATTTCGCAAACAGCCCTCCCGACTGGCGTCCAATGGTGCAGGGATTCGGAACTGTGTCCGCAAGCGGCAATAGTGCCGCTCTGGCGATTTCGTACTCGGCGGCGAACGCATTCTCGTACAGCGGCAGGGAGTCAATCAGCGTTCGCCTGCGGGCGAACATCGCCGGGTCTTCATCGTCGTGGATATACCCAGGAGGAAACATCACAGTCATGCAGACCACAAGGCCCTGACGATGCCCCGCCGAATGGAGTTCTTCTCGCCGAAGCGAGCCCGGATGCGGGAGGCCCGGCCGAACGCGTACCAGCGAGGGTATGGCGGCAAGGCCTGGGCCGAGGTGCGGAAGCGAGTCCTCGTCAGGGACAACTTCCAGTGCCGCCACTGCGGTCGGGTGTGCGGCGGCAAGGGCGAGGCCCACGTCGACCACATCGTTCCGAAGCGTCTCCGCGACAGCGACGACGAGGCCGGGCTCCAGGTGCTGTGTGCGAAGTGCCACGCCCGGAAGACCAGGGACGAGTTAGAGGGCTCTAGCGAGCCCTGAGAAGCCCGATCGCGTCGCGGTGGTGTCCCGAGACGCCTAAACTCGTCTCGCCGCAAATGCGGGGCTGAGGAACGCGGGTTGGTCTGGGGCCTATACCGCGAATGCTTTCCTATAAGGCAACAATTTCCAAGCCACTGTATTCGCCGGTATAGGTGGTATACCCCCAAATCCGCAATGGTTTGACCTATAAAAATAGGGATTTTTTCTCCTTATATCTATTCCGCTCGAAGTGGGATAGGGGCGGCATAGGTTGCATAACCCAGGGCGACGATTTTGCTCGAATCCATAGGGTTTGAGCAGCCTCGCGAGCAGGAAAAAATCAGGCGACAAGCGAGGCGACCCTGGGTAGGCTCGCCTCATGCTCTCTGATCCAGGGGCTCTGCCCTCAGGCCCATTCGACGTCGTGCTGCTCGACCCACCCTGGTCGCACTATGGCGCTCAGGACAAGTGGGGCGCAGCAGCCAAGTTCTACCCAACCATGAGCGACGAGGCCCTGGCATCCATGCCAGTGGGTGGCCTGCTCAAGAAGTCGAGCGTTGTCTTCTGCTGGGCGACTTGCCCAAGGCTGAACTTCGCCATCGACCTCCTGGAGAAGTGGGGCCTGACCTACAGGGGCGTGGCGTTTGTCTGGGTCAAGACAGCCAAGTCTACAGGTCGCCCCATAGGCGCAAGAGGCGTGAGGCCAAGCATCATCAAGCCCACCACAGAGTTGGTGATCGCAGGCTCGCTGACATCGAAAGGCAGGCCCATGCCACTCGCCAGCGAGGCTGTGGCTCAGGTTGTCTTGGCCCCAGTTGGCGCTCACAGCGAGAAGCCAGTCGAAGTCATGGAGCGAATCGAGTTGCTCTACCCAGAAGCAAGTCGCCTGGAGTTGTTCGCGAGGAAGACTCGCCCAGGCTGGGACTCCTGGGGAAACGAAGTGCAGGCTGCCTGAACTTTACTGGGCCACACCCATGCGTCATGCTCAGGGAAGGCCCCACCCCCAGGGAGTCTTGCGACTGAAACCGAACGGGACGGAGAACCCCGCTTGCGTCAGTCCGTGAGCGCCTGCGAAATTTTCGGAGGGGTCTTTTCGGCCGGGAAATACGGGTTTTCATGGGACGCACGCCGACTCCCACAAGTCTCAAGGTAATTCGCGGCAACCCAGGCCAGCGGACTCTCAACTCGTCCGAGCCGAAGCCTCCGCCGGCTGACCTGACGCCGCCAGACTGCCTCGACGAGATCGGCATCAGGGTCTGGAACGAGATGGCCCCGCTCCTGACGAGCATGGGCGTGTTCACCCAGGCCGACCGGATGCTGCTCACCCGGTACTGTCTGCTCAACGAGCAGTTCTCGCACGTCGTCAAGCACGTCCGCGAGAACGGCATGACCCAGTTGACTCAGACTGGGTACTCGCAACTCACGGCGGAGGGGTCGTTGTTCAAGAGTCTGCCGTCGGAACTCCTGCGGATCGAGCAGCAGTTCGGAATGACGCCGGCAGCCCGCTCCACCCTCAAGGTCTCCCATGCCGCTGCCAACGAAAACCCTCTTGCCTCGTTTATCTCGAAGCGAAGCGGTTGAGCAAGGGCTCGCCTACTACTTCGACGCCGACAAGGCCCAGCACGCGGTCGACTTCTTCGAGCAGTTCCTCGTCCACTCGAAGGGCAAGTTCGCCGGCCAGCCCTTCACGCTCCTCGACTGGCAGCGGCACGACGTGATCGAGGAGATATTCGGCTGGATGCGGGTCGACACCGACACCCGGAAGTACCGGGTCGGGTTCATCGAGGTGCCGAAAAAAAATGGCGCCTTGGCCCCCGCAGCCTAGCGTTGCGGGGGCCAAGGTTCCCCTGGTAAGTCCACACTCCTGTCCGGCATCGGCCTCTATATGCTCGTCGCTGACGGCGAGCCGGCCGCTGAGTGCTTCGGCTGCGCGACGTCTCGCGAACAGGCGAGCATCGTCTACAAGCAAATGAAAGAACTCGTCCAGGCGAGCCCTCACCTGACGCAGAT
>RGVZ01000249.1 GCA_010029825.1 bacterium | reverse complement strand
GTCATTCTGAGGCGAAGCCGAAGAATCCTGTCCTCAAGAGAGGATCCTTCGCTACGCTCAGGATGACAACTTCGTTCAAGACAACGGGTTCGTTCAAGACAACGGGTTCATTCAAGTCGACGGGTTTATTCGAGAACGCCGAGGATGTCGTCTTCGCGAAGGATCAGGTGCTCGGCACCGTCAATCTTCACTTCCGAACCGGCGTACTTGCTGAACAGGATCTTGTCGCCGACCTTGATGTCCGGCTTGCGGAGTTTGCCATCGTCAAGGAGCTTGCCGTTACCGACAGCAACGACTTTGCCTTCCATGGGTTTTTCTTTCGCGTTGTCCGGGATGATGATCCCGCCAACGGTCTTCTCTTCGCTCTCGAGGCGCTTGACCAGGATGCGATCTTGCAAGGGTCTGATTTTCATGAATTTTCTCCTCCACTCATGAACTGAATTTTCAATGACAATCGCAACGGGGCGTAAAACCCTGATTTCGTTGCATCGGCAAGCTAATGCCGCGGCGGGGATTGTCAAGGGCGGTACCGGAAAAAATTTAAATTATCTGGAATTTGCCTAATTCTTGACCAGACGGCAGTTGACTGGATGGTAGTAGCTGCTGGACTGGGCGATGGGCTTGCCGTCCAGGGGAACCTTTGGGGCGTAATTGCTCCAAGCGGCGCAGCTACTATCCCCGTCGCGGCCCGGAACCGGGATCGTCCCGCCAATCTGGCCGCATCTCCAGCCTCCAGCCCAAAAGCTATAGTCACACTGCTCGCGGTCGCAGACACAACGGGCGGCGGCCTCCTGCGGCTGCGCTGGGGACCCCGGGGTCGCAGGATCCTCCGGGGCCGGCGGCCCGACAAATTCCGGAGTGTTTCCCGTGTTGGGGGCAGAGGGTTTTGAATACGCCTGGATCAGCGCCTCGGCGACACGCGGGCTGTCGGCCACCTGGACATCGCCGCTGACGGCATTGGTGACTTCCTCGGTCGCCGCGCTGCCATCGCCGGAATAATTTTCGACGATCCGGCTAACTTTCGTGCCGAGGGAATTCCAGCGCGAAATCGTGTCTTGCGAGAAATTATAACCGAGGTCCTGGATGAGGCTCGTGAGGGCATCTGTCACCGTGACTCTGTACTGCTGGACCGCGAAACCGATTGTCCGGTCGGCCTCGAGTTCCGTTAACGTCGTATTCGTGGATGGGGATCCGTTGTCATCGCGAGGCGTGTTGCCTGGCGTATTTTCCGCGGCCCGGCTGAGGTCCGCGTTGCATTGCACGAATGTCGCCTCAACAGCGTAACGCAGCGGCGCGGCGTAAGTCGTCTCACACAGCGCCGTGACATTCGTCCCTGCCTTCGTGGCGTTGAACTGGAACGTGTAGTTGACGTTTGCGCCAAAGGTCACGGTGCCGGATGTTACCGTTCCTTCCTGGGTCGCGGGTACAGTTCCAGCCGTAGACGAGATGTAGGAAACGCTGGAAACCGAGTATTCCGTGGACGGCGCGCCGTTCTGCGAGAGATCGACCTGCCATCCGGCCTCGCTGGCCGAAAGCGTCGCGGCGAAAGGAGCCGGGAACGACGAGCTGCGCAGCTTGCCGCGGGCAACGTGTTTCGGCTTGCAACCGGTCATGACTGTTGAGGATGCCATGATCAGCGCGATCATGAGGACCGGGGCGCCAGATGTCAGGCCCGGCATCAGGGTCTTTGTGGAATTCAGCATCTTTTTTAAGAAGGCGGCTTTCATCATCATCCCCGGGGAATCATCTTATTTGCACGGTACCGTGACCGTCTGGGATTCGGTTCGCACGGTTGTCTTGGCGATCGAGCATGTCTTCGCGCCGTTGCTGAATGACAGCGACACGTCGACATTTGTTCCTTCGGTCATTCCAGTGACGCTGAGGTATTGCATTTTCATATTCGTGACATTCGCGGGAATCGCGGCTTTCACTTTCGGACCATCTTGAGTCATCACCACCTGCATGGCGATGCTGACATCACCGTTTGCGGCGGGGGGTTGGATGGGAACGACCGGCGGATTTGGAATCACGTTGGGCGCGTTGGGACGCGAGGGAGGAAGTACGTTCGGCACCGATGGTGGTGTGATAGGCCGGGATGGCGGAAGGATACTACTGTTGTTGTTGTTCGGGTAACTCGGCGTGCCCGGCCCGCTGGGCGTGATGGGGCGATAAGGCGTTATGCTGCCGTTGCTTCCGCCTGGAATCGTCGAGGGTGGTGTATACGGGCGGTTCCCGCCCGGATTGACGGTGCTGTTTCCGCCCGGAGTCTGCAGGCCAGGCTGTCTCGATTGTCCCGGACTGGCAACCGGCTTGGACGTATCAATCGCCGGGTCACGCTTGCTGCAACTTGAAACCGCGAACGCGAAGCATGCGAACAGGAGAGCGGATTTTCTGTTGAGCGAAAATGCGGACATTTTTGCCACCCGTTGGTTGAACCAGATCAAACGACAAAGTCCGTATCGGCATCTGCTGCCAAAAACTTTAGATTCATTGGATTTTACCGGTGGTTGCCGGGGGTTGCAAACGGGGTTGGTGGGGAGAGGATCCTTCGCTCTTCGCTGCGCTCAGAGCTCAGGATGACGGGCGCTCAGAGCTCAGGATGACGGGTGCTTCGCCTCAGGATGACGGCGAGTCCATATATGACGGGGGCTTAGACCGAGATGATCTCGCGGCCCTTGAGGTGTTGCTCGAAGATGTCACCGAGGCGCACC
Source organism: bacterium (assembly GCA_010029825.1). GTDB lineage: Bacteria > Bdellovibrionota_B > Oligoflexia > Oligoflexales > RGVZ01 > RGVZ01. The sequence goes on along the minus strand of RGVZ01000249.1, from coordinate 2,835 downwards.
GGGGTCAGATCCTTCATGTGCTTTTCGACGTCGCGCACAAAATGGCTGCGGGCCCGGATCGCCGTGGTTTCCTGCATCAAGTCGATCGAAATGGTCTTGGCGCCAGCGTCCCGCGGGACGAGGACAAGGGCGAGTTGCGGATTGGCGGGCCCGAACTGGTGGACGATCCAGGCGTTGGAGACATCTTTCCAGGCGATTGTAACATCCCGGAATCGCAAGGAAACCTGGATCCCGTTGGCGTCCACACTGACGGACTTGATGGAACGCAGCCAGGAAATCCCGATCGCGACCCACGGCGCGAGGACGCACAGGGCGAAAACCGTCAGGGTCGCCGCCTGGTTGCGGGGATCGGCGGCGCTGGACGTCCGTGCGTAGACAAGGAAAAACAGGCAGCCGAGGAGAGCCGCCGTGGCCGAATAAACCACGCCCCGGGGATAGGCAAGAAACCGGCGGCCGCCGTCGGGGAGTTCGTCCGTGAAATAAAAGCGTTCCCGCTCCTCGCTCTGGCGCCTCTCGAGGTAGCGCAAGTAATCCTGATCCTCGGAATCGATGTGGCCAATGCGTTCCCACATCTTGGATTCCTGCATGAAACGGCCGCTACGTTCAAAGAGCAGGGCGCGAAGCTTCATGGCCTCGGTGTTCTTCGGGCCGAGCTCGAGGAGGTTGTCGAGGGCCTGCTCGGCCTGCTCGACCAGCCCCTGGTCGACGTAAGACTGGATTTGCTTGAGGTGCATCATAGGGGGGAAATCGGAATATCACCGATTTCCTTGAGCAAATTGCCCCAGACAGCATTTGTATAGTTCTAATGAATCATTGATTTCCTAATAATATGTGATAGTAACTCCCCGCCATGTTTGACCCGAGAGACAACCAGACCCGTTGCCCTGAAATCCTTGCCCCGGCCGGGGGCAGGGAACAGTTCATGGCCGCGCTCAACGCGGGCGCGGATGCCGTTTATCTGGGCCTGAAACAATTCAACGCCCGGGCCCGCGCGGAAAATTTCTCCATCGCGGATCTCAGGGAATTGGTTCCACTGGCCCATTCGTACGGAATGAAGGTCCTCGTCGCGGTCAACATCCTGATCAAGGAACACGAACTGGGTGATCTCGTAGAGACCTTGTCGGCCCTCGAGGAGACAGGCGTGGACGCGGTGATCGTGCAGGATCTTGGCGTGGCGCGCGTCGTGCGGGAGTTTTTCCCGGGGTTGCGCCTCCATGCCTCGACGCAGCTCGCCGTTCACAACGCGGCGGGCGTCCAGCAGGCAATCGACTGGGGATTCAGGCGCGTCGTCCTGGCACGTGAATTGACGGCGCTGGAATTGAAAAAAATCCGCGAGAGGTTCCCACGGGAAGTCGTCGAGCTCGAGGCGTTCTGTCACGGCAGCCTTTGTTACAGTTACAGCGGACTGTGTTTTTTTTCGGGCGCCAACGACGCGCGGTCCGGAAATCGAGGCGAGTGCGCTTACACGTGCCGGCAGCCCTATAAAATCATCAGCGAGCCCGGCGCGGGATTCCTGTTCTCGATGCGTGACCTGGATACGGCGGACAGCCTGAAGGCCTTTGTCGAGGCCGGGATCGACACACTGAAGATCGAGGGGCGCAAGAAGGACGCGCAATATGTCAGTTCCGTCGTGCGCCTTTATCGCCAGAAACTGGCCGAAGTCGCGGGAATCAATTCGCTGCGTCCAGACGCGCCGGACACGGCGCGCGAAATGCTTGAGGGCGCGTCGGAAGAAGCGATCCGCGAGGACCTGAATTTCTCGTTCCAGCGCCTTTCGACATCTTTTTTCTTCAAGGGCCGTTATCACGAGAACGTGATCGACCTGGCGAACCCGACGCACAAGGGCGTCAAGATTGGCCAGGTGATCGACGTGCGCAAGTCGCGCGATGACTCGGGCGACACGTGGATCAAGTTCCTCGCGCGGCGTCCTCTGGAACGTTTCGACGGACTGCGGATTGATCCTGCGGTGGATGCGCATGCCGGGGCCGCGGATTTGCGGGCCCGTTATGAGAACGAGACTTGCTCATTCCCGCTCCGCGAGTTTCTTGTTGATGGTGTCCCGGCGACGCACGCGGATTCCGGCGATATCGTCGAGGCACGCGTCGCGTCAGGCGTGATCGCCCCGGGCCTGCTGCGCCAGGTCCGCGCCGGGCAGGCGGTTTTCAAAACGCGCAGCAACGACTTGAAACGCCGCGTCGAGGCGCTGTCGCAGGCGCCGGCCGACTCGCGGTTGCGGCCGATGATCCCTGTGGACATCAGGATCGTCACGTCGCGGGAGTCATCGCGGGAAATATCGGGCACGGGTGGCACGTTGCGCATCAAGGCCATCGCGTCGCGATTTGGCGATGTCGTGTGCGAGGCTTCAGTTGAATGTGGATACGAGCCGGTCTCCAATGTGGCCAACATTGGCGCTCTCGAGCGCGACCTCGCGCAGATGTTCCGGGTGATCGATGGTTTCGTGTGCGACAACGGTCCAGTCGTCGAAAACGCGGCGCGTGACGCGTTTGTCCCCCGCCAGATCCTGAAGCATCTGAAACGCGCTTTGCGCGACGGGCTCGAGGCAAACTGGTCCGGTTTCATTGCCGCGCGGCGCGAACGGGCCACGCGCGCTGTCACAGCCCCTTCGCGGCGGGACACGCATGCGCTCGCGGAACGGCGCGTGGACGGGTCGCGGTTCGCGGTCAAGATTGATCGCGTGGAGTATTTGGAGGCGATCCGGAAGGAGATTGTTGAAGGCGCGTCCGGCGCAAGCGTGACCGGTGTGATTGACGAGGTCATCTTCGAGCCCAAACGGGCGTTCTTGAATTCCACGAAGCCGGAAGTTTTTCTCGGGCC
>RGVZ01000248.1 GCA_010029825.1 bacterium | reverse complement strand
CGCAGGAAGCGATCGCAAATCCGGTCGAAGCTCCGAAACGTGGCCGTCCTGCGACGAAAACCGCGACTGGTTCGAACCTGAAAGCGGACGCACTCGCGATCTGCAACGCGAACGCTTCGCTGTCGAACGCTCAGCTTGCTGGGATGATCGCGAAACAGCTGGAAATCACGTATGCGAACGCCTATTATTATTCCAGCAGGGTCTTCCGTCGTAGCAAAGCGTCGTAGTATTCGACGAGCAGTTTGAGTTCCTCTAGCGAGCCGTTGTTTTTCATACGGTTCGCTTTGAGGGACACGACCAGGATATTGCCCTGCACGTAGCCTTTCGCGGGGTCAATCCTTTCTAGCGACGGAGATGCATCCCTACTCTCACCTAGACGGGCTGTCTTGAATGGTGTGTTGAAGATTGGGCACTTGTTTTCTGCTGGCCAGATCGATGTGATATACTCTGCAGTGAGGTCAAACGGCAAGCCTTCTTTCTTAGCTCTGCCTCTAGCGGAATCTAAGCGCTTGCTGATCAGTGAACGTCGGTTGTGACGGACTCGTTCACCTGCACGGGCCTTAGCTAGATCCTTTGTGCGGCTGTTCTTTCTACCTGCTTTCACCTTGGATTGGTTTGCATCCCGCCACGCCTTCGATTGCATAGCCCTTTTCTTTTTGTATTCAGGGTCTGCTGCAGCTCTGGCGTGATAGTAGTCGCGGGCGTATTGTGTAGGGTCATCTTTATAAGTAGACATGCTGGAACTCCTTCTGTAAACTGTTAGGTTCTAGGGCCGGTGGGGGCCTGGTAACTCCGCGACCGGCACCTCTATTTAGTTCCACGGGGACCTGGAAACGGGTCCCCGTCGCACAAATAGCTGTTGACCTTTCCGAAATTCCGTGTATAATGGGCTTCACAGTCAAACAACGGGAGCAAACGATGAACGCAGCTATCACCGAATTCAAGTCGTGGGAACAACTGACGGTCCTGGAGCAGATGCAGTCGCAGTACTGGGACATGTACAAGGACGCGTACGGTGTCCGGCCGCGTGGAATCGACACTTCGGACTGGACCGAAGCTGATTTCGAGCGGGAATTCGAGGTGCTCGGTCAGACGATCGATGCGAACATCAACGAACGGGAAGCGGCCGAGCGGGACAGCGTCGTCAAGTTCGAGGCACGCGTGACCGAACTCGTCCGGATCGGTGCGAAGGACCGTGAAACCGCGCTCCGGTGGATCATGGATTCGAGCGGTGCAGGTGGCGACTGGGAGTATTTCTGCTTCCTGAACGGTCTCCCGTACCGCTACTTCGCTGCGAAGTAGTTGTTTTCCCCCACACAAACACGAAAGGACGCGCAATGATCAAATCGATCCCTGTTGTCAGCCTTCAGATGTGCGAGTTCGACGCAAAGCGCCGTGTCCTCAAGCTCGCTAGTGAGCTCGTGGGAATGCCTCGCGAGCTGTTCATCGAAAGCCATCACACCGGCCGGGTCGTCCGGTTCCTCGCGGTTGCCGAATACGACCCGCTGTTTGACCCGGACCAGTGGGATGGCGAACAGCAGATCTACCGGCCGGCACTCGGTGAGTCCCCGACGAACGTGCACCACCTCGTGATCTACCACCAATACTGAAAGGACGCACAATGGACCAGTACAAAGCAGTGATCGACATTCTGATGACGCACGACATCGACTTCCGGCAGGTTGCGATCAACCTTGCGAAGTCGTACCCGGGGATTTTCATCGAAATGCTGCCGGCCGGCACGCGCCAGGCTGAGTCGGTGATCGCGGAGCGTGCCGAGTCGGCGACGGCATGGCAACTGGAAATCATCAAGTCGCTCAAGGGCAACGACCCGGTCGATGCGCTCAGGATCCTCCGGCAGGAAATCGGGTGCTGCCTGAAGGAGGCGAAGGACGTGATCGACCTCGTCCGCGTGGAACTGTACAATGATGGGATCGTCGACACCCGGCCGGACTACAGGACCGACTCGATTGATCTTCGCAGCGAGCACCTGGAATACTGGTTCACTGAACTGTGCCGCGTGGCGAGAATCGACCACTACAGCTGTTGACCTTTTCGAAATTTCGTGTATACTGTCGTCATCAACTGACGAAAGGAACACAAATGAACCAGCCGATCTACTACGCAATCAAAGCAAACAACCTGTACGTCAAGAACGTCTACGTGGATCAGGTCGTGCTTGCGCGTGAAGGCGCGCTTTACGTTAGCAAAGATCATGCAACCCGGGTGATGAATGAAAAGGTTGCAGAGATCAAGAAAGCCGCGGACGGGACCGCGGCGTGGATCAAGAAGCATGACCGTGCGCGTACGACCGCCGAGATCGCGGCGCGCCGCCTCGGGGTAAAGCTCGAGGAACTGTACAAGCTCCCGTACGGCGAAGTCGAAGCGAAGGTCGCTAGCGTTCGTCAGCAGATCGCCCTGCGGGAGCTGCAGATCCGGTCGAACACTGTGAACGCGGCAACACACCGTGTCCTGGCCGATCTTCGCAAGGTCCTTGATTCGATCGCAGTCGTCGAAATCAAAGGGTAGTTCCCGTAGGTTGACGTTTTTGAACTTTCGTGCTATACTGGCCTCACCAACTGACGAAAGGGACACAAATGAAATTTTCGAAAAAGACCGCCACGAAGATCGCCTCGCTGCTCAACTCGCTGCTCGTGTGGGATCGCATCGCGCAGGACAACGGCCAGTCGGGTGCCGAGCGAACGTTCGCGATGGAGACGTACAACCAGTATGCCGACGAGCTGATCGCTCTTGGGATCGAGTGCAGCAAGTATCAGGGGGTATAACATGGCTAACTACGGTGATCGTTTCGTAGGCGCTGTCTGCACTATCGGGTTTTTTGTTCTTCTGTATACGTCGTTCTAGACGGTTTCGAAAAAGGTCTTAAACAGATATGGATGCTCTCAAATTCAAGGCAGCAGTCGATCGGTTCAGCACCGGTGCTCTCAAGCAGTATGGGAACCATGCGTTCGAAGCTGGCTACTTCAACTCGATGGTCCAGTCGATGTTCCAGTACCTGCCGGACGATCGGAAGGCAGCCGTGATCGATCAGCTCGACCGCGTATACTTCGATCGCCCGTAGCAGGGCGTCGGGCGCGCGCGGGGGTGCAAAAAAGTAGGGCCTAGGCGTATTATTCACCGCACCCCCGCCCGTCCCCATAAATCTGTTCTGAAACTCGTTCTGTGAAATTTTTTTTCCCGGAACAAATTGTGAAAACGTCGCCCTGTGAAATTTTTTTTTGAGAAAATCCGTCAAAAAGATCGAGTTGGTTTAGTTCAGCGTTGACGTTGATCCGTAGTGTGTGTATAATCACGAAGTGTTGGGACCAAGAATTATATGATCTAGGAGATAGAGATGATGTTCGAACTTGCAACATGGATGTATTTGTCAATTGTAGCGATCCTGGCAATAGCGTTTGTCATTTTGCTGGTGATCGATGCACAGGATCCAATCGATCCGGATGACTATGATCAAGGGGAGACGAAATGACCGAGCCGATCAAGTGGAGCGCGGCCCCATACCGCACATCGTGGGGGGCCAGCATGCGGGTAGCCGACATCGAAATCGACAAGGACCACACGTTGACCCTGTACTGCGAGGCAGATCAAACATCGAAGATTGATGCGATGTTTTCCGAGGTCGAGAGGCTGCGGGCTGAACTGGCGCGGCTGACGACGCTGCGGCCTGCGAATGAGTGGGACGGCGAAACGTACGTCCTGTGGTGGCGCGATTGGGACGATGCCGGGTGGGTCATTGATTCGGTCAGCGATTCGCAGGAGTCGGGCTGGTGGACGCCGGTTTTTGATGTGTCGCTCCCCGATGTGAAGGAGACGAAATGAAAACAAGCGAAAGGCTGCTATCGGCGGTCGTCGATTTACAGCATTACGTGAAGCATTCTCATGACTCTGCAACCTGCGCCGCGTGCCCGCGATGGGATGAACTGCAGCAAGCGGCAGTCGCCGCCGTGGACGCGCTGTCCGCCGCCGATCTGGCCGCTGCTGCGTACAGGGATCGCGCCGACCGTTCCGCAGCCAAAATGCATGCCGAGATCGAGAGGCTGCGGGAGGATGCGGAGCGGTATCACTACCTGCGTAACCGAGTGCCAGCAGATGTTCTTAATGGGCGCGGCCCCAGCGCGGGCGTCTGGTGCGACATGGACAACGAACTGGGCGATCTTGTTCTCGTGACCGGCGACGATCTGGACGCAGAAGTGGACGCCGCACTGAAGGAGACGAAATGACCCGCGACGAGATCATCCGCATGGCGGAGGCAAGTTGGTCTGATGGCGATGTTTATCTCCGCCCAAGCACCGAATCACTTGAACGCTTCGCCGAGCTTGTTGTTCAGGCCGAGCGGGATGCTAGCAAGCGGGTGTTTGAACGTCTTGCTGTCACCATTGCCGAAACTGAACGTGAGGCGTGCGCGAAGGTGGTGGGCGAGTTTGCTCAAAAGTGGTGGTCGATTCACTGCGCCAGCAACAAGCATATGGAAACAACACGCAAGGCACACGATGACTTCTGTGCGCTGCAAGCCGCCATCCGCGCAAGGGGAGAGAAATGATTGGACTTGATAACCTTAGCGACCGTGACCTGATGATTGCTGAAATCCTTTGGGAGGTTGAAACGTTCGACCAGGTGAAGGAGCTGATCAGCAAACTGCCACGATCACACCAGCAACAATGGATCCGAGTTGTCAACGGAATCATTGCCGCAACGTTTGACAATGTCGATGACGTCAGCGAAGCTGCTACAATCCTAGAAACGATCAGGAACAAAAAATGAACGACAAGTGGGACTTTCGGTTCTTGGATGTTGCACAATCAATCAGCAAATGGTCAAAGGATCCGTCAACAAAGGTTGGTGCTGTGATTGTCGACAACAATCGTCGAATTGTGTCGACCGGATACAATGGTTTTCCACGACTGGTTGAAGACGCTGCTGAAAGGTACAACAACCGAGACGAGAAGCTTGAAATGATCATCCACGGTGAGATCAATGCAATCGTGTTTGCAAAGCGCGACCTGGCCGACTGCACCCTATACACGTATCCGTTGATGCCATGCTCGAGGTGTGCTGCAATCGTGATCCAAGCTGGAATCACAAGGGTCGTTGCACCGGACCACCGAATTAACAAACAGTTTGAAAGGTGGAATAGATCGTTTGACCGGTCACGTGAAATGTTCAGGGAGGCCGGAGTTGCTGTTGACCTGATCCCGTTCGAGTTGTACAATCAGTGTACCTAATGTCAAATGGAACAAAAATGATCATCGACATCCTCAATGAACTTGCCAGCACAACGTCGCGTTATAACAAGGAAGCGATCCTGACTCGGGAGAAGAACAACGGGCTGCTGAAGGCAGTTTTCGTTGCTGCACTTGACCCAATGATTAACTATCACATCCGTAAGATTCCTCAATACGAGAGCGGTCTGCATAACATCGGGGGTCTTGAAATTGCACTGAAGATGCTCGATGACCTTTCATCCCGAATGTTCACAGGGCACGCTGCAATCTTTCACCTGTCAACAATCCTCTCTGGCGTCAACCAAG
>RGVZ01000247.1 GCA_010029825.1 bacterium | reverse complement strand
CGCAGCCGCCGCAACATGGATGTCCGCGCTTTTTTTCGCGGACAAGCAGGCGTCGTTCACCCCGGCTGTTGCGGAGAGCATTAAATCTAGGATACACCAAGCGGCCGAATATTTCGGCATCGCTGGCGCCGTGGCCGAGATGGAAGAGAAGGCTGCTGCCGCCGGGCAGGTCGACATTAACAGTCTGCCGGACTCCGAGTTCGCCGTGGTATGGGTCGGCGACAACGGCGCCAAAGAGCGCCACTGGCCGCTGCGCAACGCCGAAGAAGTCAAATTTGCGTCAGCGCACTTTAAGAAATTCCGTGACAACTTCGTGTTTGAAGACCGGCACGTGATCGCAACTAAGATCCTCGAAAAGGCTGCGCAGTACGGCGCTGACGTTTCGGAGGCTGAGGGCACACTGGAGCTTGCGGCTGGGTTTGGCGCGTGTGCCGCCAAAGTTGCCAGCCAGATGATCAAAGACCGCGTACGGCTCACCCAGCGTCAGCACACGGAGCTGGCGGGAGAGTTGTCCAAGTTAGCCGAGGCTATTGACCGGAACCCGGAACGGGCCCGTACGGTTGAGACTCGACTGAAGTTGGCGAGCGCGGTCGATAATTTCGATCGGAGCACAAATCTCCATCGACTCTACGACGCCGGCGGGCTTCCGCGCCCCGAAGAAGTTCTGTTCGCCATCACCGAAAAGGTGGCGCGGGACTTCATGACGCAGAACGTCGAGACCACCACGGGCAACGTCTATGCTCTCGAAGATCTTGAGAAGCTGGCCGTTGAAGACGTGCGCGAGTGGCTGGGTGACGACTTTGCTGACGCGGTAAGCGCCGGCGGCGTGTATATGGATCGCAGCAAGCTGGCCGCAATCGTACCAACGCTCGATCGCGGTATGGCAGCCATGCTGGATCGTCTCATGTCGGAGAAGAGCGCTGGCGCGGTCGTGAAGTCAGCGTCGGCCGACAGCCTTCTTTCGCTTGAACGCCTTCGCGAGCTTGCGCGGAGCTGAGGCTTTCTTCTTTTTCTTACGCGGAGCCGGACCGAACAACGACTTAATATGTCGGAGTACGGTCGCTTCGTTCGTACGTTTGTAGTTCACGTTGTCCCACGCTTGGTCGGCGTGCTCAACGCCGCGTCGCGCCGCCTCGACGTCGTGAATGAGGCTGTATTCTGGGTTGTACCACTTAAACGCGCGACCCTTACCTTTGTTCCACGTGTAGTCCGCCACGGATATTTCAAAGACCGTGTGCGTCGCAGTGTCGATGATTATTTGCGCGCCGGCTTTAAACTGCCTTGGTTTATTTTTCAGCGGTACGGTAGCGTCAAGTATTTGCGCGTTGTTGCCGTAACAACCCCAACAAAACTTATCGCTATCGCTTATGCGAAACTGGCAGGCATTGAAAAATCTGTTAATACGCATAGCGCCGCATTGGTCGAATTTCATTTTGATATCAAGTCCTTCAGTTTGCGGAGCAGTTCGCGCACGGCCGTCCTGACCGGGCGCGGCGTTGTCGGCCGCGGAAGAGCTGCCGGGTCAACGTTCTGCGAAGATATGCCGCCGAATTCTTCTGGGTGCTGCCGGCAGTATTCGAGATACATCTGCCAGTTTTCGTATTCGTCTCGGTCGGCTGGGTTTTCGTACGGAATATAAGGTGGCGCGTCAGGTACTCTGTCGTTCCAGCCCATTGGTCTTCTCTTTGTCCTTTTCTTTGGCGAGCAGTTCACCCCGAACAATTGACAGTGCTTGCGGCGCGGTAAGTCCAATTTTTACGCGGTCGCCGGTAATCCCTAACACCTTGACGACAATGCCGTCGCCAATCACAACTTCCTGTTCTGTTTTCCTTGAAAGTACAAGCACGGTAGCTCCATCATGATGAGGCTGAATTCTGCAGCAGCTCTACGACGTATTTCGTGTTCCCGTTCTGCAGATCCAGCGCGGTTAACTGTTTAACAAGCAAATCCGTCTTCAGGCGAATTGATTGATTAATATCTTCGGTCTTTCCTGCCTCCAAATCATACACGGCGTTGAACATCGTCGGGTCGTCCGAGAAGTCGGCTATGTTCGGACTAACACGGGCCGCCCGCAATGCAATCCGTAAAATATCCGGCGCGTTGATAATCCCCTCGCTGTCGAGCACGGCGCCGATGTATGCGCGGATCTCGTCAGTAAACGGTTCCGGGTCGCTGTCGTCGGGCGGGCTGATGAGTAGCGCTTCTGTGATGCCCCACGCAACTTCTTCCGCGTCGGCCGGGTCCCACATGTCCGGGCGATACGTGTCGCCGCCTAACACGTTGCAAAACGAAATGAAGTCAGGCAGGTTTTTGAAAAACCGGTCAGACGTCAAAATCTGAATAGCGACCAACAGCTTGTCGAGCGACAGCTGTGGCAGCTCGACGTCAAACTCTTCTTCGACTTCGAGCGTGATCGTGGCCGGATCCCAGTCCAGCGCCTCGACGCCGAACCTATCCAGATACAGCGTCAGCAGGACGCTCGCAAACGTCTCCCGGCTTTTCCACGCTTCCTGCATTATCGTTTTTGACATTGAGACCGGCCCTAGTTTCGATGATGTGTACGCCCCGGCGGTACAGCTCATCTAGATTATACGCGATTGTCTCCAGTGGGCGGCGCGGGAGGAAGTCGATCTTTTCGCCTGATTCTAGCTCTGTCCAGCCCATTGCGCCGGTCCACGTGGCGTACCGGCCGTCACCGAAGGCGAGATGCGTGCCGCAGCCTTCCGGGACAGCTGGCAGCTCTAGGGTCTGCCGCGTCTCCCGCAGGAGCTGGCTGAGCAGCAGCCGCTGCTCCCCTGACAGGAAGGTGAGGTTTTCCAGCATGTCAGCGACGAGCAAATAAAACACGGCCTCTTCTGTTAACACGGCGTCCGCCGCGGGGGGCTGCGCCTGCAGCACAGATACGAAAACATTGCGGATTTGCAACTTGCTTAGTTTCACAACCCGCATTACCATATCGAGCGTCAGGTCGTTCTTCTTTTCGGAGGTAACTATGTCCGTTTCCATCGTTGATAACCTTTCTAACATCACGCAGGGTCGGGCTGAGATTGTCGTCAGCGCCGATGGTATCGAAGAGCTTCTGTCGGCTGCAACTGCGAACATGGTGCTGCAGAAGGCGGCGGAAGCTGGATTGAACCGCCCCGGCGTGTCTAGCGCGAGCGGGCCGTATCCGGTGGACGGCGAGGGCAAGACCGACGACGAGCTTATGATGGGCAAGCGGGGCCCGGTCGCCGGCTACCGACGCGACTTTGTGATTCTGGCCTCGCTCTGATCACACGTCGTCTTCGCGGTCGACAAAAATCATTTTGCCCGGGCGGCCCGCGGTGAACGGAACTACGGCAAAGCACACCGGTGTGCGACAGTCTATGTCTACGCGCTTTGCGCAGGCGTAGCCTGTGCGGAAGCTCATGTTTTTCGCCGCGTCGATGGCGTCTTTTTTGTGCTTAAATAAGCCGACCGGGACGTCGTCCATCGTGTGACGCCAGACGACAAGGTACCCGTCGAGCGCGCTCCAGTTGCCGATCGTGGCTCGCGTATAGCTCCACGGCGCCTGCTTGGTTTTCTTTTCACCTACTGAGGCGCGCGTAGCGCGCCTCTTCTTTTGCGTTTTTGATATTTTTGTGGTCACTCTTCTGCTCCAAACTTATCGATGTGGGCGAGGCGGGCGCAGTAGAAATCTGCCACCATTCCCGCCACGGCTTGAAACTTTTTCTCAATGTCGGGCAGGATCTGCTCTTTGAATACCCGCGTAATTACTTTGCTGAACTCAACTCGTGCTTCTTTCGTGTAGCGCGCCTCACGCGCCTTCTCTGCGGCTTTACGAATTTCGGGGCTGCTATCAAGCTGGATCTGCAGAAATGCAGGATTCACAAACTCGATGATGTGGCCGTACGTTTGCCGCACGGCATACGGATACGGAACGTCAAATACGCCTTTGCCCGGCCAGCGTTCGCCGTTGACCTCTTCTTCTGCCATGTAGCGCAGTTTTCCCAGCGTCCACCCAAAGGCTGCGGCGTCGTCATTCGGTTCGGCCATGACGAAAGCCGGCTTTGGGGCAGCGGGCTTCTTATCTAATTTTGCTTTGCTCTTTTTCGCCATGTGCAACCAATAGCTAAGGAAAATTGGAACAGTTTCGTTCTGACTGCGTAGCCGGGAGTCACATCAGCGCCATAAAGACGATAGATGTGTCCCGGCTACACAGCCAGAACACGCCGGTGATTAGTCACCAGCGGTACAAGTAAGGTACGCATGATAGCGCGCAATTTCCTCGATGTTAGGATCGATCTCTTTAAACACTGGCTCGTCGTCCATCGTAGCCAGTTCACCACGCAGCATTGCCGCGGTGTACTCGTTGTACAGCCGGGACATATGACCACGTAATTTTCGCGTGGTGCGCTTGAGCACGCATTGTTGCAGAAATGCTGCTCGCTCCCAGAAGTTCGCTATTTTTGCCAATTCATCTGCGAACTTCTCTGCAGTCCGATCGAACAGCAGGTACGCCTTTTCAGGTACGATCTGAAACTCTGGCGCCCGTTTACTGCAACGAGTCGTGACTGCGAGGCGGATTTTCTCCGCGGTAGCCGAAAGAGACATGCGTTAACTCCGTTGTAACGCGGTGAAACGGAGCTGCTGATACGATACAGCAGCGACATTAAATATGCCGCGATTTTTGCAGAAATTTAGCTGCCGTTCGGAGTTCGCGAAAAGCGAAAGTGCCTGTGATTACAGGACTTACGACGCAATTGGTCGTGTTCTGGAAAATGGAAAATGCAACCGCCGCCCCTCGCTGCCTAAGAGCATGAAGCCCGGAGGTTACGTGGCACGTAACCTTTCAGCAGACCGAAGGGCGGCGGAAGATCGCAGCCTACACGTGGCAGGTGCGGCTAGAAGGTCAGCTGTACAGCCTGACCACCTGAATTGATATAGACGACCCTGACCTTGTTGGCGTCGAGCATCGCTTTTAATTGGGCCTTCTTTTCAACGCTCATGCCGGCCAGACAGGATTTAATTTGCGCCATAGCGCTGCGCCGTTTCTCCTGCCGCTTCTGTGCGCAAGCGCCGCAGCTCCCGCCCGTGTTTCGAAACAACTCTTTTTTGTTATAGAAGCACGGAATCGACTCCGAGTAGGTCGGGTCGTTGAGCATGGAAATAATTGTGCTGTCTTCAAGCACTACCATGTCGCGCATACAGACCTCACGGATTTGTAAGCGGCGGGCCAACCCATGTCTCGCCGCCCGGAAGCAGCGTGTCGGTCAGGTCGAGGGTTGTCTTGAGCCGTTGAACGTCGTCGATCACGCTCTCAATGAATGACTTTACTTCTGCGCGCGATCTGAGCAGGACGTCGACATAATTCAGCCGGAACCACGCAGGCCGGGCGTTCATAATCGGATCGTCTTCGGGATATTCTTCCAGATCCGTCGGCGAGCATACGTGATCAAATGCGCCCACTTTCTCAGAGGCGCCCGGCTTTAGCGGCAACATTTGGTACGCAAAGATCTTGTCCGACATGTTCGCCGCGTTTGACGCCGTAATGCGGACGCGGATGCCGTC
>RGVZ01000246.1 GCA_010029825.1 bacterium | reverse complement strand
ACGGACGAGGACACGACGGCAGCGACGCGACCATCGAGGCTCTGGGACAACGCGGTGACGAGGCCGTCACCGTTGCCGAAAGACTTTGTCACCAGGCCTCCACTGCCAAACGCGGAATCGAGCGTTCCGTCCTCGTTGAACCGGAGGATTGCCGGGGTCTTGAGCGCTGGCTGCGAACCGGATGACCCTGCGGTCGGGGAAAACTTGTAGCCGGCGACGTAAATTTTTCCGGGTACGGCCAGCATGGCGTAGGCCCCGGTCCCCGTGGCGGCCACGACTGGATTCGCGGCGACACCGCTGTTGGCGTCGATACTTTGCAATACGATTCGCGGCGCGCCGGAGGAATCGTTGCAAGTGCCGCCGACTAAAATTTTATTGCCACTGATGATCACGCCTGCGGGATACGCGCCGCCGCCGGCGCACGGGATTGTGGTCATGCCACCGCTGCCGAACGTCGATACAGCCCGGCCATCGGCAGCGAGACGCGCCACGACCATGCCTGCATAGTCACCTGCGCTGTTGCCCACCATGGAGGCATTTCCGTAAGACCCGGCGACGACCACGCCGCCATCCGGCAGAGTCGCGACCTGATAGGCACGACTATCCACGTCAGTGTTGCCGACGCGGACCTTGATCTCAGCCATCCCGGTCGATGATCCGCCAAACGCGGCGTCCGCCGTGCCGTCTGCCTTGTAGCGCGCCACGACCATGTCACGACGTTGCGATGATTCAACCGGAGGGAAAACGAAGACGCGGCCGGAAGAATCACTGATGGAACCGGCTACGAGGATCGCGTCGTCAACGGGAGACACGGCCATGGTATTTGGCTTGATGTCCTTGTTCGCGATCGCCGTCCTCACACCGCCGTCGGCGAATGACTTGTCACGTGACAAGAAAGCGACCGTAGCGTCGTCAGGCCCGCAGCAATATTTACCCGGTTCGCCTGACCTTTGGGTGATCACCGACTTCTGGCCGCACGCGTAGATGAGCGCGATCGATACCCAAGAGAACGTGAGATGGGCTCTTGCCAATTGGAACATGCCTTGGAATCTCATAAATCTCCCTGCCATCGAACCTGAATCCAGATTGATCTATCGGCGACACGGCGCGAGTCTTTAGGAAAGAAATGAAACTAATGCTTTTCGGGATTGGTTAAGGGCACTTAAGCGGGAAGAGAGGATCCTTCGCCTGCGGCTCAGGATGACGGGGCTGCGGCTCAGGATGACGGGGAAGAGAGGATCCTTCGCCTACGGCTCAGGATGACGGGGAAGAGAGGATCCTTCGCCTACGGCTCAGGATGACGGGGAAGAGAGGATCCTTCGCCTACGGCTCAGGATGACGGGGGGCTGGCGCCCCCCTTTTTTTAGTGGTGGTGATCATCGCCCGGGCCGTGCGCGTGACCGTGGGCCATCTCGTCATCGGTCGCGGGACGGATCTCGTGGATCTCGACTTTGAAGACAAGATCTTGGCCGGCCAGCGGATGGTTCGCGTCCAGGGTCACATGCGTTGCCGTGACAGACGTCACGACCATGATCGGATCTTCCTGGTTCGGACCGCTACGGAACATGTCGCCGACTTTGACTTCCTGCGTAGGCAACTGCGTAACTGGAACGTTCGCGACGAGGCTCTCGTCACGATCGCCGTAGGCGTCTTCAGCCTTGACATGGACTTCGCGCTTGTCGCCTTTCGCCATCGTCAACAGGACGCTCTCGAGTCCCGGGATGATCTGACCGGCACCCTCGAGAAACGCAAGCGGCTCGCCATCATCCGACTGGTCAATCAACGAGCCCTTCGTGTCGTGAAGGACGTAGTGGAATTCAATGACGCGGGCTTTATTGGACATCTGAGGTCTCTTTCCTGGTATTGGCCCGGCCGCGCCGGGCGAGAATAAACGGACCCTGTCCCTTAACACCGGCCGGAGAGAATTGACACCACTAATGAAGCGAGGAAATGACGCCGGACGCGTCGGCTGTTTGCTGCTGCCAGCGCATCAGGCGCCCGAGGGCAGCATCGTCGTTGTCGGGACGTATCGCTCCCGTCGCGCGGGCAAGGCACAGGTACAGCACAAGACCCCTGAGATGTTGAGGGGTTAAGACATACTCAATCACCCGCCAGTAACGCGTCAGATCCACGGCCTCGGCGCCTGAGCCCCAGGGCGAATCCAGCAAAGCAGCACGGTAATCCGCGGCAGCGACGCGCATCTTGGCCTGCGCAAGTTCCGCACTTTCCTTGACCGCCGTCATGACCGGACGCAACGCCGCGGCCTCGACCGCGTCGGTATTGGCACCGAGTTGCCAGACGGCAAACACAAACGGCAGACCCGTGACACGATTCCAGACCTCGCCGAGATCCAGGATGTGCGGAAATTCATTGCGACGCTTGAGCGCCTCATCCCCGATCAGCAACTCAATGGCGTCCTGGTCCCCACTCCCATGGACGACATCCGTCCGCGTCTCAAAGCCACGGGCGTCCGGGCCGAACAGGAGTTTGTGCAAGGTCTTCGTCATCGCGGCACTCGCGGCCGACGCCGGCGTCAGCCGGATCATGCCGGCAGCCGCAGCCATCACGGGAGTTACGGAGTCCGATGTGGCGGCAAACAAGTCGCGCGCGATCTGGCGCGGATCGAAAGGGCGCAGCCCGGTGACCCGGGCATAAGTCGCGCGCAAGTCCGCGATGCGTTCCTGCCAAACTTCAAACGCCGCGCGGCGCGTCGCGGGGAATCCAAGATACACGCTCATCACAGGTCCGGTCGACGCGACACCAACCGGCAACGCGAAATTGAGCTGATTGTGTTTCAACAGGCAAATACTGGACGCGGGCGCCATCTGGATGCTGCCCTCAACCAGCCACTTGTTCACTTGCGAAGGGTGCCCTTCACGAAACTCCGCGCGCCCGGCCAGGGCCTTGCGCAACTCAAGGCGCAGCGGCCAGAGGTTCCAGTAGTTGATCCAACCGAGACTGGCTGAACCAGAAATGCCGGGAAGTCCGTTTCCGTTAGCCATGGGCCGCGACCTGTTTCAGGACTTTTTTCGCCACGGCCACCGTCGCGTCAATATCAGCCTCCGTGTGTGCCATCGACAAGAATCCGGCCTCAAACGCAGAGGGAGCCAGATAGATCCCGTCATCGAGCATCAACTGGAAAAACTTTTTGAACGCGCCCAGATCCGCGCGCTTCGCGTCGTCATAATTGCGAACAGGATCCTTCGCGAAGAAGAATCCAAACATGCCGCCTTCATGATCGACCGTCATGGGCACGCCCCATTCCTCGGCGGCGGACTTGAACCCCATGGTCAGTCGCGCGCAGCGCGCCGCGAGGGCCTCATAGGCGCCGGGACGCGAAAGGATCTCGAGGGTCTTGATGCCGCAGGCAACCGCGACGGGATTACCCGACAGAGTCCCGGCCTGGTATACCGGCCCTGCCGGAGCAACCATGGACATGATGTCGCGGCGACCACCGTAGGCGCCTACAGGCATACCGCCACCGATCACCTTGCCGAGCACGGTCATGTCCGGCTTGATTCCGCACAGGCTCTGATAACCGCCGCGGGCGACGCGAAATCCAGTCATCACCTCGTCAAAGATCAAAACGGTGCCGTGCGCGTCGCACAATTCACGCAGGCCTTCCATGAATCCGGGAACCGGCCGGATGAAGCCGGCATTGCCAACAATCGGCTCAACGATAATCGCGGCGATCTGGCCCTGGTTGTTCGCGAAAGTTTCACCGACCTGCGCGAGGTTGTTGAATTGGGCGGTCAATGTATGTTGTGCCGTGGATTCCGGGACTCCGGGCGAACCCGAAAGTCCCAAAGTCGCGGCGCCGGATCCCGGTTTTACCAGCAACATGTCCGCGTGGCCGTGATAACAACCCTCAAATTTCAGGATCTTCGTGCGTCCCGTGAATGCCCGCGCGACGCGCAGGGCCGACATGCAGGCCTCGGTACCACTCGACACGAGGCGAATCATTTCAATCGCGGGCATCGCGTCCATGATGGCATGCGCGAGGACACTTTCGCGCGCGGTCGGCGTACCAAAGGAAAGTCCATCGGCGGCGGCCTCTTGAATCGCGGCCAGCACCTCAGGATGCGCGTGACCAACAATCGCAGGACCCCAACTGGTGATGTAGTCGATGTAACGGTTGCCGTCCTCGTCCCACAGGTACGCGCCCTGGCCGCGCTTCATGAACACCGGCGTTCCGCCAACTGAACCAAATGCGCGCACAGGCGAATTCACTCCGCCCGGCATGAGGCGGACGGCTTCTTCATACAACGATGATGAGCGACGGCGACGAAGCAACATCGGAATCCCATAACAAAATTTAACGGGAATTTAACGGGAATTCTGCGGCCCGGGCGCGACTGGCCGGGACTCACTGACCGCGCTCCCTTGACAACCCGGAATTGGAACACATCTTGTTTTCAGAGGCTCGGACGTGCCCGAAAGGAAATTGACATGGATATCAACAAGTTGACCCAAAAATCCCAGGAAGCCCTGCAGGCGGCGCAGAAACTCGCCATCGAATACGGCCACAATGAGGTCGACGTCGAACACTTGCTGGTCAGCCTGCTTCGCCAACAAGGCGGCCTGATCCCGAAACTCGTCACCAAAGCCGGCGCGAACGCTGACGCCCTGACCACCCGTCTCGAGCAAGGGCTCGCCAACCGTCCGAGAACCTCAGGTTCAGGTTATGACCCGACGAGCATATTCATCAGCGCGCGCCTGTCGCGCCTTGTCGTGTCCGCTGAGAAAGAGGCCGCGCGCCTGAAGGACGAATATGTGTCGGTCGAGCACCTGTTCGTCGACGCACTGAAACTCGATGACAAGTCGGACGCCGCGAAGTCCCTGAGGGAACTCGGACCCAAGTTGAGCGACTTCATGAAAGCCCTCACGGAACTGCGCGGCAACCAGCGCGTCCAGAGCGCGACTCCAGAAGACACCTATGAGGCGCTTGAGAAGTACGGCCGGGATCTCGTCAAGGCCGCGCGCGACGGCAAACTCGATCCGGTGATCGGTCGCGACGATGAGATCCGGCGCGTCATCAGGATCCTCAGCCGCAAAACCAAGAACAACCCCGTTCTGATTGGCGAGCCCGGTGTCGGTAAAACCGCCATCGCCGAGGGCCTCGCACACAGGATTGTCCGCGGCGACGTCCCCGAGGGGTTGAAAGACCGCTCCGTCTTCGCGCTCGACATGGGATCGCTGATCGCGGGAGCGAAATTCCGCGGCGAGTTCGAAGAACGCCTGAAAGCAGTCCTCAATGAAGTAAAGAAGAGCGAAGGACGCATCGTGCTCTTCATCGACGAACTGCACACGATCGTCGGCGCAGGCAAGGCCGAAGGCGCGATGGACGCGGGCAACATGTTGAAACCGATGCTGGCGCGCGGGGAGTTGCACTGCATCGGCGCGACAACGCTGGACGAATACCGCCAGTATATTGAGAAAGATCCGGCGCTGGAACGTCGATTCCAGCCGGTCATGGTTGACCAGCCCAACGTCGAAGATACCGTGTCGATCCTGCGGGGCCTTCGTGAGCGTTTTGAGGTCCACCACGGAGTCAAGAT
>RGVZ01000245.1 GCA_010029825.1 bacterium | reverse complement strand
AACGCCACAGATACGACGTTTTTCAAAATTCGATACACCATGGTGCAGGGAACCACTGCCGCGTCACCCGGGGACTGTTCCTCCGGCATAGCCATCGACTCCAGTGGAACCATCACGATTGCCACCACGACCACAATCGCGGCCATCGCGTGCGACTATGCCGGCAACAAATCAGAATCCACCATCGCGACGTACACATACTCAGCCGCTCCAGGTTCATCTGGCATAGGCGCAGGCACAAAGCTGATGACATCGCAGTCACCAGAAAGAAAATCCTTCTATGACACGGTCAGTGGGAAATACTGGAACTTCTTTTATTCCGGGAGCGACGTCCGATACGGTTATACGTCTGATGGAACCTCAGTCGTTGTGGGCAGCAGTCTCGACATTAATACACCGCGATTCGCGGTTGCCTCACAATCCGGCAGAGCCTTCATTGCCTACGAGTCTGGCGACAATATCATGGTTCTCCGGGGGTCGATCAGCGAAACGACAGCCGTCAGCGAGAGGTGGAAAATCACATGGGATGGAGCCGCCGTCACAGCGTTGACTGGAACCGTCGCGATGCCGCACCGGAAACCAGCCATTGCTATCGGAAACGATGGATTTGTTTGGGTGGCAGGTTACGAAATCGGTTCGAGTAGTTACGCGCCAAAAGTCGTTTTCTCGACTGTGCTGGATACAATTTCGACCCTTACGTTCGGATCTCCCGAAAGGATTCCTGAATTCATATCGGCCGCGCCTGTCGATCCAAATCTGGCTCTGGTCCCTTTTGGAGCCAACGTGATGCTGCTCACGACCGGATCTGATTTTGTCATTCGAAGTTACGTGAAAGGGACTAGTGTCTGGGACGCTAAAACTGTTCCAACAAGCACTGCTACAACAAGCCCTGACAAAGCGAAAGCACGCAATTTCTCGGTTAGCTCCGACGCGGCCGGCGTCCAGTTGGCTTATATTTCCGAGGCGGACAAACCGTATTACGCGACATTCACTGGAACTTCGTGGAACACACCGGTCCCTCTGGATAGCAGTACCGTGGACGGTGCCATCACGCTTTCAACAACCTCTGACAGTTCGAAATGGCTGGTGGCATGGAGCGCCGGTGGACACATCAAGTACATGACTTACAGCGCGACGCCTTTACCCCAGTGGAGTTCGGTAACTCCTATCTCCTCGGCCGCGGCCCCGGCCGACAACTTCTTCCCGGTGTCCCCGATGAAAATCGACGGGTCATCCGTACCGCTCTATTGGACCAAGGGATCTTCGACGTACACTGTCACGTCTCTTGGCATCACAATCCCTTGAGGCATGAATCCGGGAAAATTTACGACTCGAACGACTCTGTCTTGAAGTGCTCGGGCGCGACGCCGCGAGAGGTGGCGTGGGTGCGACCGAGGTCCATCATGGCCTGGGGGCCGCAGGACATGAACGTGATGTTGGCGTAGTCGCCGGCGATGGCGTCGGCCAGCATCGATTCGTTGATGCGGCCGTGCAGGAAGTCCTCTTTTTCGGCGTGCTCGCGTGACAGGGTCACAATGACGCGGCAGCCAGGAGTATTTCGCAGCGCATTCAAATCTTCCCAGCAAATCAGGTCTTTCGTGGAACGGTAAGAGACCAGCAGGGTCATTTTGTCGGGCGATCCTTTTTTGCCGATGGTGTTGACGTGCTCGCGCATGATGCTGACAAATGGCGTCACGCCGCTGCCGGCGGCGATCATGAACAGGTGTTTCTTGTCGTGCGCGGGATCGTAACAGAAGCGACCGATGGGGCCGCGGGCGCGCAGGATCGACCCGGCCCGGACGTTGTCGCAGAGCCAGTTGCTGATGAGGCCGTGGTCGACGCGCTTGACGGTGAAGGCGACGTGATCGGCCTGACACGGCGAGGAAGACATCGTGTAACTGCGAACGATGGGCTTGTCGCCGACGTTGTCGAACCTGAACGTCAGGTACTGCCCGGCGATGTAATCAAACGCGCGCTTGTTTTCCTCGGCATCCACCATGATGAACGTGTCGGTATCCGGGGTCTCGTGGATCACGCGCGTGACGAGGAGGTTCATCCATCCGCGTTTCACGCGGCGGTCGGCGGTCGGGGCAAAAATATTCTCGGTCGTCATGGCGGTTCCTGAATTAGAGCTTCGGTTGCAAGTGGTTTACCGCAGCAGCGTATTCCTTTTCAAGGCGTGTGACGAGTTCGGCGCAGGTCGGGACGTCGCGCACCGCCGAGCAGATCTGGCCGATCTCGAGTTCGCCGTTGGCGAGGTCGCCATCCAGCATGCCGGCCTTGGCGCGGCCCTTGCCGAGATGGGCGTTGATTTCCTCTTTCGAGGCGCCTCGTTCTTCCATGGCGCGGATCTCGTCGAAAAACTGGTTCTTGAGGAGGCGGACCGGGACCAGTTGTTTCATCATGAGGAAAGTCGAGTCGGGTTTTGCCTCAGTGATGGCTTGCTTGAAATTGGCGTGGGCGCTGGATTCCACGGTGGCGGCAAAACGCGTCCCGATCTGGACCCCGGCGGCGCCCAGGGCCATGCAGGCGGCGATGGCGCGGCCGTCGCCGATCCCGCCGGCGGCGATGACCGGGATCTTCACGGCGTCGACGACCTGGGGGATCAGGACCAGGGTCGTGATCTCGTCGCGGCCGTTGTGGCCTCCGGCCTCGAAGCCTTCGGCGACCACGGCGTCACATCCGGCGTCCTCGCATTTTTTGGCGAGGTCCGGGGTCGATGTGACGTGGACCACGGTGCAGCCGTGGCTCTTCAGGAAGGGCGTGAGTTTTTTGGGGCTGCCGGCGGAAGTGAAAAAGATGCGGACACCGGCGTCCAGGGCGACCTTGATCTGTTCCTCGGCGGCGGAATAAAGCAGCGGGATGTTGATGCCGAAGGGCACTGACGTCTTTGAGGTCAGGGACTTGGCCTTCTCGATGTGGTGTTTCAGGAGGTCTGGTTTCATGGAACCGGCGCCGATCAGGCCGAGGGCGCCGGCGTTGCTGGCGGCAGCGGCGAGTTTACCGCCCGAGACCCAGACCATGCCGGCCTGGATGATCGGGAGGCGGGTGCCGAAGAGTTTGGTGATGCTTGCCGGCGCGTGGGCCATCGGGGGATCCTCCTGGAAAGCGAAAGTACACTCGCTTGCTTTTGGCCTTTGGGATAATAATCCACTCGCGCTTGATCATAATGTAGCGGAACGGAAAACTTGGACCAAAAAATCCACCATAAACCAGAAAATGCTTACAAATTGCTGGATTGCGGCAATTTTATGAAGCTCGAGCAGGTCGGGCCGTGGCGGATTGCGCGGCCGGCGGCACAGGCTGTTTGGCGGCCGCGGTTGCCAGAGGGCGAATGGCGGCGGGTAGACGCGAGTTTCGAGCGTTTCAAGGGCGGCGACGGCAAATGGACGGTGCACAACCGGAAGTTGCCGGCGAGTTGGTTGCTGCCGTGCGGCCCGGTGACTTTGAATGTGAAACTGACGGACTTCGGACATCTGGGGATTTTCGCGGAACAGGACCGGAACTGGCCGAGGCTGGTCGAACTGGTCGAGGCGGCAAAAGACCGGGTGAGGCCCGGAGCCGATGGCGTGAAGTCGTTCAATGTCCTGAATTTGTTCGCGTACACGGGCGGGTCCAGTCTGGCGTGCGCGCGGGGCGGGGCGCATGTGGTCCATGTCGACGCGTCGAAGACCAGTGTGGCGTGGGCGCGGGAGAACGCTGAGGTTTCGAATTTGGCGGATAAACCAATCCGCTGGATCGTCGATGATGTGCGCAAATTTGTTCAGCGCGAAGTGCGGCGCGGGTCGAAATACCACGGGATCATCCTGGATCCGCCGACTTACGGGCGCGGGGTGAAGGGCGAGATCTGGCAGATCGAGGAACATTTGCCGCCACTTCTTGATGATCTGGGGCAGATCCTGGCGGATGATTTCTCGTTTGTGATGCTGTGCGCGCACTCGACTGGTTACACGCCGCTGGCGTTGAAAAATCTTGTCCAGGACATGTTGCGTCCGCGCGGGAATTTGAAGTGCGATCACTTCGCCGAGGAAATGGTCATCGTGGAAACAAATAATGGCGTGTCGGGCGGGGGGGCAAAGATCGAACCTGGCCATGAACGCCTGCTGCCGAGTGGTGCCATGTGCCTGACCGTACGGAAATAATTACCAGCCCGCAGAATCCAAAACTGAAAGCGATCGCGGCCCTGAGAGAACGCAAGGAGCGCGAGGCGACCGGACTTTGCCTGGTCGAGGGCGCGCGCGAGATCGCGATGGCGGACGCGAACGGATTCGCGATCGAGACGCTGTGTTTTTGCGGCGAGGCGCTGTCGGCGGAATCGAAGGCGCTGCTGCCGGGGCTGATGAAAAAGGCGCGGCAGGTTTTGGAAACGGGCGCGGCCGCGTTCGAAAAGGTTGCCATGCGCGAAGGCCGCGACGGCGTCGTGGCGACGGTGAAGACGCGCCAATGGACTTGGAATGACCTGGCGAATCCGCCGCGTTTGATTTTGGCGGCTCAGAATGTAGAGAAGCCTGGGAATTTGGGGGCGCTGTTGCGCACGGCGGAGGCGGCGGGGGTTGATGCCCTGGTGACCCTCGACGCGAAAGTGGACGTCTGGAACCCGAACGCGATCCGGTCCAGCTTGGGTTGTGTGTTCCGCGTGCCAGTGATCAACCAGGATTCGGAAGAATTCGCGCGGATGTGCCGGGACCGTGGCATCAAGACCGTCGCGGCGGCGCTGACGGAGAGAAGCCAGCCGCATCACGCGATCGATATGCGCGGCCCGGTAGCGATCGTGATGGGCAGCGAGGCTTGGGGCCTGACGCCTTGGTGGCTTGAGCACGCGGACGCGACGGCCATGATCCCGATGCGCGGAAAAGTCGACTCTCTGAATGTCTCCGTCGCCGCAGGTGTGATGGTCTTCGAGGCTCTGCGGCAACGGAGCTGATCGTCATCCTGAGGGCGCAGCCCGAAGGATCCTCTCTTCAACCCGTCATCCTAAGGGCGCAGCCCGAAGGATCCTCTCTTCAACCCGTCATCCTGAGGGCGCAGCCCGAAGGATCCTCTCTTGAAGAAAGGATTCTTCGGCCTTCGGCCTCAGAATGACGGGGGACAGGATTCTTCGGCTTCGCCTCAGAATGACGGGGGACAGGATTCTTCGGCCCGCCTTTGGCGGGCCTCAGAATGACGAGATGCTCAGAATGACGCGGCGGCGGTGCCGGACAACCAGGCACCCTCGACACGGGGGCCGCCAAAGGCGTCGCCGCAGATGCGGGCAGCCGGTGCGAATTCAACAAATCGTTCGGCAAGCGGCCGCGCGGGAATCGCGTAGCGCCATTTTTTCAACTGCCAACTCATTGCGCCGGCCACAGTCTCGTCAGGCAGTCCGGCCGCGCGCAGCATGATTCGAGCCACTTGTTCCGGCGAAAACTCGTAATGTTGCCGGCTGAATGCCGGGCTGGCGTGCAAGGTTATCGCGCCGCCAACGGGCGAAATACCCTTGCGATGATTGTCCGCGCCCCACGACAGGACCTGTCCATCAAAACGCCTACCGCCCGGAGGCGGAAATGAACGTTCCGCAGCGGCGGCATCAACGATC
>RGVZ01000244.1 GCA_010029825.1 bacterium | reverse complement strand
GGGCCGACTGGCGAAACAGGCGCTACTGGTCCGACCGGTGAAACAGGTGCCACTGGACCGACTGGAGAGACTGGAGCTACCGGTGAGACTGGTGCCACTGGTCCTACCGGTGAGGCAGGTGCCACGGGGCCGACTGGCGAGACTGGAGCAACCGGACCTACCGGTGAGACTGGAGCAACCGGACCTACCGGTGAGACTGGTGCCACTGGGCCTACTGGCGAAACAGGCGCCACTGGACCCACTGGTGAGACTGGAGCAACCGGTCCTACCGGTGAAACAGGCGCTACTGGCCCTACCGGTGAAACAGGTGCCACTGGACCTACCGGTGAAACAGGCGCTACTGGCCCCACGGGCGAAACGGGAGCAACTGGTCCTACCGGTGAGACTGGAGCCACTGGTCTTACGGGTGAGACTGGTGCCATGGGACCGACTGGGGAGACTGGAGCAACCGGACCTACCGGTGAGACAGGTGCCACGGGGCCGACTGGCGAAACAGGCGCTACTGGTCCGACCGGTGAAACGGGTGCCACGGGGCCTACCGGCGAAACAGGTGCCACAGGGCCTACCGGTGAAACAGGTGCAACTGGACCGACCGGTGAGACTGGCGCCACTGGTCCTACGGGTGAGACTGGTGCCACTGGACCGACGGGAGAGACTGGAGCAACTGGTCCGACGGGTGAGACTGGTGCTACTGGGCCTACCGGCGAAACAGGAGCGACTGGACCGACTGGGGAGACGGGTGCTACTGGACCGACGGGTGAGACTGGCGCCACGGGGCCTACCGGTGAAACAGGTGCCACAGGGCCTACCGGCGAAACAGGTGCCACGGGGCCAACCGGTGAAACAGGAGCGACTGGACCGACTGGGGAGACGGGTGCCACTGGGCCTACCGGTGAGACTGGAGCAACTGGTCCTACCGGTGAAACAGGAGCGACTGGACCGACTGGGGAGACGGGTGCCACTGGGCCCACTGGGGAGACAGGTGCCACGGGGCCCACTGGCGAAACGGGTGCCACAGGGCCTACAGGCGAAACAGGTGCCACTGGTCCTACCGGTGAAACGGGTGCCACAGGGCCTACAGGCGAAACAGGTGCCACTGGTCCTACCGGTGAAACGGGAGCTACTGGCCCAACGGGTGAGACTGGAGCAACCGGTCCTACCGGTGAGACAGGTGCCACGGGGCCGACGGGTGAAACAGGTGCCACTGGACCGACAGGTGAGACTGGTGCAACAGGGCCCACTGGAGAGACTGGAGCTACTGGTCCAACAGGCGAAACAGGTGCCACCGGCCCAACCGGCTCATTTACGCCAACCGGCACCAACTACAGCGACTATGTTTATTGGGACTTAAGTGCCTCCACATGGGCAGTCGGTAGCAGCCAAGTTCATATAGGCTCTAATGCTGGATTTACGGGTCAAGGACTAGAAACGGTTGCGATTGGTAATAACGCCGGTCGCGTTTCTCAAGGCCTAGCTTCTACTGCTATTGGTACATTAGCGGGTGAAATATCACAAGGACAAGAGGCAGTAGCATTGGGTAACGCAGTTGGCCAATATAGTCAAGGGAATATGGCAATCGCAATCGGTGGATACGCTGGCTATACAGGGCAGGGCACATCTGCGATTGCCATCGGATACAATACCGGCTACGAATCACAGCACGCAAACAGCATCATCCTCAACGCAACGGGTGCATCGCTGAACTCCACCGCAGCCAGCGCTCTCTACATCGCACCTATCCGCACCGCCGCTGCAGGCACCTCCAGCCATCTCCGCTACGATCCGGCCACCGCCGAAATCACGTACGACACCCGCACCATCGCCTACAATCCCGCGGTCGCTCAGCTGGACATGAGCGGAGAAGGAATCACCGCGCTCAGCGATATCTACTTTGCCAACGGTGCGGCGCTCACAGGAACGACCGGTAGCGGCACCACCATCCAGGTCATCGGTGACCTGCTCCCTGCGACCACCGACATCTACAGCCTCGGCAGCAGCGAACAGCGCTGGGCCGATATCTGGCTCACGGGGCAATCTGCGTATATTGGAGATGTAGCTATCGGTGCCACACTCAATGCCGGTATCACGCCCCAACTAACGCTGGCCGGCGACCTCATACCATCCGCGTCTCTCACCTACTCACTCGGTTCAACATCATCTCGCTGGGCAGAGGCCTACATCGGCCCTGGTACGCTTGATATCGCGGGCCCTGTAGGTTCCACCGCGACCGCTACAATCGGAACTGATGCGGCTGGGATTATTTACACAAAGAGCGGTTTCGCATCACCCACAGTCATTGTTGGCCCGGCCCCTGGCGCGACCACCGGTGCTGTCGGCGGCTGGTTTATTGGAGTTACCGGCGCCGAAGGCACATCGGGTTACGATCTGTACGCTCAGGAGAATCTCAGTACTGTGGGTGCGGGCGTGACTGGCCCAGCCTATTCCCTCGTAAAGGGTGTGGTGCGTTCCATTACTGCCGGCGCGGGCATCACCACGCACAGCAGCACCGCGGGCACCACTGTAGCTCTCCTAGCGACCGGTGTGACGGGTGGCACCTACGACTATCCAACCAGCGTGGCGGTCAATAACTACGGGCAGATAACGAGCATTACCGGTGGACCCGGGATTACGAGCTATATGCCAGTTAGCGCGTTTGAGACTATCACGACACAGGTTCTAGGCCCAACTATCGAGTTGGCAGGCGTCACTCTCCAGATAACCGTTCCTAATAGTGTCATCAATTCCCACGCAAATATTGATGTAGAGAATACATCAACAAGCAATGATAGGACTATATCATGCTGGATAGACATTTCTGGAGCCGGATTTACATATGTTAGTGATGTAACTAAAACTTCAAAAATCACTAAATCTACAGCTAGAACAGTCATCTGTATGGATCGCGTCGCAATCACATCAGTAGGAACATATTCTATCAAGCTGTGGGGAAGCGATAGCGGTGGCATATCTCTCCAACACGGTCATCTAATGGTGATGGGCAACATGTACTAGCAAATTTGAAGCGCTACCGACCCACCCTGACACACCGCCATTACCAACAATGACCGCGCCCGCGACACGACTCGTCGGCGTCCTGGAGCTTGCCTCCAAATATCGCTACGGCCTCACCAGCCGCGGCGCTCCACTATACTTGTTCCGACCCTACGATGAGGAGCGGCCCGAGTATGCGGTAGGCTGTAGCACGCGCGACACGTCGCGTAATCAGATTGCCATTGTGGAGGTCGCAGCAGCCCAGGTCCCGCCCCCGCCTCCACCTGCAAAGCCCCGCGCGAATCTGGTGCGCCTCATTGGCCCCGTTGGCGACCGCGCCGCTGAGGAGGCGGGACTCCTGGAGCATTACTGTGGCACCAAGACCGCGGCCCCCTCTCCACCACCACCGCCACCCGACACCACCCACGACGCCGCCCGCGTGGAGCTCTCCGCCGCCACCGGCTGGCGCGTCTTTCACGTGGATCCTTCCGGCTGTCGCGACATAGATGATGCGATTGCGTGGCACCCCGATACCGACCGCTGGGCAGTCACCATCGCCGACGCCGCCGCAGCCGTTCCACCCGATTCTCCCGCAGACTGCGCCGCCCGCGCGCAGGGCACCAGTTTCTATGACCTTGCGGGCCGCGCCGTGCGCCCGATGCTACCGCCCGCCATCAGTGAAGGCTCCGCCTCCTTGCTACCCGGTCAGCGCCGACGGGGTGTTTCTATTATCTTCTCACCTCCTGCTGCTGGCACCGCCACGCCTCCCCTCTGGACTCTCAGCTGGATAACAGTTGCAGAGAGCTTCACCTATGACAACTATGCTGCGTCTGCTGTCGCCACCTCTGCCGGCGCGGCCGCCACCGACCCTCACGATTGGATTGCCGACTGGATGATCCGTTACAATGCCGCTGCCGCCACCCTCCTGCGCACTCACGCCGCTGGTCTCCTCCGCACTCAGAGCCCAGCCGATGCCGCCACCGTTGCGGGCTGGCCGCCTGCTCTCCGTCATTTGGCTGCCGAAGCCGCCACCTATGCCCCCGCCACCACCGATGCACCAGAGCACGCGGGTCTAGGCCTCCCAGCCTACACGCACGCATCCAGTCCCCTCCGCCGCTATGCGGACCTCGTTAATCAGCGCGCCATCAAGGCGATTATTACCGGGGTCACTGTCGCAGCCGCAGCAGCCGACCCCCTTCTCCTCCTGGCCGACCACCTTAACGCCCGCACCCGCGCTGCCCGTCGCTGGACCCGCGACCTGACATTCCTGGCTCACGTTGAGCCCGGTCGTGTCCTAGAGGTCGCCGTCATCTGGCTCGGTAACCGTGTCTGGGTCCCCGACTGGAAACGTGTGATTCGCCTCCGTCACGAGCCGCCCGAGCCCACGCCCGAACCTGGCACCGTTGGCCGCATACAGATATTCTGTGACCCAACTCGACGCAACTGGAGGCAGCGGGTTCTGACAGCGCCGGTGTAATAGCAGCCCCAAGTAATGGAACAGACACTGCTAGATTCATCCAAATATCGCATCTACTCACTCTCCGTAGATAGCCGGTTTGCCGCTACGAAATACAAGGGAACCGCTGACTTCCTGACACGTCTGCCCGCTACTTACCGTAACATTATGCGGGTGGCACTCTCCAGCGTGGAACTACCGCTAGTAGAGTATCTGTTTTCGCCCGTAAACTCCTGCGGTGCGGGCCACGGCAACGTAAATTTTGCGGTGGAACTAAGTGGCGATCGCCAGATACTGGCAATTCCGGAAGGCAACTACGACAGCGCTACGCTGCCTGCTGCGCTCGAGGCAGAGCTACATGAGGTTGACCCCAGTGGTGCCTGGGCCGATTTTGTGGTGTCAGTGGACCCCGCCACCGCGCTTCTTACGATTACGCATCCTACCCTTCCATTTCGGTTCAATGGCAACTCTTCCAACAGGATTATCTCCGCGCGGCCGTCGTATTGGGGCCTTGGCTACTATCTGGGGCTCCGCACAGAGATGAGCCCCGCCGATGGCTACATAACGGCCAGCGGCCCCGACGTGTCTGGTGCCTATAGTATAATAGGAACTGCACCGGTGCTGCTGGTGCCGACGCCCTACTATCTGCTCCAGCTTGAGACGCCCGACATGGTAGAGAATCTGACGCACTGTCTGGCCGGTGGCGCGTCGGTTCCGGCGTTCGCGAAGCTGGTGCTGCGCGATCAGTACTACACGATTCAGTTTGTGGATAACGGAGACTATATGCGTAAGGAGTACACCTATCTAGCGCCGAGCAACATCGCGTCGCTGCGGGTGCGGCTGCTGGATCCGTGGGGGGCGCCGGTAGATATGCGCGAAATGGACTGGTCGCTGACGTTTGAGCTGTATGAAGTGGTGAATTCACGAACGGCGGGACGGCTTCATGAGACCTATGCGCGCTAGCAGCCGCAGGAAGAGGCGGGAGGCAACGCAACACAGGGTGTATGCCGCTATGCTTGGATCCTCCCAGCATGCGCGGTGTCAGGTCGAAGCAGCATCGTGCTACATTGTCAACTCATTGTGCCATCCAGGGATCGCGCTACGAGTTGCTCAGGCTCCCAGTCATAAACTGCAGTGCTAAGTTGATGCTCAGTTGATGCAGCGCTCAAACGGGGATGC
>RGVZ01000243.1 GCA_010029825.1 bacterium | reverse complement strand
GATGCAGGGGCGGTAGATACTCGGCGCCGAGGAGGTAGGGCATGCCGCTCTCGTCGACGGCGACACCACGGTTGGTCGTAATGAGTGCGTCGTCGGGTGGGTCGGGACGGTAGTTTTGGTAAACGTCGCAGTAGTGCGAGAGGATGGGCTTTTGAATGAGGCTCTGCAGTTGCATCATCTGGTGAACGAGTTTGGCGTCCCAGTTCTGGACAAAGAGCGAGTGCGAATCGATTTGGAAAAAGTAGTCTTCCCCGGCGTAGAGTTGGCTGCACAGGAAACGGGCAACGGTGGGTCCGCGTGCCTGCTGGTGACCGACCCGAATGGTGCGCACATGATGCTGTCGCCACGCTTGGAAAGCAGGTGGAACATTCTTGTCGCTGAGGATGCAATCCGGATCGGCCTTTCGCTGGTTTTGTTGGCAGAGGCCGACAAAGACGCGCTGGGGACGCGCCGCATGCTGCCACAAGGACAAGACGGTTTGCGGGCACCGCGTGTCGCGGTAAGAAGCGATGGAAACAAAGATGGTGCGATCCATCGTCTGCTTTTTCCTTACTCAAGAAGAAAGGATCGATTGACCGAAATGGCTGCCGCAACGCACCGCCGACGCGCCACGCTGATGCTCGCGGATTGTGGCGCTGAAAAGGTTCGCAATCCCGCGTCGAACCGGTGCGTCGAGTTGACGACGGCGACGGGGCGTAAACTGGTGGAAAAGTTCAAGAATGGCGAAGTGGAAGGCTTTTCACCGGCCGACCGCGCAAAGATGGCCGCATTTGTGCGACTTGTCCGACCGACAGTAGCAGGACGGGTGCACCGGCGAGCCACGATGGGACCGCCGTCGCTTCCCGTCCGACGAGAGCATCTAGAAACCGAAGAAGAAGAAGAAACGAAAGAAGATGTTCCGCGGCGCAGTGTGGACGACGTGCCGCTGGCGATTCGTCAGCGTCTGGCCAAGTGGGCGCAGCGATTCAAGAACGAGCGTCGAAGCGATACACACGAACGTCCTGCGGTGCGGGCCTTTTGCGAGACGAATCCGGACCCCACGCTGCTGATTCCATCGGTGGCGACGTACACCAGCTCGATGCGGTTGTCCTACTTCATCTGGAAAGATCCGCTCCACCATCTCCAGGCGAACAAGCGGTGGCAGCCGACGCCTTCCTTCAACCCGCAAACGCGCAGGTACGATGGCAAGACGATGGAAATTCCACAAAACTCGCTTCTACCGCGTCGCACCCTGCGGCTGTTCGACCCCAAGATACGCGTGCCCGTCACGTTGGACGACATTGTTCCGCAGGCCTGGTTTCAACAGATGAACAAGTTCCTCTTTCGTTTAACGAACCGCGAGCGGTGCATCTTGTTTGCCTACTCGTTGAACGCGCACCTGCAAGTCAACGCCTTTTTGACGCAGGGAGAGCGTTTCAAGTGGCCGAAATTCTACGGTTGGGCGTGGGCAGCCACGACGAATCTAGACTCACGCATCAATCCGCTCTTTTTCGCGCTCCAGGACGAGATGATGCGTCCGACCTTTGCGGCGACGCTTGCGGAGCAGGGTGCGGATGCGGAGACGGTGCGTCATTTGGACAAGATACGCACGGACCATGCCAACGACTTGGCCAAGTTGCATCGCAACGTGACCAAGGCCATGCGCGACGAAATGTTCCCGCGGCCCATGATGGCCAATGCCATGCGCGCGTTTGCGGACGAATTGCAAGCCATCATCCTCAAGTCTCCTCCACTGCCTGTGGACGCGACCTTTTACCGCGGCACCAAGGATCCCTACTTTGTCCGCCGGCAAGGCGCCGACGCGTTTCGCCACCCCTCTTTCATTTCCTGCACCGTCGACCCCACCCACGCCATGCGCTACGCCCGCGGCGGCCGCTGCTGCTTCCAGCGCATCCACGCGCCGAAAGGGTCGCACATTCTCTTTGTCGGCGGCAACACCTTTTACTCGCAGGAACTCGAGTTCGTGCTGCCCATGCAAACGGTCTATGCGAACGTGCAAATGTCCCGTCCACTCGGCTACGTGGGCACGAACGACGGCGCCAACGTCGCGACCTGGTGCGATCCGCCGCCCTCCACCGTGCGCAACTACGTGTCCGACATTGTCGTCCAGACGCCACGTTAAAGACATGAACGCGCCGAACGCGATTGGATTTCTGGAAGCCATGCTTCGAGAAGTTATCGTAGATGTATGTGTGAATACACTATCTAGATGTCTCCATCTCGTTCTATCGGCAAGATGGAGACCGTTGGCACACTCGTCCGTGAATCGTCAATCAATCGCAGCGGCGACGACAGCGCGCGCAGAAATCGTCGGCAAAGATGCCGGGACACTCGCGCGCGCACTTGGCGCAGTCCACGCGGAGGAGCGACCGCTGTGCGCTCGGGTTGCACTCGTACGACCAACTGTGCGCCAGCGGCGGTGCGCCGGGGCGGCACGCGTACCAGGCGGTGCCGACGCGGATGGTCGTGTCGCCACGGTCGTCCACCACGTCACCGGCGATTTCGACAGGCAGCGCCACGCGCGTCGCGAACCAGAGGAGGGAACAGAGGCGCAAGAACAATCGGCTATTCATGAAACGCATTGACTGCTTTCTTCTTTTTCCTCTCGGCGAAAAATCCGTGCCACACGCCACGTTAAGAACAAGACGATGGAAGAGCACAAGCATCCTTGACAATGACGGTGACGACGACGACGAGTCGCTACTTTGCGGCCATGGCGTGCGGTGCAGTGACGCCGCCGGGCTTGCGCTTTGCCTCTTCGAATCGTCCTCCTGGCCTCCGTTTGGAGCGCTTGTGCGTGTCGACACTGTCAGCGACGACGACGGTCAAGGTGGCGGAGAGCGTGCCGCGGTGGTCGTGGAAGTGCTTCGTAGGCGGCACGCCCATGCTGTACGTGCTGCACCTGGCGAACTACGACGGCAGGTCCTCGTGGATCAAGATTGGTGGACACGGTTTTGACCGTGTTCCCAAACACACCTTTGAGCAGCGCTACCGCGGCCACCTGCACGAGTTCCGTCGCTTCCACCGCGGGGAGATGCGCTACCTCTTTTTCGTGCTCCTCGACGCGCGACACGTCGGCGCCGCCGAGGCCGACATGCACGCCTTTTGCCGCGCGCGCTTCCGCGTTCACCACGCCTTTAAGGAAGTTTATCTGATGGGCAACGAGGCGTTCCAGTCGGACAGCGCCTTGGTGCACGAATTGCACCGGTTGCAGGGCCAGTATCGCGGCCACGCGGTCGACGAGCACCAGAAGTTGCTGCGCGCCGAGGAGCGCATTCGCGTGCTCGAGGGCATTCTTGCCGAATATCGGCGCTATCATCAAAGCCATCCAAGAACATCCGAAGCATGAAGATGATTTGGAACGCGTCCCCCGCGCAGAACAAGGTCTTTCTCACCATCTGCATCTCGGGTCTCATTCTGACCAGCGCCGGCAACATCCACACCACGATCCGTGAAACGCCGACCGTGCTCGAAAACATTCAATCCGTTCCGGACCGTCGCTGGCGCATGTTCTACTACGTCACCTTTTCCGTCACGGCACTCTTTTACCTCACCTTTGTCGCGTGGCTCGTCCTCGGCATGCACGCCCAAATCAAGAATGCGACAACGGCACAAGAAGAAGAACAGATGGAACCGCATCGACTCGTCAACACAATGACAATGCTCCTCGTGGGCATGAGCATCGCGCTCATCCCCTGCGTCATTGGTTTGACGGTATGGATCGCCCTCTTTTCCAAACGCGGCCGCGAGCACACGGGTCTCAGCGTCGGCTCGCGCATCGCCACCTTTCTCGCATTGATACCCAACTTTGTCCTCCTCTGCATGCTCGCCCTCCTCCCCACCGGCTACACCGACGTGCTCGCCGTCTAGTTCATCCGACGAAGGATGGACATGACAAACATCAGATGGACAACAGTGATGCCGCATGACTATTGTAGGCGTCGTTCAGCGCCCGGATCGACGACATGGCCCGTCCGTAGTGCACCTCCAACTCCTTGACCATGGTCTCGATCCGCTCGCGCTCCCGCGCCTGCACGGCCGCCAGTAACGCACCCAGCGTGTCGCTCTGGATCGCCAGATACGTCCGTAAAATCTGCTCATAATCGGCCATCTTTTGATGGTCCTTCACCAAGCGATGAAGCATCACGCGGAACTTCTCCAGCGTCACGCGGTTCGTGAGATAGTCCACGCGCAGTTGCACCATCTTGCCCCGCAACGACCAGGTGCCAGCACGAGGATACTTGCGCGCGAGATGCGGCAACGTCAGGTCCCGCAATTCAATGGCCTTGCGATGATAGTTCTTGATCGTTTGCTCCGTCTGCGCCGAGAGGAAGCGAGGCGGCGCGTCCGACAAGACGCTGCGCAGCGCAAACACCGACGGTAGGGGATCTCGGCAGCCGTCTTCCATGCGTCGGTTGCCTCGCGGCCCCTCCCCTGCGCGGCCCTGCTCGCTAAAGAGCCACTCGTAGTAGTGCGGGTTGTGGACCGCGCCGCGATCAATCTCCCCCGTGGACCAGCGAAACGCCGTGTGGCACTGCGGGCACCACATCTGGTCGCAACCCGAGATCTTGAAGATGCGCGAGGAGCAGCTCGGGCAGGGCTTGGTCTCTTTGCGGAGCGTTTCCCACGTGGCCACGTCCGCTTCGACGCACTCGTGCGCTTCCTTATCGATCGCAGCGGCGTTGCAACGCAAACAGGTCGTCTTGCTGCAGGTGACGCAGAGGCCGGTGCGCGAGGAGACAAAGCCGACACAGTCCTCCACGGCACAGGGCCGATGAAAGTTCTCGCCCGACGAACCGGACTCGGCAGACGACGGCGTGGTGAGAGCAGCGGCCGTGTTGGGATCAATAGCGCGCAGGAGCATCGTCCGCTCGGCGCGGACCAAGTCGTTGACCGTCTGACGCGCGCGAAACAGCTTGCGCTCCGCCTGCACGAGGATGCGCTTCGCCTCTTCCACCTTTTCCTCGGCGCCCTCGACTTGCCGACGCATTTCCACGAGCGGAACGACAGCCGGAAAGAGACAGCGCTCCCGCTGCTCCAACACGTTGCGCATGTGCGCGTCAAAGGCGCTGTGGAAGCGCTTCGGCAATGTTTGAAAGATGAAGGGTCGCGACCACGCCACGCGGCAGTGCATGCACTTGGGGTCGTCAAAGCACTGCAGCAGATACGTCTCGACACACTTGCTGCACTGCTTGGGCGCCTGTGGATCGTGACCGCACTGGAAGCAGTTGACGGGTCGGCGCTGCGTCTTGTGGAACGGCTCGACGCAGATCGAACACGTATTTTCCATGTTTGCTTCACGAAAGATTGTCGAAATCAATGTTGTGCAGTCGTCGTTTTCTTCTCCGGTCTTCAATTTTGCGGCGCGATGGGAAAGCACATTTGCTTTTCCATCCTCTTTTCCGTCTTTACCACGATTTACGACGACTTGCCACCCTTCCATTGCTCCGAAATGCCATACGCCTGTGCAAACTCCTGGCGGTGGTAAAAGAAGTTGTCCTTCAGCGCCCAGCACATGCGCCACAAGTGCCGCTCGATCGACTCGGCGTCCTTGTGCCAAAAGGGACAGCGACCCTTCCGCCGGCAGTTCTTGCCCTGCTTGCACGTCGGGCTCCACTCCGACAGCGCGTGCGCCTTGTC
>RGVZ01000242.1 GCA_010029825.1 bacterium | reverse complement strand
TGGGTTTGGTTTGTTCCCGCCAGTAAGCACCGGCGAAAGGGTCGCAGAGTGGCGTCACCAGCCGCGTGACGCGGATCCCGCGGGTCTTCATTGGATCCGCACGCGCTCGGTGCGCTTGGATTCTTTGTTGTAGATGTTTGCGAACTTCGGTTGTCCCGCCAGCCTCTCGGAGTTTCGCCGGGTGGCTTGGGTAATCGCCTGCGCGGTGACGTGCGGGTACTCCTTGTAGCGCTTGGAAACTTCGGCCCAGATTTGCCCACGCGTGGCCGGATCCGGCGCGGTCATATATCCGTCGAGCAGGTCTTCCGTCGATGCGGCCGCGGGATTGGCGATGACCGCGGAGAGTTGGGTCCGGGTGGCCGCCTCCCGCTGCTTGCGAATCGTCTCGGCTTTTATCCGCAGCGCAAACTGCTCAAGGTGGCTGGACTCGAAACGATAGCGGCCGTCCGGCGCGACCTTGGCCGGGAGATCCCCCGACTGAATCCAGCGGTGAACGGATGACCGCGGCGCTCCAATCCGGGCGGCGGCGGATCCCAGCGTGTGAAATTCGACGGCGGTGTATCCGTCAGGGGTTTGAATTGCTAGGGGTGGCTTTTGGGTCAGGCAGAATATTTGCTTCATCGCCAGTGTCCCGGTTGTCAACCGGCGGGACGGCGGCGGGATCCTCCTCGGCGTCGGGGTCCTGCCCGGCCGCGATCTTGTCCGTGTAGTCCATCCAGCGCCCGACCTCCTCATCCATCGCCGGGTAGGTCGCCGCGTCCCTCATCTCGGATGGGCTGGGCATAAAGGCGCGGATGTAAGCCGGGCCGTGGGTCGCCAGAAACTTTTTGTAGTCCCGGGTAATTTCGAGCCGTTTCTGCAGCCGGTCCTTTAATTCGTAAATGCGGGTCCGGGCCAGCGGCTCGGCCTTCTCAACAATTTTCCAAACGTCCAGCAGCGCAGAAGCGAACAGCTTTACAGCCGGAGCGTCGCCCCGGTCGATCGCCTGCCGTAGCCGGTGGCGGGTGGCGCGCTCCAGCCATCCGGCATCCTCGGCAACCTCGAGCGGATCCACCGGCGCTTCCGGCAGCTCCGGCAGCCGTGGCGCCTCCACCTCTGGGATCGTCAGCTGCACCGGCTGCGACTGGACCACGGCGACGCCGGTCTGCTCCCGCAGCCGGGCACGCTCACGTTGGATCGTCCGGCGGCTGCAGCCGCGAGCGGCGGCCGCGGCAGCGGTCCCGGTGATGTCCAGCTTGGGTCGGGCCATGCCCTTGTCCGGGTGTCACCGGATGACGCTTTATGTTTGTGTCTCAGCTCAAAAAATTTGGCTCTGGTAAACTGCGCAGGTCTTTGACCCCCGCGGGCTATTACATTCAAAAAGTAGACTTCCTGCCCATCATCTTCCCCGCCCTCAGCTACTTAGCGAGAAAATCTATTCCCACGTGTTCGCCCGGATCCGGCCGGACGCTTCGGACGCATCCCCGCTGGGCTGCTGTATGTAAATTTAAAATTTACCATAGATCCGTCTCTGTAGGCCGTGAAGGTAGGAAGGTTGTGAAGCAAATCTATACCCCTAGAAGAAATCGGGATTTCTCTTAGAAGGGCAAAAGTGCTTCACGACCTTCAACCTTCACCAGCTCAGCCTCGGGATCCCCTGTAAGACATACCCGCCAAGTGACCCGGCGCTGCTTCCCCGGGATCCGCAGAAGTCGGCGGCCTCCCCAGTCCCGGCCGTCGGCGGCAGATCTGAGCAGTTTCCCGGCCCAAGACCGAAATCCGGCGGCGTCCTTGCTTTTGTCTTCGGCCAGATTCATTTCGCCGATCTCGGTCAGCCGGTCTCGGAATAGGTCGAGGTCGTGCCATATCTCCACGATGGCGTCTAAGTCGTACTCCTTGGCCGGATCCATCGCGCTGATCGTCTTGGACAGATCCTCATCCTCCGATCCCGGGCTGTGCTTCAGCGGCTCCTGGGCGGCCGGGTTTCCGAATCCGTTAAACTCCGTAATGCCACCGACGACCCGCTGCCAAGATCCGAAGCGCTCCTCCCACAATGTCCCGGGCGGCCTCCCGGCATCGGCCCAGCTCTTGACCATCCACCAGAGCGCCGCCAGCGTCCGGCGTCTCAGCGCAAGGATTGTCGAGCTGGTCAGCGGCCGCCGCCAGCGCTTCGGGCCGTTGGTCTGCTCCATCGTCTGCTCGCAGAGCAGAAAGCGATCCCGGATATCGTGGTGAAGGTTGAGCTTGTTCCCGGTGACGTAGATCAGCCGCGGGACGGCCACCTCGACAAAGGCGTGGCCGCCAAGGATTCGGCCGCTCACCTTGCCGCCGCCGGTCACAAGGGCCGCCAGCGTGGAGGATCGGATCTTGCGCTCCACGTTGTCGAAAACGACATACTGCGCACCGGCAAGGCTCGCCGCAAACAACGTCTTGTGAATCTCCACGGCGGCGTCGGCTCCCTCCGGCCACGGCGTGAGGTCGAAGCGGCCCATCGTCGAATAAAGGCTGAGCTTGGCGAGCGTGGTCTTCCCTGCCCTTTTCACGTTGGCGGTGAATCCGAAGCAAGGGATCGGCTCTCCGGGGTCGAGGAGGAGCTGGCAGTACGGCGTCAGCAGGGAGGCCACGGCCACGGCCCGGCTCGTCTCGCTGGTGAATTGGCACTCCGAGTATAGGTCGGCCACGTGCGCCCGGGCTTCCTCCGGGCCGCAGATCTCGCCGGTGTAGTCATCCGGGCCGGAGATCAGCGCCTTGGTCTGCTGGTCATACCCGGTACTTACCAGTCGAACCGACCCATCCTCGCCCCACGCCGGACTCCCGCAGAGAAGGCTCAGGCTTACCTCCCGGAGCTGCCCCATAAACTGCTCGCATTGTAAGACCAGCGCGGCGGTCTGATTGCTCATCGTTTTCTTTAGGTTTTCTACGTCGCACGTGGACACGTACTGCTCGACCCACGTGCAGAAGCGCGCGGGATCCATCACGCTCAGCCTTCCATCCCCCCGGGCCTCGACCACGACGCGATCCTTCACAAATACGTTCAGCCCTTTTAGATCGCGGCCAAGGTCGGCGGCGAAGTCGCTCACGTTGCGGCCGTCGTGGATTGCCGTCGTCGGTAGGATGATCAGCTTTTTGGAAAGTTTTTCCTGCAAGTTTACAGCGTTTTTATCGCTCATTGTCTGGCCTCTCTTTTTGATTTGTTGGTAAGCGGGGTCGGATCCGCTGACGGATCCAGAAAAAGAAGTTTTTGCAGCCTGTCGCCACGATGGCCTCCCGGCAGTCGGGTCAGCCGGACCGCGCTCATCGCGGCCGGATCCGCCCCAAGCCGGACTAGGCCCGGTTTTACGCGCTCCAAGGCGTCCTGATATTCCTGTTTCGTCCGGGCCTCCCAGCGGAGAAGCACGTGGATGCTCTGCCCCGCGGAGCTGTAGATCGCCACGGCCGGGAGCGGGAGCTGGGCCATCGCCCGGATCCAGAGCAAGGCGTCGGCCTTGTCGGACTCGACGACCATATGACGGAAGTCGGTCAGATTTCCCTCGGACCGAATCGACCAGTTTCCGTCAGCGTTCCGCTTCGCCACGCCGTCGGTCGGATTGGATAGGTAGAAGACCCCCTCCTCCGACCTCAGTCTGTTCACCCACCCCGCCCGGGACCCAATCTCATACACGCGGCCGCAGTCGGTTCGGCCGGTGAAGACCGCGACCTTCTCCCCCAGCCGGAAGACGGCGTCGAGGAAGTCCGAGCTTGTGACGTTGGCCGGATCCACCGGCGAGCGATCGCTCACGTCGGCCAGCTCCAGGCCTCCCCCCGATCGGGCCAGCGAGACCAGATCCCCGGGAGAGAAAGAGGCGCGGGTGACGCTGGTCGCCATCGCGCCGGATCCGGCGGCCTCACTCCGGGCGTAGGCATAGGCGCGGGTCTGATTACGTTGCAGATCCCGCGGCACGACCTTTCCCCCGGCTGCCCGGACGCGTCTCTCCACCTCGGCCATCGCCTGATCCTTGTTTATTCCCAGCGACCTTGCCCGAAGGAAGGCGTCGAAGGTCTGGTCTTGCTTGGTCTTGCCATCGGCCCACGGCAGCCGGTCGAGGTACTGGATCCACCGGCTCCACGGATCCGGGCGCTTGGCTGGGATGCTCAATTTCGCCTCGTTAGGTGGTGGTGCGCGACCGCGGCTTTTTCCGATATCTTCACCAGCGCCCGACCCAGCACGCTTATGACTTCCCTGCCTTCCCGCGTATGCGCGTGAAAGCACTCATCACACAGGCAGTCGATCGAGAGGATGTCTTCGGCCGCGTCCTCGCCGATTTCCTCCCACTCGCAGATCAGCACCGCTGCGGCTCTACCAATCGCTTTAAGCCGATCCGCTTC
This sequence comes from bacterium, assembly GCA_010029825.1. Classification (GTDB taxonomy): domain Bacteria; phylum Bdellovibrionota_B; class Oligoflexia; order Oligoflexales; family RGVZ01; genus RGVZ01. Next base: position 1,305 of record RGVZ01000242.1, on the reverse strand, counting down.
CTGAATCCCGGCGACGCTCATCGCGCGCCCTCTACCCATTTCGTCAGCTCACCCGCCGGGATCAGCACGTGCCGGAATTTTTTCAGCGTCTTGATCCGTCCATTCTGGATCTCGCGCCGGAGACTCATCGGCGAGATGCCCAGCATCGCGCACGCCTCTTTGAATTTGTAGGTGAGTCGTGGGAGGCTGGTCACGGCCGCTCCCACTTCGGCCTTAGGTTCCGTATTCATTGGCACAGGAGTACCCCTGTGCCTTCACGAGACTACTTCCGCTTCGTAGCCTTTCGCCTTGAATTGCTACGCGCCGATGTGAGTTCCGGCATCACTTGCCGCATCTTCTTAAAAAGCGCGACCCTCATCGCTTCGTAATTTTTTGTCGGAGGAAGTAAGGAGCAAGCGAGTTTGCAGACGTCTTGTTTAGTCAGCCTCATACCCTTGGCCGCGGGATTTCTGGCTTGGATGAGATAAAAGGATGTGACGATGGCAAGAGCGTAGGGGTCGTTCCCCCAGTCATCCTTAGGCATCGCGGCAAGGCATTTTCCAAGGCTTACAAAGAAGTTTGCGTCTTTGGCGAATACAGCCCGGCGGCACAAGGAAATCATATCGAGCTGAGCGGCCTCGACGCTTTTAGTCGCCGCTGGATCAATAATGCCTGTATGTGAGATCGCTCTTGCGGCAGTTCTCCAGTTAGAAAACTGGGTCACTTCCTTGCCCCAAAAAATCTCCGGCATATTTCCGATTGTGTACGGCACGCCGCCGCCCTTCTTTCTGCCCCGCTTAAACTGGTGACTCATTTCAGCCTCTCCAGTTGCTCGTCTTCAAACTTGGGCCGGACGTGCCGGTACGTGCGGAGGATCAGCACGCCTCCGTCCCGGTGACCTTGCGTCCGGGCCACGATGCCGGGGTCGATCCCCGCTTCCAGCGCGTCGGTGATGAACATCCTCCGAAAACTCCGTGGCGAGTATGGCGGGAGTTTCAGCGCCTTGCACGCCGTCGCCAGCGCCTTCTTAGGATCCCGGACGTGAAAAACTTCCTCGAGACCTAGCTCCTGGGCCTCTTTGTGCATCCGTTCGATGAGCGGCCGGAGCCGCGGGTAGATCTTGATCGTGTATGCCTTGCCGGTCTTGCGCCGGAGGAGGTGGATCTGCCCTCGTTCCAGATCGACGTCTTGCCAGCGTAGCCCGGCACACTCCGCGTTCCCCACTCCGGCCAGCCCCATAAACTCGACCAGATCCGCGGAGGCCTTGGCCGTGTCCGAAAATCTTTCGGAGCGGATAGTCTTCACAATTTTATCAAACTGCTCCCG
>RGVZ01000241.1 GCA_010029825.1 bacterium | reverse complement strand
GGCTGGGCGCCGAAGGAAACGTTTGAGTCCGGTATCCGCAAGACGGTCGCGTGGTATCTGGAAAACCGCGATTGGTGTCGCAAAGTTCAAGAAGGCAAGTACCAGCGCGAGCGACTCGGGATGAAAAAGTAGGAAACATCATGCCAAATAATCTCAAGACCCATACGGCCGGGGAAATTTCGAAGAGCGTCAAGCGCAAAGGAATCATCCTTGCGGGCGGTTCCGGGACGCGGCTGCATCCGCTGACCCTCGCCATGAGCAAGCAGATGCTGCCGGTTTATGACAAGCCGATGATCTACTATCCGCTGGCGACCCTGATGCTGGCGGGGATCCGGGAGATTTTGATCATCTCGACGCCCCAGGATTTGCCGAATTTCAAGAAACTCCTCGGATCCGGCGAGCAGTGGGGAATTTCTCTCAACTATGCCGAGCAGCCGTCTCCAGATGGCCTCGCGCAGGCCTTCATCATCGGCGACAAGTTTGTCGGGCGGGACCATAGTTGCCTTATTCTGGGCGACAACATCTTCTACGGCAGTGGACTGGGCCGGTCACTCCGCGACGCGCACCTCAGTGAGGGCTGCGCGACGGTATTTGGCTACTACGTCCGCGATCCGGAACGTTACGGCGTGGTGGAATTCGACCGCGATGGCAACGTGGTCAGCCTGGAAGAGAAACCGAAGGCGCCAAAGTCGAATTACGCGGTCACCGGACTTTATTTCTACGACAATGAAGTCGTGGACATCGCGAAAAACCTGAAGCCATCCGCGCGCGGTGAGCTTGAGATCACCGACGTCAACATCGAGTACCTGAAGCGCGGTAAGTTGCACGTCAACCTCCTCGGTCGCGGCACCGCATGGCTTGACACCGGGACGCACGAGTCCCTGGTCCAGGCGACAAATTTTGTCGAGGCGGTTGAGAGTCGGCAGGGACTCAAGATTGCCTGTCCGGAAGAAATCGCGTGGCGCATGGGTTTCATCACTACGGAAACGCTGGAGAAACTGGCGCACCCGCTCGCGAAAAGTGGATACGGCAAGTACCTGCTGGACGTGATCGCGCGCGAGGGACGTTGAACGGATGCAAGCCACGCGCCTTGAAATCCCGGATGTCATTCACCTTGAACCGAAGGTCTGGGGTGATTCGCGCGGCTACTTCTATGAATCTTATTCACGGAAACGTTACGAGGAGTCCGGTGTCGAGGGCGCATTCGTCCAGGACAACGTCAGTTTCTCGCGACGCGGGGTCTTGCGGGGCCTGCACATCCAGAATCCCAATACGCAGGGAAAACTGGTTTCGGTTCTCTCTGGCGCGGTCTTTGATGTAGCTGTCGACGTCCGCCATGGATCGCCAACCTTCGGCCGCTGGGTCGGTGTGACTTTGAGTGCTGAGAAGAAAAATCAACTGTGGGTCCCGCCGGGGATGGCACATGGTTTTGTCGTGACCAGCGAGACGGCGATATTCGCCTACAAGTGCACGGATTACTACGCGCCGGAGCACGAGTTCTCGGTCGCGTGGGATGATCCGGCGATTGGTATCACATGGCCGATGCACTTGCTGCCGTCAGGCGTTGAACTCTCCGCGAAAGACAAGTCCGCGAAACGGCTGTCTGAGATCGATCCAGCGCGCCTTCCGCATTACAGGAAATAAGACATTGTCGTCCGCAACCACTGGATTCAAAAGGATTCTTGTCACCGGGGCCGGCGGCCAGCTTGGCAGGGCCTTCCGAAGGGCCTTTCTCAACCGGAGCCTTCTTTTCCCCGTTTTCGTTGACTCACAGGTTTTCTATTCCGATGTCGAGGGCGAGAACCCATGCAACCTTTCCGAGCCAGCGGCCATATTGTCCCTGCTCGAACGGATCAAGCCGGACCTGATCTTGAATCCCGGTGCGTATACGGCCGTTGATCGAGCCGAAAGCGAAGAATCATTGGCCTTGGCCGTCAATGCCGAGGCTCCGGCGGTCATGGCGCGCTGGGCGCGCGCCCACGATGCCATGATGATCCATTACTCGACAGATTATGTCTTTGATGGATCCGGGGTCTCGCCACGGAAAGAAGATTCACCGACTGGACCGTTAAGTATTTATGGCCAGACCAAGCTTGCGGGGGAGACCGCTGTTCTCGCGACAGGTGTCCAGGGAGCCATATTCAGATCCTCCTGGGTCTATTCCGACGAGGGACACAACTTCATAAAGACCATGCTCCGACTCGGCGCGGAACGTGATGAACTGCGCGTCGTCTCCGACCAGACAGGAGTTCCCACCAGCGCGCACTTCCTGGCGCGGATGACGCTGCATGCGCTGAATTCGGCAAATGCCCGGGACGGCAAGGATGATTTGAATTTGATGTCCCAGGCCGCGGTTTATCATCTCGTGCCGCGCGGGACTTTGAACTGGCATCAATTCGCGGAGGAAATCCTCGGCGCGGCACGTCACGCCGGCAAAGATATTCGAGCGACAAAAGTCACGGCCATTGCGACGTCAGAGTATCCGACCCCTGCCAAACGCCCCCTCAATTCCCGATTGGATTGTTCGCGATTTGAGAGGACGTTTGGCATCAAACTCGACGACTGGCGCGTCGACTTCGAAAAAGTCATGGCGGCGATACTCAGCCGCTGATTCCCTTGACTGAATCGTCCCTGGATCCCCGGACGGCCGGCTTGGCCTTGTCCGTCTTGTCGTTACGGGCCGTAGCCTCACCGTAGCAATTTCCCTGGATCAGGATCTTGTTGGTCCAGCTGAAAAAACCGTGGGCGGTCGAGTGCTGCGTGGAAATTCCCCGGATTTCACCTTTGGGACACTCATCCTGGATTTTCTTGTACGCCTCGTTGAGGTAGTTCGTCTGGCCTACGAAACCAAGGATGACGAACTGCTCCGCCTGGGCCTTGATGAGGCGCCCTTCACCGTCGTTCCCGGAAGAACCCGCCGGCGACATGTCACTCATATGGACATTGTGGATACTGTAGGTGCACCCGGAGAAGATCAGGGATCCCAGCGCGAGTACGGGCAGAAGTCGCATCTCAAGCCCCCTCATGCCTTGCCGTTCTGTTCACAATACCCTTCCGCATGCAGGCGGCGACCGTGCACGATGAGCGGGAAGTACACGACAGCCTCATCCTTTGTCAGGATGCCGCTGACCTTGCCATTAGGACATTTGCGGATCAAGTCGTCCCGGACCTTGTCGACATAATCGTTGTCAAAGTTCAGCAGGAAGAAAATGTAGCGGGTGGAATCCGCCGTGATCTTCTTCTCGCGCTTTGCCGGGACCTGCGTAAGGGAAGCCGACTGCAAGGTCACGCAACCCGATGCCATGGCAGTGACAGCAAGGACCGTAGTCGTTAGAGCCACTTGCCGAACCAATTGCCGAGCCATTTTCCTGAACGCAAAATTCATGACAACTCCTTGGGATCAACGTGTGACACAGTATCCTGTGACTTTGACAATTTCGCCACTGATGACCGGATATTTCCGCGTTTCACGAACCGACATCAAACCGGTGATTTGCCCGTTGGGACATTCGGCCTTCACGAGCGAAAGGATTTTCTCGGCATACTTTTCATTAAAAACCTTTTCGCCGGTCGTTGGCCCTTGCTGAAACATGCCGAGGATGCTCTCGATGTCGCTTACCGCCTTGTCTTCTTTTTTGCCGCCAACGGCGCGCGCGACACTGGCAGCCTCCTTGAGATTGACCCCTGTCTCGCTGACTTTGATGTCAATCTTCTTTGCCTTGGCGAGGGATCCATTCCGGTTGTCAATTTCGCCGACCTGGGCGTGGTGCAGGACCGCGCAACCTGTCAGGGAGACAACAAGGACGGTGGCGCGAGAGGCGCTGACAAAGGTGCTCAAAATGATGCCGCGGTGCCCGCGATTCCTGAAATTCTTCATCGAGTTCAACCCCGAAAAGCGAAACATGTTATTTCCGGATGATCCAAGGATCGGTGTCCCGATTATACTGGATAAGGAGGTGAACGCAACATGGCTGGAACACATCAGCAGATGCCCAGGGAGTCTGCCATCAAGTCGATCGCGGCACGCGTCGGATGTCCCGTGCTATGCGCGGCGCTCAAACTTTTCTACGCAGCGCGGCGCAACGAGACTCCGGCTTGGGCCCGCGGCGTCATGATTGGTGCTGTCCTGTACCTGGTCACTCCGTTGGACGCCGTCCCGGATGTGCTACCGGGAATCGGGTACGCGGATGACTTGAGTGTATTGATGGCTGCGCTGGCCACGGTCGCGGCTTATATCGATGACAACGTGAAAAAGGCTGCTGGCGAAACGGCGCACCGGATGGTCAAGACTTGCCGGTGTGATTGAACCGGGGAGAGGATTCTTCGCCCTGAGGGGTTCAGAACGACGCTAGAGCCACTGGCGGCCGCCGGGGATATACTTTTTCGGCATACCCGGCAGTATGAACTCGCTTGGCTTTGCCAACATGTTGAAATGAACGATGTGACGCAACGCGGCGACGCCATCTTTCCAGGTGATTTTCTTTCCTTCCATGTAATTGCGCGGGAAGTAGCTGACCGGGATTTCCACCATGCGAACTTTGAGTCGCGCGACTTTGGCCGTGACTTCGGGTTCAAAGCCGAAACGATTGGTCTCGAGTTTCAGGTTCTTGAGGATATCAGCGCGGAAAAATTTATAGCAGGTCTCCATGTCAGTCAGATAAAGGCCACTCAGCATGTTACTCATGATCGTCAGGAACCGGTTCACGAGGTAGTGAAATGTCCGGTGGACCTGGGTGCCGCTTTTTTTGAATCGGGACCCGTAGACCACGTCGGCTTTTCCAGCGGCAAGCGGTTGCAGGAGTGCTGGCAAATCGTCCATCGAATACTCGAAATCCGCGTCCTGCACCCCGATGACGTCTCCCGTCGCGAGGGCAAAACCCCGGCGCAATGCGGCGCCCTTGCCCTGGTTGACGGCCTGGGATTCAATAATGACTTTTGATTTGAACGGATATGATTGCAGAATCTCGCGCGACCCGTCACGGCTGCAATCGTCGACAAAAATCATTTCCTTTTCGATGGGGGATCCCGTTCCTGGACAAGTACCCAGATCGAGGGCATCGAACTGCTCCAGAAATTCTTTCAGGTGACCGGCTTCGTTGTATACCGGGCAAATCAGGCTGACTTTCAAGCTAAAACTCCTGGTTTTGAATTCCCGTGGGGAAGTCTAAACCACCAGGACTTGAATTTCACCGTCGAAACCGCCGAGGTCCACGCGCCGGGTCGCGGCGACTTTGAGGCCAGCCCGATGGGCGGTCACCGCGGCCCGTCCCGCGTCGGGGGCGACCCAAACCATGCGCCCTTTGCCGGGTGTGAGTTTGCGGGCGGCGATCGCGATGAGTTCGTCGGCGAGATCCAGGGCCTCGCCGGCGGCCACGCGCCGTCCCAAGGGAGGATTGGTCAGGATGACGTCAACCGGTCCAATCTGACCGGCGACCTTGCGGAAATCGCCCGTCAACCATTCGACCTTCACGCCAGCGCGCCGGGCGTTGTGAGAGGCCGCCTCGATGGCTCGCGGATCCATATCGCTGCCTATCAAACGGGCACGAGGGTTCAACATCCCCGCCTCGATCAATTCGGTTCCGGCACCGCAGAACGGATCCCACACTACCGCCTGCGCGGACTCCCCCGCGCGTGTTCCCCCATATTCCCCGGGGAACGGACCATCGGGGCGCACCATATTCCCCGGGGAATAT
>RGVZ01000025.1 GCA_010029825.1 bacterium | reverse complement strand
GTTGCCGATGGTCTGGGCTGCGCGATCATCCCGGATTTCCTCGCGACGCAACTTCTCCAGGACGGGAAAGCCGATTTGATCCTGCCCGACATCGAGATCGGAGAGACGACAATCCGGTTGATCGCAAATGACGCTGAATCCGGGGAACGCCAAAACCGGAACCATAAATATTTCGAATCACTCGGAAGTATCCTTCGCCGCCTCTCCGTTTCCACTCCGTGAAGTGGTAGAATCCGACACTACACGCCGCTGAATCGACCACGGAGGGACGACATGAAACGCGGACTTGTCATGCTTTTTGGAATCGCGCTGGCTACGACCGGCGCCCATGCGGAACAGGAAAAACGCCACGCGCGGGGACTCGTCGTGCCTGCGAACGCGAACTATGGCGTCCCTTTTCTGAGCTGGAGTGAGACCGGCGAACTCCCGGATGTCATCGATCTGCGCGAGGCAGGTCACGTCAGTCCGGTGAAAAACCAGCGCAGCTGTGGATCATGCTGGGCCTTCGCTGGCACGGCCGTGATGGAGAGTGCCCTTCTTCGCAACGGCGGTGAGGCGCCAAACTTGTCTGAACAGGAACTTGTCTCATGCGACGATGACAGCTATGGCTGTCGCGGCGGATGGCAACCGTTCGACTACATGAAAAATCACGGAATCGGACTTGAGGATGATTTCCCGTACGCGGCGCGCGACTTGTCGTGCAAGCGCATCAATCCCGTCGCGAAGGCGTTGCGCTGGGGCAACATCGGCCAGGCCAACAAGACCGCGACCGTGGATGAGGTCCGCAAGGCCGTGAGCGATTTCGGCGCATTGTGGGTCAGTGTCGCGGCCGACAGCAGCTGGGACAACCCGACACCGGTCAATACGCGCTGTTCGAACAGCCAGCCGAACCATGCCGTGACGATCGTCGGATACGAGAAGAACGACAGCGGCAAGTTCAACTTCATCGTGAAGAACAGCTGGGGCACCGACTGGAACGGAGACGGATTCATCAAGTCGCAACTTGGTTGTGACAGCCTCGGGCGCCATGTGTCCTTCGTCGTGCCGGCAGATGGCGTCTGCGCGCCACCAGAATTTGGACTTCGCAAGGAGTTGATCCTGAAGGGCGGCGGTGAGCTGAAGGCCCCCGGCCTTGAGGACGCGGGAATGACCTATGACGTATACAAAGTCGGACAGCCGATACCGATCGGCAAGCCGCGTCGCATCGGCCCGCGCGATGGCGGTGACTACGTGTTCCGCACGCACAACGCCTGCGGCAACTGGGAGATGATGGTCAAGGTCAAGACGTTTTAAGAGAGGATTCTTCGCCTGCGGCTCAGAATGACGCGGAAGACAGGATTCTTCGCCTGCGGCTCAGAATCACGCGGAAGACAGGATTCTTCGCCTGCGGCTCAGAATGACGGGGACGTCATCCTGACCCTGAGCGAAGCGAAGGGGAAGGATCCTGTCTTCTCCTCCACCCCGCCGATCATCCATGCCTTCTCACCGGCCGCCCCGAGGACGCCCAACGCGTCGGACGGGCGGTCGGTCGCGATGACAAGACCCATCCCCATGTTGAATGTGTCGCAGAGTTCCTCGACCGACATTCCCGAGCGGTCGAAAAATTCAGCCATGACCCCCGGGATTTCCGCAAGGGGCGGCAGACAGTCTATCCGGTAATGGAGCGACTCGTTCATGCGGGGGATATTTTGCAGGCCTGAACCAGTGATGTGCGCGACCCCATGCAGCGACGCGCCAAGTTCGCGTTGCAGACGCTGGACGACATCGACATAAATGCGCGTGGGCGTCAGCAATTGCGAGGCAACGCCTCCTTCCGCGAAGTCGTCTTCGCGCAACAATTTGCGCAAGAGTGAGTAACCGTTGGAATGAAATCCGCTCGAGGCGATGGCGATCAGGGAATCGCCCGGCCTCATCTTGTCTCCGCCGAGGAGGTCTTCCTTGCGGACCTCGCCCACGCAAAAACCAGCAAGGTCATAGTCACCCGGCGCGTACATGCCGGGCATCTCCGCCGTCTCACCACCGATGAGCGCCATGCGGGCCTGCGCGCAGCCATTGGTTATACCGGTCAGCACAGCCTTCGAGACTTCCAGGTCCAGGGCCGCGCTGGCCAGGTAATCCAGGAAAAACATCGGTCGCGCGCCGGTGCAGATGACATCGTTGACACACATGGCGACCAGATCAATGCCGATCGTATCGTGAATGCCGAGTTTCCTCGCGAGCAGCAACTTGGTCCCGACACCATCGGTCCCGGATGCGAGATATCGCCCGTCGCCCATGTCGTAGAGCGACGCGAATCCGCCAACACCGGAAACAACGCGAGCGTTATAGGTCGCCCGGACCTTTGACTCGATCCACTCGACAAAGCGATCTGACTTCTCGATGTCGACACCGGCGTCGCGGTATGAAGTTGCCATCGGGATCTCTCCTCAGTGCCGGAAGTGACGGCGTCCCGTAAACGCCATGGCCACACCCAGTTTGTTGCAAGCCTCGATCACCTCACTGTCACGGATGCTGCCACCTGGCTGGACGATCGCCTTGATTCCGGCTGCTGCCGCGGACTCCACCGTATCCGCGAACGGGAAGAAAGCGTCCGACGCGAGGACCGTATCCGCCATCGCCAGGCCCATCCTCTTCAGGTTTTCATGCGCCCTCGGCAGGGCCAGCCTGACGAGGCTGTCGATACGGTTGGGTTGGCCCATACCAGCGCCCGCCAACTCGAAACCAGATGGTGTCTTGCAAACAAGAGCGATGGCATTGCTCTTCAAGTGTTTCGCGACAATCGCGCCAAAGCGCGCGACTTCCCGGTTTGTCGCGTCCAATTTGAGACTCGTCATGTCCGCCATTTCCGGATCAAGGCCCATGTCCTCGTCCTGGACCAGGAAACCGCCCGAAATGCTGCGGACGGAGATATCCCGGCCGGAGCGAAGCAAGTCAAGTTTGAGGAGGCGCAGGGATTTCTTGCGCGAGAGAATCTGCCTCGCCTCGGGGGTAAAGGCGGGCGCCAGGATCACCTCACAGAATTTCTCATCGATGAAACGCGCCATCTCCTCATCGAAAGGGTGAGTCACGGAGATAATGCTGCCGAAAGCGCTCGTCGCGTCCTGATCCCATGCGTTGCGCAGGGCATTCGCCTGGTTCCTGGCAATCGCGACCCCGCAGGGATTGCCGTGCTTGATGACGGCAACGGCAGGCTGGTCTGAGAATATCGCGAGATCACTCGCGAGTCGCCATGCCGCGTCCGCGTCCAGCAGGTTGTTCCAGGAAAGATCCTTGCCTTGCAGAACCGTGGCCGTCGCGACACCATGGTCAGGTCCCATCGCGAGGGCCGCGCTCTGATGGGGATTCTCGCCATAGCGGAGTTCCGTTTGTCTGGACAAGTCGATGACGCGCGGAAAAGCCTCGCAACCGGGATCGAGGCGACGGGCGAGTTCGGCGGAGATCGCGGCGTCATACTCGGCGGTCGCGCGATAGGCGGCGACCGACATGCGCCGGCGGAAGTCGATACCGGTGCAACCTGCGTTGGCCGCCATCGTCTCCATCAAGTCCTGGTAGTGCGCGGGTCCCGCGCAGACAACGACCGACTCGTGGTTCTTAGCAGCGGCGCGGATCATGCAAGGTCCGCCGATGTCAATGTTCTCGATCAGTTCCTCGTCCGAGGATTTCAACTCAACGTGCTTCGCGAACGGGTAAAGGTTGCAGACAACGAGATCGATCGGGTCCATTTGCAGACGATTGGCGTCAGCGACGTGACTTGGATTGCCACGGCGGTAAAGCAGCCCGCCATAAATTTTTGGCGAGATGGTCTTCAAGCGTCCACCGAAGCACTCGGGAAATCCAGTCCAGTCCTCGACCATCCTCACCGGAATGCCCGCGTCGCGCAGTGCCCTTGCCGTGCCGCCGGTGGACAAGATCTCAACGTCGTGCTCATGCAAGAACCTGCCGAGAGAGACGATCCCGGTCTTGTCAGAGACACTGAGCAGCGCGCGTGTGATCTTGACCAGGCCATTCGCGTCAGTCTTCGGGGAATCAGAGCTCATCGAGATACCTCCGGGCGTTATTGAACATTTCAAGTCCGCGCGCGGAACCAGACACGCGGGATGGATGCAACCAGTCAGCGACAGCGGCCTCGGGATGGGGCATCAGGCCCAGCACGACACCACTGGGGTCACACAAACCGGCGATCCGGTCGAGCGAGCCATTGAAATCCTCGCGGTATCGCAAGGCGATTTGCCGGCGTTCACCGAGGCGAGACAATACCGCGCTGGAATCCGCGGCGAATATCCTGCCTTCTCCGTGACGAACGGGAAACATGGTTGCGGGCAAATTCCGGGTCCAGACGCAAACCGAGTCGGGAAACTCAACCTCGACCCACCGGTTGATGAACTGGCCGGATGAGTTGTGGGCCAGCGCGACGCCACTGGCTTGTTCCGGCCAGGGCAGCAGGCCGAGCTTCACAAGTGCCTGAAATCCGTTGCAAATCCCGATTACCGGTTTACCACTCGTGACAAACCCGGCCAGTTCAGCGCCAGCGGCCTGGCGCAATTTCGCAGCGAGGACCTGCCCGCTGCCGAGCTCGTCACCAAAAGAGAAACCACCGGGAAGCGCCAGGGCCTGCACGTCGGCGAGAGACCCGGGGCGTGCCACCAGGTCGTTGACATGTTTGGTTATGGTAACAAAATCCGCAGCCTGAAAGGCAGCGGCTGTCTCACGTTCGCAGTTGATCCCGTCGCCACACAAGATCATGGCCACTGGCTTCGCGGAGGCAGTGTTCTTGTAAAATCTCACAGGGTCCCCTTCCACCACTTGAGAAGATCCTCCAACGCCAACCGTGGTGCCTTGCCATTCGCGAGCCTCAACTGGACCACGGCCGCCGCGGTTACTGCACCAACGCGTACGGCGTTTTCCGGGCCCATGAGCGCGGAGAACACGGCCTCATGACGCGGTTCCACGGACACGATGAATCGCCCCGGCCCTTCATGGAACAGGCCAGCCAGAGATCGCAGGCACGGAGCATCGATTTCCGCGCCCAGTCGGCCACCGATCGAGGACTCGGCGATCGTCGTGAAAGCCCCGCCATCACTGATGTCATGGCACGACTGGACCAGGCCTGACTTGATGGCCTTGTGTACGCGCCGGTAAATTTCCATCTGGCGTGGCAAGTCGAATGACGGAAATTCCGATGAATCACCGGCGACGTCCCAGGCCCGCGCGAATTCAGACCCGTCAAGAGGCCACGCACCCGCGGGACCGACAAGGTAAATCGAATCGCCTGCCTTGCGGAAATGGGTGGATGTCACGCCACGGACGTCAGGGACTTTCCCCATCGCCGTGACAAGGACCGTTGGCGGCACGCTGATCTTGACGCGACGCCCCGTCGGATCAACCCCGGCGAAATCATTTTTCATGCTGTCCTTGCCGCTGACAAACGGCATGCCCCAGGCAATCGCCGTATCGCTCAGGGCGCGGCACGCCCGGACCAGTTGAGCCGTCTTGTGGGCATGGTCTGGATTGTTTGGACCAGGCAGGGGATCAGGCCAGCAGAAGTTGTCGACGAGGCAAGTCTGGTCCGGGTCGGCGCCGGCGCTGACAAGGTTCCGCACCGCCTCATCCAGTGAGACCTGGGCCGAGATGTATGTGTCCACATGCGCGAGTTTTGAGTTGATGCCACTCGCGACGGCGACACCGCTGTACGGATCCGAAGCGCCATGCGGTTTCAGCCAGATGACCCCGGCGTCGCCGGGCCCGTCACACGCGACGCCCGTAAACGGTTTTCCAACCGTCGCCGCCTGAACTTCGTGATCGAAACGCCGGACCCACCGTTCTTTCGAGGCGACGTCAGGACGCGATAGCACCACTTCCACGATTCGCGCGAACGCTGCCTCGTCCGTGTCCAGATCGGGCAGTTTCGCGGCTGGACGACGGCAAATCCAGTCCGACTTTGGTTGCGGCCCTTCCCAGACAGCCCTCAGTTCCATCGGGCGGAGTTCCTTGTGCAGGAATTCCAGGCTCAGGCAACCAACGGTCTTGCCGTGCCAGTGGATACGGAACTCGCCAGATTCATCGAACGCGCCAAGGCGGGTCACTTCGACGCCGTGTTTTTCGGCCAATGCCGCGAATGCGGGCCAACAGGACTCGGGCACCGCGACGGTCATGCGTTCCTGACTCTCGCTGACGACGATTTCCCACGGCTTGAGCCCGGGATACTTCAGCGGAACAAGGCTGGCCTCGATGGACGCGCCACCAGTGAGCTGCGCCATTTCGCCAACACTCGAACTGAGGCCGCCCGCGCCGTTGTCGGTGATACCCGAGTAAAGTCCCGCGTCACGCGCCGCGAGGATGAAATCGGCAAGGCGTTTCTGCGTCAGGGGATCGCCAATCTGGACGGCAGACAGGGGAGAATCCTCGTTCAGCTCAAGAGAACTGAACGTCGCGCCATGAATGCCGTCTTTGCCGACGCGTCCACCGGCCATGACAATCAAGTCTCCGGGGCGGACGCGTTTCTCCCAGCCGGGTGTCCCGTCAGGGAGTCGCGCCGGGGAAACACCAATCGTGCCACAATAAACGAGCGGCTTGCCGCAGTACCCTTCGTCAAAAACAAACGCGCCATTCACGACCGGGATGCCACTCTTGTTGCCACCGTCTTGAATTCCGCGATGCACACCTTCCATGATCCGTCGAGGATGCTTCAAAGCCGATGGCAAACGGGACTTGACTTCTTCCTCTGTCCAGTTGGGCGGGCCAAAACACAAGACATCGGTGTTGGCCACGGGGCGCGCCCCCATCCCGGCCCCGAGGATATCGCGATTGACGCCGAGGATTCCCGTCAGTGCCCCGCCATACGGGTCGAGAGCCGAGGGGCTGTTGTGGGTCTCAACCTTGATCGACACGTCAATCGCGTCGTCAAACCGCACGAGGCCCGCATTGTCACTGAAGGTGCTCGACAGCCAGTTGATCCCGCGGCGCGCCTGAACCTCGCGCGTCGCCCGCACGATTTCCGACTTGAAGAGTCCGTTTATCGTGGACGGCCCAAGTGATTTTGTCCCGCGTCCGCACGCCTGCTCGCGGTAGTCGATGGTCGCGGCAAAAATCTTGTGTTTGCAGTGCTCGCTCCACGTCTGGGCGATGATCTCCATCTCGACGTCCGTCGGATTTTCGGGAAGGCCGTTCTGGAACCGGCGCGTTGCGACCCCGGAATTCGCGTAGTGATCGCGGACCTGTTGCAATTCAGAACGGTTGAGCGCCCACGAGTTCTCGGAACTCCAGCGCAACCAATCTTCCATCCCCGCGTTCAGCGGGAATGACCGCACGATGAAGCCGCTGCCTTCGTCATCCGCCGCAACCCGGGCAACCGCGGTTGTCCCTCCCCACACGCCCGGGGCCGAGTGGTCCTTCCAGTCACGGACAATGATTTCCTGCACCAGTGGATTGGCAAGTTCCTGACGCGCCCAGGCCAACAGGACGTCGCGTGAGTTGCCGGACGCGGAGGCATCACACCAGATTTGCCACGTGTCACCGGAAGCAATCCTGTCGGGGCGGGATCTCGTGTCGCTCATGAGCCCCATGGCCTCGGACGCGGCCTGCGCCCGGTTGTCCGTCACCCCGGCGCGCCACCGGACATCAATCACCCAGTCAGGGGCCTCCGCGTTGCCGACGCCGTGTCCGATCATCCGGGCAGAAGCGACCATGGTCTGCAACACCGGATCGTAAAGCACCCTCGCGCCGGAATCATCCCCGGTGATCCAGAACACCTGGGCCTGGCGGATGACCTTCACGAACCCGGGACAACTGCCGCCAAAGTCGAGGTCACGCAACTCCACATCGTGAATCTCAACGCGCCTTGCGACGTTACCGGATTGCCTCGTGATGGTCATGGAAACACTCCCCCGTTCTCGACAATGCGCGCCAGTACATCGGTGTACAAGCGATGTTCAACCGATTGCCCTCTGGTGACAAAAGATGCCAGATCGTCATCCGACAATCGCGGAAACCGTTCTTGCGCGAGGACCGGCCCCGTATCGACGCCCTCGTCCACCAGATGAACCGTCACTCCGCCCTCGGAGACGCCCGACTCGAAAGTCCGCCGGTAGGCATCCATGCCCGGGAAATCGGGCAATATCGACGGATGGATGTTGACGACCCGGTAACGATGAGTGACCGGGTCCTGGAACCTTCGCAGAAAATCCACCGACAAGATTCGCATGTAACCGGCAAGAAAAATCCAGTCTGGACGCCACCCGGATATCGCGTCAAGGATCGCTGATTCGTGCCACGCGCGCGGATTCTGAATCGCGATGCTCTTTGAAGGTTTTTCCACGATACGCACCGGGATCTGAAGGCGCCCGGCCCGCTGGATCACGCCGGCCTGTGGATTGTCTGTGAGCAAACCAGCGACTTTCACCCGCGCCGGATTGGCAATGGCCCACCGGACAAGGACTTCGGCATTACTGCCGTTGCCGGATGCGAAAATGACTATGTTCACGGGCTGGTCACGCACTTGCCAATATCCGTGCGCCACTGGGCGCCTTCGAACGTGATGTCATCAATCCCCGAGTAAACCCTGTCGCGCGCGTGCCGCAGATCCGGGCCCACTGCCGTGATACCAAGGACGCGGCCCCCACTGGTCTCAAGGTCGCACGATTTGAGATCGCCTTTGTCACCGAAATTGGCGCCCTGTCTTTTGGCGACACCAGCATAGAAAACCAGGTTGTCGGCGCCGCCTTCCGCGACCGGGACCGTCTCAAATACAGGATCACCGGCACGGACCCGGACGCCATCGATGCCCGGATAACCTTCGGCCGCCTTCACAACGTGCACAGCGGCCCCTGGATGCCATTTGAAGCCACGCGAATATTCGTGGGCCAGTCGTCCCGTGGTGGCGGCGAGGATGATGCCAAGCAAATCCTCATCAAGCCTCGGCAAGAGAACCTGGCATTCAGGGTCACCTAGGCGGACGTTGAATTCCAGGACCTTCGCGCCCTCGTCTGTGATCATCAGCCCGGCGAAAAGGACGCCGCGGAACGGACTTCCCAGCGCGTCCATCTCGTCCAGGACAGGCTGGAAAACAATCTGGCCAATCTCGCGCGCCACCGATTCGTCCAACCAGTCCACCGGCGAGTACGCGCCCATGCCACCCGTGTTCGGGCCGAAGTCCCCGTCAAGAAGCCGCTTGTGATCGCACGCCATCCCGAACGGAATGAACGCCCTCCCGTCACAGATCGCGAAGGCAGAGACTTCGCGACCAATGAGGAGTTCCTCGCAGACGAGGCCGTCGCGGGTCATGGTCCCGGCCGACTGACTGTCCATGAGTTTCAAAGACCCGACCGCGCGCCATGCCTCGTCACGGGAACGGCAGACGAAAACACCCTTGCCAGCCGCCAGTCCGTCGACTTTGATCACCATGCCCCGTGCCCACGGCCACGCCTCAATCGCGCGTGGCAGATCGTTCCACTCGCGGACAATCGAGAACCCGGGAGACGGGACACCGGCGCGCTGCATGACGTGACGGGCAAACGCCTTTGAGGACTCGAGGCGGGCGGCGGATCTCGACGGTCCGAACACCATGATGCCGGCAGCCTGCAAGTCATCGACAACTCCCGCCGCCAACGGGGCCTCGGGGCCGACCACGACCAGGTCGCACGTGAAAATCCTGCAGAAGAGGATGATGGCCTCACTGTCCACGGCGCTTAGAGGCGTGCCGTTGATCAGGGCGGGCTGGATTTTTCCCGGCCGCCGGAACATCCCGGGATTCCC
Source organism: bacterium (assembly GCA_010029825.1). Lineage (GTDB taxonomy): Bacteria > Bdellovibrionota_B > Oligoflexia > Oligoflexales > RGVZ01 > RGVZ01. The sequence goes on along the minus strand of RGVZ01000025.1, from coordinate 26,941 downwards.
CGGGCCGACGTATACCGTCGCGGCGCGCGACGATTGCGCGATTTTCCACGCCAGCGCGTGTTCCCTGCCGCCAGAACCAAGAACAAGAATATTGACCGGCTGATTCACGACAGTCCAGCCTCCCTGACCCGCGCGACGAGGTGACTCAGATCCCACGCCGCGGGGAACGGCGGGCGTTCCCCTTTCACGCGGGCCAACGCATTCGCGATCGCGGGATAGATGTTTCGCGCGATCTCACGCACTTCTGGCGTGAGCGGCGCGGGCTTCTGGCCGAGGTCATCACGGCACAGTGATTTCCAGTCAAGACCTGGTTTCTCCGCGGCAATTTTCTTGGCGCGGACAATCGCCTCGTGCCACGGTCCGTCGACGTAAAACTGGCGCAGGATTTCCTTGGATATCTGGACTCCGTCATGGGTCAACCGCAACTCATCGGGGCCGACCGAATCGACCAGCATGAAATCACGATCCCCAGCAGGAATTTTTCCGGGAATGAACGCGAACTCGAATTTTCCGTCCCATAACTCCAGACCGGCGCTGGCAAACATCGCTTGCAGGTCTGCCGCAAGTCGCGAGGCCACCACGCGCAACCGGGCGAACTCGCCGGATGTCATGCCTGAAATCCCTTGCGCGTCCTCCATCGTCAAATAACGGTCCGAGTCCTCAAGCTTGGTCGAGAACTCGATCACGGGATCCGCAAATTTCGTCCCCGTTTCCGGCAGGTCTTTCAGTCCAAGGCTCGCCATGCGCGAGGGATTCGCGCGCAGCCTGGCCGGAAGGGAACTTCCCTGCGGCACCCCGAACCGGAAGACCACCTCCAACGGAACGAGGCAGTCAACGGGGCGGTCGTGGTAGGCCGAGTAATCCCATCCGCAAGGGGCCACATCACACTTGACGGGGCGCCTCACCGCGACCTTGCGGACGGCAAGGGATCGCGGACGTCCGGGAACAAGACCGCGACTGTGATGCGGCATCGCGACATTGCGGAACACCTGGTCCGCGATCGTCGCGAGGGCTTCGCCTTTCCCGGAAATCTCATCCGGCATCGCTCCCCAGTCAAAAACCGAGTAACGGTCGCTGTACTCGAAAACAAGTTCGTCCGCGGAGACACCTTCCATGATGTCCTTCACAGATCCCCGGTAAATCAGGCGCCGGGCTGTTCTCAATTTGCCAACGCGGAACGCTGACAAGATGCCGTTGCGCAGGTTGTTGGCGCCAACCCACAGTCCGCCGCGCGAAGTCATTTCCGCGAGATCCAGACAAGACGCGGCAACCTTCTTGCGTCCGGGATCGAACCACGGGACGAGGATCGCGCCAGGGAGTTCCAGCGGAACCGGATCAATTCCGTGCTCAACACAAACCACATGGATCGCGCCTGGTACGATGCTGGCTCCGTGGGTCAGGACGATTCCGGCGTCGGCAGCAAAAGAAATGCCCCGGTCAAATTCCTTTTTGAACTCCGCGGAATCGAGCAAACGGCGCGGATAAACAAGATGGATCTTGCCGTTGTTTCCCGCGACTCCCGCCAGGAATCGCGCGACGGACGCCGTCTTCTCGACACCACTCGACAATACCGGCACGCCCGCCGGCATCTGGATGATCGACAGCAAGGCGTCAACGCCACCAAAGGCGCCGTCGACTGGTAGTCCGATGACCGGACGCTGCGTGCGGGACGCGATCACGCCAGGCAGGTGAGCCGCAAGGCCCGCGCCCGCCACATAAAGATCAAAAGCATCGCGTTTCAGCTCGCGGGCGAGCTCGTCGGCGTTGCGATGGGCTGAGATGAATTGAAGTTCCGGATCGAATCCCGATTCCCGCAGATCCGCCATCAATCTTCCGGCGACATCACGATCCGTGGCGCTGCCAAAGAAAACACCGACCCTCCAAGGCCCCACGAATCTTCCCATTTGTGTCACCTCTACCCCTCCCCGCAAAACCCCTCGGGCGCCTGAGCAACAGGCACCGGATAATCACCGTCAAGGCACGCGGTGCAAAGAGCCGGCAAGCCTATCGCCTCGCGCAATCCCCGCATGTCCAGGTAGAAAAGCCCGTCGACACCAATCTCGTCCGCGACTTCAGACTCCTCACGCCCATGGGCGACAAGCCCCCTGGCATCAGGGAAATCGATTCCGTAAAAACAGGGGTGCCGGACCGGCGGGCACGTACTTGCCATGTAGACTTTTCGAGCGCCTGCCTCGCGCACAAGACCGACCAGACGACGGGCCGTCGTCCCGCGGACGATGCTGTCGTCAACCAGGAGGACATTCTTGCCCTCGATCTCTGACGCGACCGGCGCCAACTTGATTTTGAGCGCGCGCTCGCGCTCCTCTTGCGTGTTCAGGATGAAACTGCGGAACACATAGCGGTTTTTTATCAGCACGTCGCGGTACGGAATCTTCAGTGTCTCGGCGAGAGCGATCGCGGCGGTGCGGCTCGTATCCGGCACGGGAACGACCATGTCGATTTCCAGAGACTCGCAGGCTGAATCACCCGATGACCTGGCGCCAGCCGCCTGCCTTTGGCTGATGATTTTCGCGAGGGCCCGGCCCAGTTCCAGACGCGCGCCGTAAACGCCCCGACCTTCGATTTGCGATTCCGCGCTGGCGAAATAAACCCACTCGAACATGCAGGGCGCGTGGCGCGTTACCTTGGTCCGGGCGGAGTGCAGCGCGCCATTGTTTTCGATGAAAATAATTTCGCCCGGTTCAATGTGGCGGACCGGGCGATGGCCAGTGATGTTGAGCGCCGACGTTTCCGAAGCGACGGCATGACTGCCATCCCCGTCGCGCCGGCCGAGGACGAGCGGCCGGATCCCGTTGGGGTCACGGAAGGCGTACATGCCCTTGCCGGCAATGATGCCGACCACCGCGTAACCGCCGCGCGCGACATCGAAGACCAGCTCCACGGCGCGACGCAAATCGTCAAAAAAGAAACAGCCCGGGGCATTTTCCCGGGCCGTTGATGAAGAGAGACCTTCAGCGAGGAGACACTGAAGCACCTCCAGGTCGTTTCCGGTCTGGAGGTACCGGTTCTGGGACGCGCGGATCTTGTCCGCGAGCGCCTTGTAGTTGGAGAGGTTCCCGTTGTGGGCCATGCCGATGCCAAATGGCTGTGGCACGATCGACGGCTGGATATCACGATCTTCCGTGCGACCGACGGTTGAGTAACGGGTGTGGCCGATGGCCGCGTCGCCTGACAGTGAGTTCATCGCGCTGCGATTGAACGTTTGCGACACGAGGCCGGCGCCCCGCACGAGATGGAATCTTTGTTCCGGGGAATTGAAGGACAAGATGCCCGCGGCATCCTGACCGCGATGTTGCAGGGCTAGAAGGCCCGCGTAAACATCCCGGGACGCTGACTGGCTGCCGATGACGCCCATCACACCGCACATGACTGGGGCTCTCGATCTGTTGAAGACGCGCAGAGTCTAGCCGGAAATTTAAATGCAAATCCACTACATTCTGATTCGATGAACTAGAAAATTCCGGACGGAAAATTCTAACGAAGATCCGCCGCCACGCGCGCGATGTTTTCCGCGCGCACGCAAGGATCCGGATGCGCGGTGTCTTGTCTCGCCCCGGCCGACTCCGGAAAAAGGCGCATGTAATTCTCGAAGAACGCGACGCCGGCCAACGGATCAAATCCAAGGGCGGCGATCCATTCCGTCGCCAACTCGTCGGCTTCTGCCTCGTGGGATCCGCCAGAGTCCAGGTAACGCCGCAGGCTCCGCGCGTAGTGGGCGCGGTAGTAATGCGCCAGTTCATGGGCAATGACAAAAGCCTGCTGGTCGGGCGTCATTGCGACGCGCGTGATGCCAGAGTGAACAATCACCCATGGGGCGTTGACCTTGACGGTCATGACTTTCGCGCGGGCAATCTTGCCGGTGATCGCGGCATCGGGTGCGCATCCGGGGCCGGGGACGATTTCCCTCGTCGCGCCACTGCCAACGATCTCCAGACGGCAGTCATCGTGTTCCGCGTTGAACCAGGAGACGAAAGCACCAACCTCCGCATCGGATCGCAAGTGACGGCATCGCGCGTACTGGCGGCGCAGGGGCGCGATCCCGTCATCACGTGTGACCTCGGCGAACTCAACTTGCGCGGCCCCAGATGGATCCAGGCGCACCGGAATGTCCAGGCAAAGGCGCGCCGCCACGGCCCAGGCCTCGACATCCTCGTGGTCGCGCACCATAAGAACTCCCACCGAAGAGGCAGGTTCATCTCGGGAATCAGCTCCTTGAAGAAGTCGTCCTTGCTGGCGGGCGCCCACATCCACGGGGCTGCGGCGGCAAGACCTGGCGTGCCAGCCATGACTGTCGAAATCACAAAAATTGCACGAGCGAACCCGGACATTCGAAGTTTCCTCACGTGAGCCGGCGGATTCTAAAACATTTTAATAAATTTAAAAATTATATAATAAAGCTTATGATTTTAATCGCAACTACCCGTAAATGCTGAAAATTTCCGCAGTCTGTGTTATGAATAGCCGCATATGAGCTCGACACTTCTTCAACAAACGCTGGTCGCCCTGCACCACCAGATCATGGATCTGTTTGGCTGGCTTTATGGCGCCTGCGCCGCCGTGATGCTCGTTCTGACGGTCGCGGTCATCTTCAGTCCCCTGGCGCGGGTAAAGATTGGCGGACCGGACGCCCGCCCGGTGATGTCCTTGTGGCGCTGGATCGCGACCAGCATCACGTCGACGGTGGCGGCGGGCCTGTTCTTCTGGTCGGCCGCGGAGCCCATCGCGCACTTCGCCATACCGGCCCCTTCCGCCGGAGTTCAACCATTCAGCCCCGAGGCCGGCACGACCGCCCTTGCGTACATGTACCTGCACTGGACCTTTGTTCCCTATGCCATGTACGTCGTGCCGGCAGTGGTCTTCGCGATCGCCCACTTCAACCGCGCGGCACCGGCCGGAATCTTCGCGACCTGTTACGGCGTCCTGCCCGCGCGGATCACGTCCAACCACGTTTTCCGGAAAGTGGTCGACGCGGTCGGGCTCGTGTGCCTGTCCCTCGGGATTGCCGCCTCGATCGGGACCGGAGCCCTGATGCTGTCACGCGGCGCCATGAGCCTGTTCAACACCATCACGGTCGTCATGGTCGCCGTATGCGCGCTGGTTGTCATGGCCGGACGCAACCGGGGAATCGGTCGCCTCGCGTCCATCAACAGTTTCATCTTCTGTTGCCTCGCCGTGATCGTCATTGTCGCTGGCCCCACCAACTGGATCATCTCGCAGTCCAGCGAAGCCGCCCGGAAATTCATCGAGACTTTCCCGCGGACCGCCTCGGGGTGGGGGTTGGGCGCCGACCAGGAGTGGCGCCAGGACTGGACGCTGTTCTACTGGACCTCCTGGATCGCGTGGGCTCCCGTCAGCGCGCTTTTTTTGGGCGGCATTGCCCGGGGTCGTACCGTGGGCGCCTACTTGACCGTGAATTTTCTGATCCCTTCGCTGTTCATCGGGACATGGATGAGCATCTTTGGATCGACTGTCCTGCACCTGCAACTGAACCACGGCATGCCACTCGCGCAGGAGTTCCAGAAGTCCGGCCCTGAAGCATTGGTGTACATGGCGCTGAAGAGTCTTCCCTGGGCACGCGAGGTCAGTGTCGTGTTCACGGCGCTGGCGTTCATGTCACTTGTCTCCCTCGGATCCAGTTCACTCGCGTCCCTGGCCGGGATGAGCGCCGGTGACACCAAGTTGGCGCGGCACAGTGGTACGGTGCTCGCTTGGGCCAGCGTCATCGGCGGCATCGTGATCGCGGTGGTCAACGGCAACGGTATCGACGGCGTCAGGGTGCTGGCGAACCTTGGCGCCTTTCCCATGCTGTTTCTTGAGATCCTCGCCGGTGTGGCCTTGACCAGGCTTTTGCTGAGACCCGCGTCAGCGCATTGGGAAAAGCCCGGCACTCAAGATAAAATCCCGGGTGGGTGACTTGATCCCGCGAACGGAGGAAATCACGGTGAAATCAAACCTGCTTCGTAAGAAACTGGCCGGGCTCCAGACCTGGGACAAGATCGTCCGTCTCGACAAATATCCAGTCACGGATTTGAAAAGTCCGGTGGCAAGGAAGTTGATCGAGACTGGTCGCGAGGAAATGGCGCGCCTGGGCGGATGCGAAATGCCTGATTTCGTGACTCCGGAGGCGATCGAGGCATTGCAACTCGAGAGTACGATCATGGAGTCGTCCGCCTTTTTCAAACCGATCGTTGGCAACCCTTACCTGACGCCTGAGGATCCCAAACTTCCGGTGGATCATCCGAACCGCATGACCGAACCAACCCGCGTCGGAGTCCTGGCATACGACCAGTATCCGCGAGATTCCCTGTTGCGCCGCATTTACGAATGGGACCCTCTGATGAACTTTGTCGGCGAGATCCTCGGCCTGCCGGCAATTTACCGCTACGCGGATCCCATGGGTGGACTCAACCTGTCGGTCATGCAAAAGGGCGACTATCTGCGGTGGCATTTCGACCAGACGGATTTCGTCACCTCGTTGTCGATCCAGACTTCGGATGTGGGGGGCGACTTTGAGTTTGTCCCGATGACGCGCACCGAGACAGACGAGAAGTACGACGACGTCAGCAAAATCCTCAAGGGCGACCGGCAGAAAGTGAAGATCATCAAGAACCATCCGGGGACTCTCGTCCTTTTCCGCGGGAGATGGTCCATTCACCGCGTCACGGAAGTGACGGGGGCCCGCAGCCGCCTGATGGGATTGTTCGGGTTTGACTCCAAGCCGGACGTGAAAAGTTCAGCCCACTTGTATGACATCCGTTATGGAAGGTCTTCGGTACTGGAGGAACCGCCAACATTCGAGGATTACGAACGTGCAAGCCAGAAATGACGCGCTGCGCTGGATCCAGGGACTCGCCAAGGAACACAAGAACGCCGCCTGGATAAGCGGGGAATCGTCCGCCGCGAAACACGCGAAAGTCGCGAAGCCCTTTGCCATCATCAATCCGTTCAATGGCGAGAAGATCTGCGACGTCGTGGAATCCAGCCGCGAAGTCGTCGACCAGGCGGCCGCGGCCGCGCTCCATGCGTTCACGTCCGGGCCATGGCCAAAATGGAGCCGCGGAGATCGTGTCACCGCCCTGAACAAGATCGCGGCGGAGATGCGCAAGCATCACCATGAACTGGCGGCGCTAGAGACCCTGTGCAACGGCAAGACATTCCGCGAGTCTTTTGATGACGACATCCCCGAGGCAGCGAGCGTTTTTGAGTACTACGCGGGATGGATCGACAAGATCTACGGCGAGACCTGTCCGGTTGAGAAAGGATTCCTGAACTTTACCCTGCGCGAACCGGTCGGACCATGCGGACTCATCGTGCCGTGGAATTTCCCGCTGCTGCTGGCGTGCTGGAAGATCGCCCCGGCCCTGGCGATGGGCAATACCGTGGTTGTCAAACCGTCGCCGCAGACATCCCTGAGCATGATCCGCCTCGCGGAAATCATCCACGACGCGAAAATCCTGCCACCCGGCGTTTTCAACGTCGTGATCGGCGGCGTCGAGACGGGTGAGGCCCTGACGCGCAGCAACGACATCGCCAAGGTCTCGTTCACGGGCGGAACCGACACGGGACGTTTTGTGCTGAAAGGATCCGCCGAATCGAACCTGAAGGCGGTCACCCTGGAACTGGGCGGAAAATCACCGAATATCATTTTCGAGGACGCGAAAAACCTGGAGGCCGTCATCGACCGGTCATACCAGGCCACGTTCTCACACAAGGGCGAGAAATGTTCCGAACCAACCCGGTTGATCGTCCACCGGAGCCTTCATGACAAGGTCGTAAAAGGACTGGTGGCCCGCGCGGAAAAAACCAGATGCGGGGATCCGTTCGCGGAAACAACGACCCAGGGTCCGCAATGCTTCGAGGCTCACATGCGGAAGATCCTTGATTATATCGAGTCGGGGAAACACGAAGGCGCCACTTGTGTCACGGGTGGTACGCGCGACACGTCACCCGGTTGCGAGGCTGGGTACTTCATCCGTCCGACGATCTTCACGGGTGTGAAGCCAGAAATGCGGATATTCCAGGAGGAGATTTTCGGACCAGTCCTCGCGGTGACCGCGTTCGACACCGAGGAAGAGGCGATCAAAATCGCGAACGGGACGCGCTATGGCCTGGCGGCCGGACTTTACACGGCGGACGCGGACCGGGCCATCCGCGTCGCGCAGAAACTCGATGCTGGAATGGTCTTCGTCAACCGTTACGGATGCTATGACTTCGCCAGTCCGTTTGGCGGATTCAAGCAGAGCGGATGGGGCAAGGAGATGGCGATCCACTCGCTGGAATCCTATACGCGCACCAAGTCCGTCTGGTTCTCGGTCGCGCCGAATTGATAAACGATCGATCATTTGATGATCGCTGGACTGGGGATCTTCCGTGTCTTTTCCGCGGATAAAAAGAATCCTGCTTGTTGATGGCACCGGATCATGCTGGCAGGAAGACATCGGGGCGATCCGCGAATCATACGCGGCGCCAGGAGAACGATGGACGATTCCAGCATCCACCCCCGGAATGAAGTTCATCCGCCAACCTTCACGCGTGGTTCAAATCGGCCTGCAAATGGAAAACGGCGAAACGGCCTGGGGTGATTGCCTCAGCGTCTCGTTTGCCGGAAAATCAGGCCGGGATGTCAGCCTCGAGGCGTCCTCGACCCGGGACCTCCTGGATCCACCGCGCCTCCTGAAGATCCTTCAGGAATCCTCCGGCAAGGGACTTGGAGATGTCGACGACGCGCTGGGCCGGGAATTCCCGCGCTGGACCGCGGCGATCCGGTTTGGCGTGAGCCAGGCCGTGGTCAACGCGACCGCGATCTCGACACGCACGATGCCCTTTCATGTTCTGCGCGACACCCTTGGAATCCGCCCCGAAACTGCGGCAAATGGCATCCCCGTGTTCCCGCCTTTCCCACCGGTCCCGGCGCTTCAAGGATCCTGCGGCAACAACTGGCGGGACACGGTCGAGCGCATGATCGTTGCCGGAATCGAATATCTGCCCCAGGGACAGTTCGAGGACCTGGACCGGGAACTCGGGCAATATGGATCGAAAATTGATGGATCGAAGATTTTTGAATACATTGACTGGCTGAAGAAAAGGATCGGGGACCTCGCTTCAAAGACAAAACCGCGCGCCATTACCCTGGATTTCCACGGCGCCCTGGCGCAGATCTGCTCTGGCGACATGGATGCGGTCGCCGCCTGGATCAAGGAACTGGCGCGGCGATGCCAGCCATTTCCACTGCACGTGGAAAGCCCTGTCGTCGAATCGACTTTCGAGGCGCAGATCAACAGCCTCGTGAAACTTAAAACGGCGATGCGCGCTCACGGCGCCAACGCCAGGATCATCGCCGACGAATGGGCGAACTCCCTCGCCCAAATCGAAAGACTCGCGAAAGAAAAAATCGTGGACGGCATTCACATCAAGATGCCCGACACGGGATCGCTGCTGGATTCGGGTCGCGCTGTCCAGGTTTGCAAGGACAACGGTTTGTTTGTGATCCTGGGCGGCAGCTGCACGGAAACCGCGACGTCATCGCGCCTCGCGGCCCATCTTGGAATGGCGACACAACCGGATGCCATCCTGGTCAAACCGGGAATCTCTTTTGACGAGGGATTCAGCCTCATGAAAAACGAGCTTCTCGTGATTCAGTCCCTGCTGGCGGTGAGCGGGGCCTTCCCTGACAGCCAGGATTCGACCAGAGGGAACGTGTCAACCGGCGCGTATTTTCCTGCGACGATGTCTGTATGGCCGTAATCCCTGTTCCCCGCGGAATCCTTGCCCAGGACAAACATGTCCTTTTCCGGTCCCTGGGCTTCAAACGCGCGCTGGACTGACTTGATCGAGCCAATGTGGTCGCGATTCGCGGCGATGAACCGGATCGGGACCGTACTCTTCTTCATCTCGTCTGTGTAGTTCACGCTGCCATCGCGCGAGAAGATGCCACCACGGCCGTACCAGGAACGGACCTGCCGCACGAGAGACCGGGACAGGTCCGACCCGACGTTGGCAACGAAATCCGGAATGAACGACGGATCGTAGTTGCCCTTGAATCCAAGCGATGGCTCGTTTTCGGGAACAAAATGCGGATAGAGCTGGATGATCGTTCTCAACCACCAGCGATTTGGCAGCTGTTCCCACGGGAACCACTCAGCCAGGTGCAGCATCATGTTCAAGCGAATTGGCAGGTCCTGGATCATGCCGGGGCTGGCGATCGCGACGCCACGGCGGATCCTCACGTTTCCTGAGAAACCAAGATCATGCCCGGCGATGGAATATAGCAACATCCCGCCCATGGAATGACCAACCCAGTCAACTTCCGCGGATCCGGTGACTTGCTGGATGCGGGCGAGGATCGCGGGAATGTCCTTGTCGCGGTACGAATCGAAATCATAATTCCATTTTCCACCGGAACGCGCGTCCGGCGTCAAATCGACTGAACGCCCGGCACCACGCAGTTCAATCACGAAAACATCGCGCCCGCGCGAGGCCAGCCACGTCGCCAGGTTTCCGGGCCCGGTTTGCGCGAGGTTGAAACGGTTCGCGCCCATTCCGTGGCACAAGACAACCGGGGGATAAGACCGGCCACGGATCTCAACACGTGGTGTGTAACGCCAGATCGGCAGCACCCAGCCATCATCCGTCTGCGCGACGTAGGCCTCGTTGGAACCCATCTGCCAACCACGGCCGGCAAAGGCCACGGGCGCGCGCGCAGCGATCATCATCGCGGCGATGAGAAGACAGCGAAACCACGACTGGCGTTTTTGGCACAGGGCCATTGGCCACCCCTCAACCGTTATCCGGTATCGATTTGTCTAGCATGGAACCCGGTGGCAATCGAGTTGACAGCCCCCTCGCGAGGAGGTCGTCGTAAGACACTGATTTAGCCGGTTATTAATTGTTGCGCATCCGGCACGGAATCTGCAATACCCGCCTCATCAGCGGACCAGATCCGGGAAAAAGAGGTAATTGCCAATGAGCCAATTTCGTCCAAAATCCATCATTAAATCTGTCGTTTCCATGGCCCTCGCCGCGCAGGTGTTGACCGCTTGCGGAGCGGGCAGTTCAACGACTGGCGGTTCAAACCTTGCCGGCACCGACAACCCGCCGTTGCGTCCGGGTGAATTCCGCCGGATCAGCAACGTCGTTTCCGACGCGAGTTCGACCCTTGCAATCCTTGCGCCGTCCGTTCCGTCTGAACTCCTGCGCCAGGCGCGCTGCATCGCGGCGATCCGCACGGTCCAGGCCGGTTTCATTTTCGGCGGCACCGGCGGTGATGGCATGGCGACCTGTCGTCTGCCGGAAGGCACATGGAGCGCCCCGACTTTCCTGTCTGTGGGCGGCGCGTCCGTTGGCCTGCAGATTGGCGGCGGTGTGGTTGAGAGCCTTCTCCTGTTCATGAACGACGCGGGCGTCAGAAGCCTTGAGAGCTCGCAGATGACTTTGGGTGCCGGCATTGGCGCCATGGTCGGACCTCTCAGTGGCGGTCACGGTGCCGGAGTCTCCCAAAACGCGAACATCTTCGCTTACACCCGCGGCGTTGGCCTGCAGGCGCGTCTGGCGGTAGACGGTACGGTCATCGCGCACGATGTGAATCGCAACTTCAAGGTATTCAACCACCTTGGCGTGCAAACGGCCCATGACATCCTGGCCACGCAAGGCGCCCTGACCCCGAACATCGCGTCGCCCTTCATTGACGCCGTGTCACGTGTGGCCCCCTAAACGCGGCCTTAACCTCTTGAACAAGGCAAAGCCCGTCAGGTACAACTGACGGGCTTTTTACTTTCGGGGGAACGACAGATGCAATTCGCGCTTTTAACCTTCTTGTTCTTCGCGTGGGGCTTCATCACATGCCTCAACGACATCCTGATCCCGCACCTGAAATCGGTCTTCAACCTGGGCTATACCGAGGCCGCGCTGATCCAGTTCTCATTCTTCATTGCCTATTTTGTCGGAGCAATCCCTGCCGCCGCGATCACGGCGCGACTTGGTTACCAGCGCGCCCTCGTCGCCGGGCTCGCGACATGCGCGTTTGGCGCGGCCATGTTCTGGCCGGCGGCTGAGGTTCCCTCGTTCCCGCTGTTTCTCGCGGCCCTGTTTGTTCTCGCGCTCGGAATCACCATCCTGCAAGTCGCGGCGAATCCGTTTGTCACGCTTCTTGGTACAACAGAGACTGCTTCCAGCCGCTTGACGTTGACGCAGGCTTTCAATTCGCTGGGAACGGCGATCGCGCCGTGGGTCGGTGGATGGTTGATCCTGCAGCAATCGGGCGCGGGGGCCCGTCAGGTTCAGGGCCCCTACCTGGCCGTCTCGTTCATCCTGATCGCCATGGCGATCATTTTCGCGAAGTCGCGGTTGCCCGTCGTTTCGGAAAAGATCGAGCCTTTCAGCGTCGCGGCCGCGCGGCAGGCGTTGCGCTCGACCCCACTGCGCCTCGCCGTTATCGGGATTTTCGCGTACGTCGGCGCTGAGGTTTCAATCGGAAGTTTTCTCGTCAACTACCTGACCAACGTGGCCCACATGACGACAACCGAGCATGAGGCGGCGAAATATGTCTCGCTTTACTGGACCGGGGCGATGATCGGACGGTTCGCGGGAAGTGCCGCCATGCAGAGAATCGAGGGCCATCGCGCGCTCATGTTCGCCGCGATCGCGGCAGCGCTTCTCGTCGGGACTTCGACGGTGACCTCAGGGCAGACGGCAGGTTACACGTTGCTGGCCGCGGGCCTGTGCAACTCGATCATGTTCCCGACGATCTTCGCGCTGGGGGTCAGCGGCCTCGGCGCCCTGACCAGCGTCGGGTCCAGCCTGCTCGTCATGGCGATTGTCGGTGGCGCGATCCTGCCCGTCATTGTCGGCGGGATCGCCGACGCGTCGGGGCTGAAGGCCGCGCTGGCCCTTCCAGCCCTGTGCTACGGATACATCGCGTGGTTCGCGGCCAAATGCGACCGCGACGAGGGGATCAGCGTCGCGCCGCGAGAAGGTCACGGATCTCGCGCAGGAGTTTCTGTTCCTCACTGATCACTGGGACCGGGGGCGACGCGGCCTCCTGCTTCTTCTGTGAGGTCAGGAAACCGAGAAACTTGATCATGAACACGTACAAGGCGAACGCGACGATCAGGAAATTGACCACCTCGCCAAGGAACAGCCCGTAAGGAATTTCCTTGGTGCCGACGACGGCCTTCCACCCGACATAGCCTTGCTCCCCGGGGATCAGCAGGCTGATGACCGGCATCAGGATGTTCTTCACGAGTGAATCAACGATCTTGCCGAACGCGGCGCCAATAATGACACCGACGGCCATGTCGACAACATTGCCCTTGAAGGCGAAGGCGCGAAATTCGTCGAACAGACTCCTGACCATTTCAAGCTCTCCTGTTTATTCCTTGTGTTGAATACCCGCAGGCAATTCAAGGTCAGAAGGCGCGAGCACAGCGACCTTGTTCACCCCCGACAACCGGATCTCCTCGAGTTTCTCCAGCGGTTTTTCCAACTGCCGGCGGCGGGTCGTGATGAGCGCCTCGTAGTCGCCCTGGATCCCGCTGATTTTCTTGCCAAGGCCTTCCAGTTTCTCGGTGAACTTTTCCCACTGGGACTTGAACTCACCGATGACCTTCAGCATCTCACCGGAGGCTTTTTCCATCGCGAAACTGTCCACTGCCTGACGCACCACGGCGAGCACCGCGAACAAGGTCATCGGCGAGCAACAAATGACCTTCTTGCTCAGGGCATCATCAAAAACCTCCGGAGCCTCGGCCTGGATGAAGGCGTAAATCTGCTCGTGGGGGATGAACATCAACACGCAGTCCACCGTATTCTGTCCGGGATTGATGTAGTCGCGGACAGTGACTTCCTTGATCCGCAACTTCACATCGTTCAAGAAAGCCTTGCGCGCGGCTTCTTTCTCCATCGCGTTGGCGGCCCCGACAAATCGCGAGTAATTCGCGATAGGGAATTTCACGTCCATGTTGAGGACGAGTTTCCGCGGCAGGAAGAAAGTGAAATCAGGTTTCGTGCCAACCGAAGCGATGGCCTTCTGTTTTTCGTAATTGATGTTCTCGACAAAACCGGCGAATCGCAGGATGTCATCCGCGATGCGCTCGCCCCACAATCCACGCGACTGCGAACTTGACAACACTTGCTTCAACTCGCCGGTCGCGTCGCTCAGGTCGCGCATTTTCTCCTGGGTCGACTTCAAGACCTGGCCCAGTTCGGCAAAGTTCGCCTTCCGTTCCGACTCGATCCCGCGCACCACGTTGCCCAGCCCCTCGAGGGTTTGCCCCATCGCCTTGAGTTCGTGGTCGATCATGGACTTCTTGTGGTCCAGTTCCTTCGCCGACATGTCACGCTCGGCCGCCAGCTGGGTCCGGGCCATCGCGGTCAACTGCTCGCTGGCGGCACCGAGGGCTTCCATCGACAGTTGGCTGAAGATTCCGCGAACGGCGTCGGCAACTTCCTCACCCTGGTTGCGTCCAGTCCACCACTTGAGCCAATAACCGACAGCGACGCCCAAGATAAAAACGAGCAGGGCTGAACCGCCAGTCGTCCAAATTGTCCAAAAATTGCTGGTCACGATAATCTCCGTGGGAGTATGAAACGGGCCTCAAACTGTAGCGGAAACTGGTCATGGATCAAGCAACTTACGACGTGATTGTGGTTGGGATTGGCGGAATGGGCAGCGCGACCGCGTGGCAACTCGCCCGCCGCGGCGTCAGGGTCCTTGGCCTGGAACAGTTCGACGCGGCCCACGACAAGGGCGCGTCCCACGGCGATACCCGATTGATTCGAAAGGCTTATTTTGAGCACCCGGACTATGTTCCGCTGCTGAACAGGGCATACGACCTGTGGGACGATCTCGAGGCCGAGTCCGGCCGTCGTCTGTTTCACCGGACGGGGCTGATCCTCGCCGGAAACCCGGGAACGAGTCAGGTCGTCGCCGGCGTGAAAAAGGCCGCCCGCGAGCACAACCTCGCCATCGAGACCTGGAGCGCCGCACAAGCCCGCGAAATGTATCCCCAATTCAACTTCGATAACGACTGGGAGGTCCTGTTCGAGGAAGACGCCGGGTTCCTGCGCGTGGAGGAATGCGTGAAGGCCCATTCCGACATGGCGGAAAAACATGGCGCCAGGATCCTGTACAACACCAAGGTCACGTCCTGGGAGTCCACAGGACATGGCCCCGTCCGGGTCATGACGAGCGCGGGGACATTCCAGGCAGAGCGCCTCGTCATCACCAGCGGACCGTGGGCGACGGCTTTATTGCGGCCCCTCGGGTTGAACCTGCACCTGCGCCGCATGGTCCAGCACTGGTTCGAGGCGCCACCGGCATTCGACGAGCGCCACGGAATGCCCTGCTTTGGACTCGATACCGACAAGGGATTCTTCTATGGCATGCCGGCGCGAGAGGATGTCGGCCTGAAAGCCGCGTCACACTCGCACGGAACGCGCTTTGAGGATCCCGATTTCATGGACCGCAGCGACAAGGACCCCGATCTGGGCGTCTTGACCGAATTCTTGTCGACCCGGCTCAAAGGTATGCCACTGCCAAGGTCCATCAAGGCGAAACCCTGCATCTACACGATGTCGGCGGACGAGCATTTCATCATCGACGCGTGGCCTCTCCCCGGCGGGGCGCGCAGCCAAAGCGTTTTCTTCGCGGCAGGCTTTTCCGGACACGGCTTCAAGTTCGCGACCGTGATTGGTGAGTTGCTGGCGGATCTTGCGCTGACTGGTGACGCGCGGGTACCATTTGACTTTCTGCGATTGCGGCCGACGGTGAGAAAACAGGAAATAGATTGAAATCGTTATCTGAAATTGACCGCGTCTACCGGTTTTACGCGAAAGACTTGACGTTCCGCGCGGCGGTTGTCATCACCACACGGACATCACGGACCATATGCGGTCAGCTGCAGACCAGCCCGTCGGCGACGGTTGGACTCAGTCGCGCGCTGAGCGGCGCCGCGTTGCTGGCCGCGCACATGAGTGAACACCAGCAGATCGGGCTCCACTTCAACGGGGACGGGCCAATCGCCGGGGTCTTTGCCGAGGCAACCTACGAGGGCGAATTGCGCGCGTGGTGTGGCAACCCCCAGGTTGACGCGATCCGCCAGCAAATGAACAGCACGGCGCGACTGGATGTCGCCGACGCCATCGGCAAGGGAGTCTTGACCGTTGTGCGCTCCGTGCCATTCGAGAAACAGCCGCGAGTCAGCACCGTGCCTTTGGTGACAAGTCAGATCGGTCAGGATCTCGCGTGGTACCTCGAACAATCGGCGCAGATCCCCTCCCTGATCAGCCTCGGAGTGCTGCTGGCGGAAGACGGAACTGTCCAGTGCAGCGGCGGAGTCATGATTGAACTGATGCCGCAATCCGACAACGCCCCGGCTTCTCCGGGTACGACGACGCCAAATGAAACGCTGATCAATCGCCTGGAAGAGCTCGCCGCGAAAGCCCCGCCGCTTTCCAGCCAAATCGAGAAGGCCACGAATGCGGAGGATCTGCTGCGGGTATACACGGGCGAAATTCCGCTGGTTGCCAGCGATGTGATCCATGACTTGAATTTCCGGTGTCGCTGCTCACAAAGCCGCCTGGAGCGTTCGCTTGCCTTGCTGGGCGGTCATGAAATTGATGAAATGGTAAAAGCCCGCAAGGACATCGAGGCAAAATGCCAGTTTTGCGGCGCGACTTACGTCATCAAGCTGGAACGGATCGAGGATCTGCTGGCTGAAATCAGGACCGCCGACGCAACCCGGAAAAACTGATTTCGTCAAACGGTTGACGCCGCCACAGATTCTGCGCTGCTATCGCCGGGTTCCCGGTTTCCCCGCCGGGGCCTAAAGCCCCAAACATCGACTCCGAAAACCCTCTTGTCCGTCGGACCATGAAGTCCGTCGCTATAGAGGAACGAACCATGATGACCGGCTTCAAGAAGCTGATGGTGATTTCGATCCTGGCGTCAGCGCTGCATCTCAACGCGACGGCAAGGGCCGAAACGATCGATATCGCCCCGGCGACATTCAAGCCCGCGGCGGCACCACGGCCCGTCTCGGTGCTGCAAAACCGCTTCTTCCTGAAATCCTTGCGCCCGGAGATCGGGTTCATGAGCGGGACAATCCTCAACGAGTCGTACACCTCGACCTTCGCGACTGGCTACCGCCTCGGTATGTTCATCGGAGAATGGGTTGGCATCGAAACCCAGTGGATAAGCACCAAAGTCTCGGACTCCGCGGATCGCAAGGCACTCAACCAGTTGCGCTACCGTCCGCTGCAGGGTGACGCGACGAATCCCGATTCCATCGTGACACCGGACCCTGACGTCAATGCCATCCATGGCATGCGCGACATCGCTGCCGTCGCGGCGCCGTTCTACGGAAAACTCAACCTGTTCGACCAGATGATCGTCTACACCGACGTGTACCTGACAGCCGGCATGTCACGCGTGGACACCGACCAGGGCGCGAAAGACGCGATCATCATCGGCGGGGGACAGCGCCTTTATCTTTACGACTCGTTCTCCCTGCGATTCGATTTCCGCAACCGGATATTCGACGAGATGCGCGCCGAAGAGAAACACCGCCGAAACAGCTGGGCAGTCGATATCGGCGCCAGTTACCTGTTCTTCTAGGAGTGACGCTGAAGATGATCCAGGCACATCCAATCGCGAAGAAGTTCCTTTCGCCGGGCCTGGCCGTGATTCTGGCCTCAGCCCTCGCGGGGCCCGTGACGGCGGGAGCGGCAACGGTAAAAAAGGAACAGGCACGCGATCCCTGGGCACAGCTCGCATGGAAGTCGCAATCGGCTGGCTTCCGGGTGCTGCCGCTGCTGGCGATATCGAAGGCACTCGACAACCCCGCACTCTCCGAGGCTGAGCGGGGAAAATTGCTGCGCCTCGCCAACCGCCTGGCTGGCAATCCTGGCGCGATATTCGCGGCCAAGGAAGTTGCCACACGCGTTACCGATCCAGAAGAGACGCGCGACTGGAACTGGTTCAGCGGACTCGCCGACATTGACCGCGGGGAAAATCAGGCAGCAGCCACCCACTTCGCGGCCGTGAAAAAGGGCGATCGCAACTATCTGAGGGCCAGGTACCAGCTGGGCGTGATGGCCTACAAGAGCAAGCGCCTGGCGGACGCTGAATCCTTGTTCAAGGAAATCCTCGACGCGAAACCATCGCCCTCACCAGACCTTGAGGACATGTCGAAATTGGCACTCGGCCGGCTTTGGTACGAGCAAAAGAAATTCCAGTCAGCAGTCGCTGTATACCGGACCATCTCGAGAAATGGTCCGCTGTTCCCGGTCGCGCTCTTCGAGCAGTCATGGGCTTTCTTCATGGCTGGTTTCCCGGGTCACGCGCTGGGCGCCCTGCACGGGGCGGAGAGCCCCTTTTTCCGGGACCAGTTCAATCCGGAGGCACCGTTGCTGCGCTCCATCATCCTTTACTGGATGTGCCTTTATCGCGACAGCGACAACGCGCTGCAGGAATTCATCGCGCGTCACTCGGGCCCGATGGACCAGCTTGAGAATTTTCTGGCGCGCCAGCAATTGAACCCCGCATCCGCATGGGACTTGTTCGAGAATCTGAGCGCCGGAGTCAGCGGCGATTCCCTCGGTATCCCCCGAAACATCTTGCTGACCGCGGCGACTTCAGACCGGATGACGTCTTTGCGCGCCGCGTTGACCCAGACTTCCCGCGAAATCGGGATGATCGAGGACGGAAAGCTGGACGAATTCAACGAGGTCAAAGAAGGGGGTTCCGCGCTGCTCGGCAATCATTTCCGGGCGCTGCGCGAAGAGACGGGAAAAAAATTCATCCTCGCACTCGGGGACCTCCGGACGAAGTATGATCAATTGAGGGCACAGGCGGATTTTCTTTATGTCGAGCTGCTGACCAGCGAGAAAGACAAGATCCTCGGCAAGGAGCATTTAAGCTCGGAAAAGTTCACCGGCCGCGCCAAGGCGGGAAAACGTCCGGCTGGATGGGGCCAGCGCGTTCTCGCATGGGCACCGGACAACAAGCACGAATACTGGTGGGACGAAGTCGGGTTCTACATTGACCCGGCCAAGGCTGCCTGCGTGAAGTAGTTACCGGAAGTGATTTTAGAGGATGGAACCATGAATACCAGGATCAGCATCCCCCCGTTTTTGGTCGTGGCAGCCGGAACCCTCGCGCTGCTCACCAGTCCGGCCGCTGGCCTCGCGGCGAAGGGGCAAACCCAGGCACTCGGAATGCGCGCGCCTCGCAGCAGCAACCTGGTGATCCAGACCGCGGCGTCCGCGCAAAAAGGCAAAACACCGGGAAAGGCCGCGGCTCCAAACCTCGAGGATTACGCGGATTACTTCAGCAACGATCGTGGCGGATCCAGCCGGGTCGACTTGCGCAAGGCCGACGAGATCCGGGTAAAGACAATTGCCTCCATCAAGAAACTTCTGGGCGACCGCAAGGACAAGTCCGGAAGGAATTTTGAGCTGATCTTGCGCCTCGGCGAACTCTACGTTGAACGCCACGACTATATCCGCGACCTCGAGGCAGAGGCATTCGCCCGCGCCTACGCCGACTGGCAAGCGAAACCGGAAAAAACCCGCGGACCGGAGCCCAAACTGACTTACAAGATTGCCCACGCGGAATTGACCAAGGCGGCCATGGCATTCCGGCGCCTTGTCTCCGAGTATCCGCGCCACCCGCGCACGGACTCCGCACTTTTTGCCCTCGCCAAGGCGCTTGGTCGACTTGGTGACGACAACGCGGAGTCGTACTTCAACCAGCTCATCAAGTCATGGCCGAAGTCCCAGTTTGTCCCGGACGCGCAGCTTGCGCTCGGGGAATTGTATTTCGACAAGAACAACATGACGAAGGCCATGCAGAGCTACAAAGGCTGTATGCAGTACAAGGATCATCCGGCATATCCTTATGCCGTCTACAAACTGGGGTGGGCTTACTACAACTCGGCGACGGTTGATCCGCAGCAGTCTGACGACTACTACAAGAAATCCATCACCGCATTCAAACTTGTCATCAAGCTGGCGACGTCCCCGGCACGCAAGGGCAACCTTGACCTGCGCAAGGAATCCTTGAAGGACCTCGTCATGGTCTGGGCCGAGACCGAGGACGTTGACGGGGCATGGAAATATTTCCGGACCATCGGTGAGGAAGGCGCCTTCTACGCGATGCTTGAGCGCCTCGGCGGAATCTACGCCGAGCAAGGCAAGCAGGCGAAGTCCATCGAGGTTTACGAACGCCTCGTTCGCGAAGCCCCCTCGCGCCCATCGACCCCGGAGATCTACGCGACACTTGTCGATCTTTACGACACGTCCGGCCGCGAGGCCGAAGCAACAGCAAAGCTTCGCGCGATGCCCGGGCTGTTCACCGGCACCTCAAAATGGACGGCCGCGAACGCTGGCAACGAGAACCTCGTGAAAAACGCGACCATCAAGACCGGGAAGTTGTTGCACCGGTGGGGCACCTTGTACCACAGCCGCGGCCAGAAATCGAAAAACCCCGCTCTCGTTGCGTTGGCAGCCAGCATCTATGAGGCGTACCTGCAGAATTTCCCGCAATCAGATGCCGCGTACGAAATTCGCTTTTATCTCGCGGAGATCCAGTTCGACCAGAATCGCCTCGAGTCCTCCGCCACCAACTACTCGATCGTCGCAAACAGCCGCCCGAAAGACGGAAAGTTCAAGCGGGCCGCGGCTCTGAACGCCGTCGCGGCGATGAACAAGCTGGTCGAGGACAAGAAGTTCGACGCGCTGCCACCCGCCGGGAAGGCGACCCGGGAAATTGAGATCCCGCGCGAGAAGCTCACGCTCATCAAGTACATGGATGACTATTCACGCCTGTTGCCTGGTGACGCCGAAGGTTTCCCCATGCGTTTCAGCGTCGCCCAGATCTATTTTGACCATGGGCACTATGGTGAGTCCCTGAAATGTTTCGAGGAAATCGTAAAGACGATTCCGGCAACCCAGCAGGGCAAGGCCTCGGCCAAGATCATCATCGCGTTCCACTTCGAGAAGGGGCGCTGGACGGATGTAATCGCGTGGGCCAAGCGCATCGACGGTATCCCGGAATTCAAGTCCGACGCCAACATCCAGGCAACACGCAACAGCCTGTATTCCCAGGCGCTCTTCAACCGCGGATCGACCTTTGAGAAATCAGGCGAATACGCGAAGGCAGCCACGGACTTCCTGTCGTTCCAGAAGGAATTTCCAGCCGACCAGAGCGCGGATCGCGCGTTGTTCAACGCGTCATTGAACCAGGAGAAGGCGTCTCTCCTGGAAGACTCCATGGAAACCGCGAAGAAACTGATTGAGGCCTATCCAAAGTCGACACTGCGCCCTGATGCCATGGCGCGCCTTGGTGACGGGTATGAGGCACTTGCCGATCTCGCTGCCGCGGCCAGGTGGTACGCGGATCTTGGCAACAAGTTCCCGTCCGACAAGCGTAGCGCGACCGCGTTGTACAACGCGGCCATCCTGCAAAAGGCCATTGGCCGCCTGGATATCGCTGAGTCGTTGCTGACGGAGATCCGCAGGATGCACTCCGCCAACGAGATCGCACGCGAGGCCACGATGGAACTGGCATCCGTCCAGGAACGTCGGGAAAAGTACATGGAGGCCGCGACCACGCTGGCCGCCCTCGCCGGCATGAAGGGCATTGATCCCGATACGCAAGCGCTGGCGATGGTGCGGAAGGCGAAGATCCTCGCGATCAATTTGAAAGAAGCGTCTGGCAGGTACGAACTGGACCGCCTGCGGGTCAGTCTCGCGAAGAAGGACGCGCCGCCGGCCATCCAGGCACGCCAGGAACTGGCCGCTACCCTTTTCGCGCAGGTTGAAACCGGGTTCCAGCACTTCATGGCCACGAAGATCGTGACAGGACGATCCGTCGAGAGCCAGATCCAGGCAAAGCAAGGAATCCTCGAGCGCGCGGCCGCTGGTTACGAATCCGTGATCGCCATCGGCAGCCCCGAATTTACGGTGGCCTCGCTGTATCGCCTCGGCGAAATGCATGAGGATTTTGCCGAGAAACTTTTCAGCGCGCAGCCGCCGGCTGATCTTGACCAAAAGCAAGCGCTGACCTTCCGGTCAAAGATGGACAAGCTCGCGTTCCCTCTGCGCGAAGAGGCCGGCAAGTTCTTCGAAGTCGCCCAAAAGCGTTCTTCGGAAGTCGAAACGTTCAGTGACTGGACAGAAAAAGTCGAGAGCAAGATGGCTGAGTTGTCCGGTCGCAAGGATTCGTCCGTGGCCATGATGGTACTTGCTCCCCAGTACGTCAGCCAGAAGTTCGCGTTGAACAGGTCGACGCGCGAACTTATCGATTGAATGATTGGAGGAACAGAAAAATGAATAACTCACTTGTCCAAATCGTGAAGGCGACAACTCTCATCGGCCTCGCCTCCGTTCTGGCGACCGGTTGCAAGACGCTGGCGCCGGTTGCCGCCGTGGACCAGACGCGCAATGAAGTGGTTTTTGTGACCACATCCGACATGCGCACCGCGGCACCGGAACTCGCGCAGGACCGCGGTGTCAAGGACGCCAAGGTGGCCTTGACCGAACGCGTCAAGTCAAACCCGCTCGATGGCGAGGCGCTGATTGACCTCGCCCGCCTCGCCCTCGTGTCAGGAAACCCTGCCGACGCCGAGACGTACGCGAAGAGGGCCTTGCGCGCCGACACAAAAAACCCTGAAGCGCGAAAAATCCTCGCCATGGTCGCGCTCAAGCGCAACCAGCAGGACTTGGCCGAGGTTTTCCTGAACGCGCTGGGCGGAATACAGAGCAAGGATTCCGCCGTGTTGAACCTGGTCGGGCAACTGCGCCTCGCGCGTGGCAAGAACCTGCTGGCCGCGGAGGCTTTCAGGCGTGCTCTGGAACTGAATCCGAACGATATCGCGACGCGGATGAACCTGGGCGCTTTGTACCTGAAGCATCGCCAGTACAACCAGGCAGGCGTCCAATTCGAGCGCGTCCTCGCCGTCATGCCAAAACATGACGACGCGCGTGTGCACATGGCGATGGTCCAGGCACGCCGTGGCAAGACCAAGGAGGCACTTGAGGCGCTCAACGCCGCCCACGCGCGGAACCCGGCGAGTGAGCTGGTCTTGTTCAACCTCGCCTCGGTGGAGCGTTCGGCTGGACAGTTGGAAAACGCGCGCAAGCACCTCAAGCAGTTTCAGGCCATGAACAAAGGCAGGAGCGAGGAGAGCGAGCAAGTCGCCGCGATGCTCGAGGACATCCAGCGCCAACAAGTCGCTGAAGGGAACAAGGTCAGTGACTCCGACATCTTGAAACTGGCGGCCAAGATCAAGCCCGCGACCAACGGGACAAAGCCGGATAACAATGAACTTCCGGACGATCTGGTCCAGGACGCGAAAACCACGGAACCAGCCACGGCCTCCCATCCCGATCCGGAATCAAACGAAGTTCGCGATCTTGAAAAGGCACTGCAATGAGAATCACGACAAGAATCGGGACGATCATATCGACATTGGTGTTGACGTTGACGTTTGCGATGACGAAGGCAGCGCTCGCCAATGGAAAAGCCCCGACGGGCAAGACGACCAGGGATCCGGGCCCTGCGACGGATCAGGACTCTTCGTATGTGGTCAGGTCATCGACCAGGATCGATTTCAGCGAGGCGAACATCGACGGACGCATGAAAGCCCCGGAGGGATTCTTCCTGCAAGGGCGCAAATCCCAGGATCTGCAGAACCTGCTGAAACTCAGGTCAAACTTCCGCGATGAACTCTCGGGATCAGCCGCGGCGGCAGAGATCCCGTCCCGTTGAGTTACCGCTGGGGCACCTTCTGGATCTTGCTGATGTCATAACCTTGCGCCGCGATCCGGTCGACGACGTTCGCGTACGCTTTCTCGTCCATCGTCTTCGAACGCGCCATGATCCAGAGATATTTCCGCGATGGAACCCCGATGACCGTGAATGAGTAATCATCGGCCAGGTCAATCACCAGGTAGTCAGCCAGAAATGGCCAAAGGAACCGCACCCGCCACTCTGCGTTTGAGTTCCG
Source organism: bacterium (assembly GCA_010029825.1). Lineage (GTDB taxonomy): Bacteria > Bdellovibrionota_B > Oligoflexia > Oligoflexales > RGVZ01 > RGVZ01. The sequence continues at coordinate 2,915 of RGVZ01000025.1, read as the reverse complement.
GTCGTAAATAAAACCTTTTGGATGGTATTCCTTCACCGGACCGTCGAACGAGTCCTTGTTGTAACGGAACGTGATTTCGATGTTGCCATCCTTGTCCAGTTCATAGCTCTCTGTGGCGTTATGGGCGCCTTCCTCGATGAACGTCGGAATGTTGGCGATGACGTACCAGGTACCCATGAATCGCGGGATATCGACCTTGTTGACCAGTTTCAGCGGGGGCAGTTTGCTGGTGGTCTCGCACCCCACGCAGAAGAACGCGGCCAATCCGATCATGGAGCCCACAAGGGCCTTGAAAACAGTTCTTGCTCCTGCCATGCGGACCTCCTTCGAATCCTCTAATTGTTAATTATTTCAGCAATTTAGAGAAAATGTCCAATATCTCCTGCCCCGCCTCCGGCCACGCGCTCAAGATCCGCCCGAAAAACTAAACTTATCGGATATTTAGCCGATCCTAAATGAACGGGAATGGGTCCCGTGGAAGGTTGCAGGCGTGCGCAGCGTGTTCGACCTCAGCAAGCCCCTTGGCCGCCGCTTTGGCGGCTCCCGCGCCGTGTTGTCCGCGTTCGCGATCGCGACTTCCATAACAACAGGTTGCGGCGGCGGCGCCGCGCCCGAAAACAAGGGAACCAGCACGCCCGCTGTCGAAGTGAAGTTTACCAACCCGGACGGATCCTCGACCAAGAGCAGTTACCTGATTGAAAAGATCGAGGGCGGGCCCACGGATTACTCCAACGCAACCAGCATCCCTGTGAAGGTGACGCGGCGCAACGGAGACTCGACTTTCAAATACAAGGCCGCCAATGCGGACAAGCTCGAGTGCATCCGCGAGCGCAATTGGAGCGCCATGACTACGGCAGCCGAATTTGCCGTCGACACCTCTGCCCTCGTAGACGGCGAGGCGATCCTGTGCGTCAAGGCGTTTACCCCGAGCGGATCTGAGGACTCAAACCCGGTCTACTTCCAGTGGCTGCACGACATCACGCCCCCGAAAGCAGCGACCAGTGTGCGGATGACCGACCCGGTCCCGCCCGCGACGATCAAGGCATCCCGCAACGTCAGCATCCGGTGGATTCCCGCGGAAGACCAGACTCCAACGAACAAGGCGTCTCCCTCAATGACCAAGGCGCACAAAGTTCTCGTCGGCACGACTCCTGGCGGGAACGACGTCTACGAGCATGCGTACGGAGTCGCAGATTATCAGGCGAATATCGCACTGCCCGATGACGGGGATTTCTATTTCACAGTCGTCGTGGTCGACAACGCCGGAAACAGTACAGCGACTCACCTGGCCAACGCCATATCAGTGGACGAAACGGCGCCGCCGGCTCCCACCAGCGTCACGTGGAGTCCTGTCGGCCCAACAAACGCGACCACCGGGATCACGGTAAGCTGGCCTGCCGTGACCGAGAAAACCGCGGTCACCTACCAATACAAGGTCGGATCCCAGGCAGGAGGCAGCGACATCATCGGTGTAACACCGGCCACGGGAACGCAGGCGACGCTGACTTTGCCGGAAGGCGCTCACTACATCTCGGTGAAAGCCGTCAATTCTGTCCTGCTTGAATCAAGCTGGTATCAAGCCACACAGCCTTTTGACGTTGACCTGACCAAACCACTCGTCAGCCTGCACAACAATCCCGACGGCCTGTCGGTTCATTACGGGAAACTGGACGTGGCCATATCGACAAACGCGAGATCCCAACCCAACATCCACCAATTCAAATACAAAGTGATTACTGGGACAGATTGCACCGGCAGGGGCACATGGTCGGATTGGATGTCGTCCTCCATCCCGATATCCGACAACATCCAGGGCCCGGCCTACGAAACCACCATGTCCATTTGCATGGTGGTCCGCGACGCGGCCGGCAACGCGAGTGATCCCGACGCAACCACAGGTTACCGGGTGGCAACCTGGACCAACCAGGACCCGGGCAGCACCGCCGATTTCAGCGATACAGTGAAAGCCAAAATCGCCTATGCGTCCGGAACCACGATCCGGGACTTGACTTCAAATTCAGGTAACTGGGCGGCAAACGCCACATCCACAACGTCGGCGTGGACTACATCCCCCGCTCGCACGGTAACAGCCCAAAATGGCATCCAGTTCGCAGCCGCAGACACCGCGACGTCAACCGTCCGCAAGACGACCATCACTCGCTCCACGGCACCAGGAAATGGCAGCAATCTGGCCGCCGTCCAGGACTTGTCCCTGATCCCGGGCGATTCATCAAAGTGGTGTGTCGGCAATCTGTATTTACTGGACCTTGCCACAGACGTTGGAGCCAGTCCGGAAAATTTCCACGCGCTCGTCTCCTGCATCACCCCGACTGAGACTCCACAACAGAAAATCCGTGTCATATCTTATGACTCCGGAATCTGGAGTTCTTATCCCGTCATCAGAAGGGCTACCACGACCAAGGCTCTCGGCGCGATTTCCGTGAACAGCGAGATCCTGGTCGCCATCGCGGACCCGACCGACTCGAACACCGTCTATACCTGCGGCAGCCCACCGGATGCCACGACAGTGTATGACTGCGAATCGTCTATTCCCACAAAGTGGAAACCTGTCGCGGGCTCGGCCGGGACCACCGCTCTGGCCGCCCTCGTACCATCCTCGAACAACGGGCTTGGACGCGTCGTCATCGCTGGATCTCTTTCAGGCGCCGCGCGCCTGGGTGTAGCTGCGGGCAGCAGAACCGGCGTCATGACATTGAAGTGGATGGCGGAAAACCTGGGCAGTGCCGCGACATTCTCGTTGAGTCCGTACCTGGTTGAGATCCCTTAGCGCGCGCGGGTTAGTCAAAGAGCTGTAAACTGCCCCCACCCATTGTCGATCATGCGGCCAGAAGTTCGAGCCGCGGGACCTTTCCCGGTGGTTTTTTATTCGCCGGATTTTTCAGCAAATAATGATT
>RGVZ01000240.1 GCA_010029825.1 bacterium | reverse complement strand
CCGTCGAGGTGCGCGGGTGGGACGCGCCCTTTCGCGACGTGGACATGCGCCACGTCGACGCCCTCTTGCTGGACCGGCCCTACGACAAGTTTGGCACGCACTTTTCCTCTCGCCAACCGTGGTCGCAGCAAGACTATAGCTGGATCCACACCGGCTGAATGAATTTGAAAAAAGAGAGAGGATGTGGAAATTGACGCATTTCTCTATCCGTGGCCGCTATATAGTAGGTATTCGTAGTTATCGATACGACAGCACCAGGGAAATATACGAGCAAACAGACAAGAAACAGACAAGCAATGACGTTTCAATGGTCGTGCGGACTCGCGTGGCACGGCTTTCCGGACACGGACGCCCACCACCAACCTTGGCGCATTCTGCGCACATTTGTGATTGACCAAATCAGCTACCTCAGCTGGTGGTCGCTTCTCGCCAACGCCACCTGGCTGGCTTACTGGGCCACCCACGCATCCGACGACCCGATCGTTCGTTACGGATACGCGCTACTCGTCTTTCCTCTGGCTCTCTTTTGCGCCATTGGCGGCTCGTACATTACGCACGTGCATCCCCGCGTGCTTCACCTCGCGCCCATTGGTGTGACCTTGACAGATGAAGCGTTGCTCATCGTCGACGCCGTCGGTCACTGGTTCCCGCTCTTGGAACTGTGGAGCCTGCACGACGTGGCCATCGACCTCTCGCTCACCGCCCGTTTGGGCAGTCTGCTCGTGACACCGCTCGTGCTGCTCGTCTATTGGAAGTGCTTCGACTGGCGCCGACGCTACGGCGTGTCGGACGCGGACTTGCTGCACATTTACGGCCTGTGGCAGGTTCTGACGGTGTTGGCGCTGTTCGTTCACTAAAAAATCACGAGAGCAAGAAAGAATAGAATGAAACATTCGATGATTGTCGATGATGGTATATTCTATTCATTCACTGTGGGTTTTTCTGGATAATTATTTATTGAATAGGCTTCATGCCGCTTCTTCTTCACATGACTTACCACCACGACTACGCTTTCCACTGGTTCTTGCTGGGCGTCTCGGTCAGAATGCCATTGGCCCACACGCCAAAGCGTTGATCGTCGTCTCCGTCGTTTTCCAGAATGAAATGGTAGCATGTGTAAACCTCGCGATCCTTGATCTGGGCAAAGTCCTTGCACACCGCAGCGAGGAGCAGACACTTGTCGTCGATCATGGGTAGCGAACCGAAGATGCGTTCGTTGGCCTCTTTCGCCCCGCCGAGGTCGTCCACGAGGATAGAGTGGCCGCCGGTGACGATCAGTCTTGACACGCGCCAGTGGCGAGGACACGTTCAAAAATGTCGCGTTTGGTGATAAAGAAGAGCAAAATACATCATGGCGTCATGGTCAGGCACCGTGACTCTCAAGCGCACGAATGCGTCCACATCCGTTCCTCGTTCCATGGACGTTCGTTTCCAGTTCACTGACGCGGGCCAACATCCTAAACAAGTTCCGCTGTTTACATCCTCATGGATTTTCTTTTCCAAGCGGTGCACCGAATGGAAATCCGTCGACAGACCACTTTTCTGTTTCATCCCACCCTTCACCATGGCCATCACACCTCCTACGTTCAGCTTAGTCTTGAAGGACAGGGTTAGACACAGATTCAAGGTTAGACACACCGTTTAACTTTACCTTTAAGTTCAGCGACATACATACTAGATCAATTCAACAGGGGCAACTTCGTAACGACGATATCAGAAAGGGGGATTGAGTGTAGACTCGAATTAGTCCGAGATCGTCCATGTCGTGCGCTCGCATTCCACGTCGGCTTTACCTTTGTCGCCACATGGCTCACCGTCATCATCGTTCTGCTGTCCACGCTCTTTTGGTCATCCTCGCGCAAAGCCCGTCGCACCAAAGGTCAGTGGACCGTGTCGGTCCTGGCCACAGTCGTTTCGGTCTGCATCTGGTTCGTAGCATCCTTTGACACCGTGCGAGGCAAAGCCATTTCTTGGCAGCGGTGGGTCGTTCTGCTCCTGTTCCAAGGCGTCCTGACTACGCTTTCCGTTCGGCAACTGCATCGCTTTCGAGGCCACTTCACGACCGTCCGCGCCTACGTGTCGTGCCCACTCGTCATTGGCTTTGTGAGCACATTGTTGACGCTCTTTGTCATGTCCGTCATGAACGTTTCTCCACCGGAAAAAATCACCAGACGATGATACAGCGCGTATCGATGAAAAAAAAATCTGGTTCAGGAATAGATGGGCAATTGACGGAACTGTTGCTATCCGCTCTGTTTGTCATGTCTTTCTCTAAAGGCGATACGAATTCCGTCACAGCCGTGGCGCTGTCCGGGTCAAATGGAATCGCGTTACCGACCGCATTAGAGCCCATCTACACCAGGGACGGCGGACAGACTTGGACTGCTAGTTCGGGTGCAGTGACCGGTCTCACCGCACTGGCCTTGGATGGAACGAACGGCATCGCGACGAAAAGTGGTTCGACGATGGTCTACACGACGAACACGGGGGAAACGTGGAACACGAGTTATAGCCCGTCCGGTTTACCAACGACTTTCAACGCCGTCGCCCTGTCGGGTTCGTATGGACTTGCATCCTCCACGTCGAATTCAACTGTGGGGGTATGGCAAACGAACGATGCGGGGTCGACATGGCGACGGTGGGGTATTTCTACAAGTGCTACCACGTTTCGAGTGGCCGTATCCGGGCTGTATGGAACGGCTGCGTGCAATACAGGTTCTTTTTCCGGTGCCTATTACACTACCGATGGAGGTGTGAATTGGTCGCAAAGTAAAGATCAGACCGGTGCATATTTGACTGGTTTCTACCGTAGTATCGCTCTGTCGGGCGCAAACGGTATCATGAGCACCACGAGCGCGACCAACGGGGGTTTGTACTACACAACCGACGGAGGAGCGACGTGGAAACAAAGCACTAATGTTACATCAGGCTCTTTCAACAGTCTTTATCTGAACGGAACAGACGGAGTCGCTGGTTCAGGCCTGAACCAAGGACTCTACTATACGACGGACGGAGGACACACATGGACACAAAGCAACGTGAAGACTGGCACGTTCAATGCGATTGCGTTGAGCGATGTATACGGCCTCGCAGGGTCCACAACCAGAGGAGTTTACTACACGGACGATACAGGGCATACATGGACACAAAGCAGCCTTACCGGTTCCACCCCCTTGGGCACTGTTTCTTTCGGTTCTGTGGCGATTACCGCTCCGGATACTGCGATTGCTGCTTCTGCTACAAGTTCTCCTGAGGCCGGCCTGTTCTACCTGTTGTCCCCGCTGTGCTTCAACAAGGGCACCAAGATTCTGTGCGTGCTTGAAAACGGTCGACAAACGTGGACTCCGATTGAGGACCTGAACCGCGGAGACGTCGTCAGAACCTACAAGCACGGCGATCGCAAGATTGCGCACATTGTGGAGAGTGTCATCCTGAACAACCCCGACCGTTTCAATACGTGCATGTATCGCATGCGCAAAACAGAGGCGAATGAATTGTCCGAAGACTTGATCGTCACCGGAGGCCACTCCATCCTCGTGGACGATCTTGGTGACGCGAGAGATGCCAACGAACGCATCTTCGGTTCGCTACCCATGATCGACGACAAGTATCTGCTCCTCGCTGCGGTATCGCAAGACTTTGCCAAGATCGAGAGCCACGACGCCTTTACGTGCTACCATTTGGTCCTTGAAAACGACGGAGACGACGACCAGCGCTTCGGCGTGTGGTCGAACGGCATTTTGACCGAGACGCCCAGCAAGAACCAATGGAAAGCGTCTTCCGTTCCCTAAATCATTCCGTCACTGCCATCGACAAACAATTGGTAAAGAAGAACGGTCGTGACTGTTCTACCTTTGTCGCTTTCCCTAACAAAACTACTTCGATTGCATCACTATCATGACGACGACGAATACGTCATCAACGCCGCACATTGCGCAGATGGATCCCATCACGCACATCCTGCACCGTCCCGACATGTACGTCGGCAGCACGACACCGTCGACGCATCCCGGAGAATGCGTCGTCATGGACGTCGACGGAACTGCGCACCGTGTCACCGACGCCGTCTTTTCGGACGGTCTCTGGCGCATCTTCCAGGAACCGCTCTCCAACATGATCGATCACGCGTGGCGATCGGCCAGCACCGACACGCCCCTCTCCACGATCCACATTCTCGTCGACCGCGACGACAATGGCACCTGCACCATGGAGAACGACGGCGCGTCCATCGGATCGACGCCGCCCGAGCGCATCTTCGGGCAGTTGCGGACATCGTCCAACTTTGACGATGGCGAAGCGCGCGGCACGTCTGGCCGAAACGGCATGGGCGTCAAGTTGACCAACGTCTTTTCCACCTTTTTCCAGGCCGAGTTGCACGACGCCCTCCAAGGCATCTCGACGCGCCAGACGTGGCGCAACAACATGCGCGAGACGGACGGTCCGCAGCGCAAGCGCGTCAAGACGAAGCGACCCGTCGTCAAGATTGCCTTTACACCCGACTGGGCGCGTTTCCAAACCTCGGCCGAGGAGATGATGACGCCTTCCAGCACCTTTTTCCGCCTCTTTGTGCGCAAACTTCACGAGGTGGCGATGCTCCTCTTGTTGGACATTGTTCTGGTGATACGCCACCAGGACATCAAACGGCGCGTCGTCGTGCACGGCCGACACGGCCTCACCGGCTTTGCCACGCGCATCCTTTCCTCGAGCAGCAAACACATGACGTCTTGCCGACTCCGCCATGCACAAACGGCCTCCTTTTCTCTCGAACTGCTCCTCGCGCCCTCTCCGAGCGACCACACGCGTGCATTGTCCTTGGCCTACGTCAACGGCATGGAAACGGAAGCGGAATTTGCCAAACCGCTCATCGAAGACCTCTTGCGCACGGTCCTCAAGGCCTTGCACGCGCAAGACGCCAAGTTGGCCAGCGCACTGCGCCTCGCCGACATTCGTCCGCTTGTCGCTGTCCTCCTGGTCGCACGCGTGCCGAATCCCGTCTTTGCCTCGCAGTGCAAGGCGCGCTGCGTCGCGCCCCTCCTCGACCGTAGAGACGTGGTCGACGAAACCGATCACGCCGTGACGTGGCGCGCCGTCGTGCAGCGATTGGGCAGCACGGTGGCGCAGTGGCCGAGCGTGCAGGCCTTTCGCAAACGCTTCTTGGCCGACCTTCGACGCGTCGACGACGTCTTTCCCAAGACGACCGCCAAGAAACAAACGATACCCCAGGCCGAGGGCTACGACGCGGCCAATTGGGCCGGCACGCGGCGGGCGCACCAGTGCGTGCTCTTGCTGTGCGAGGGTTTGTCCGCCAAAACCTTTGCGGTGCAAGGCATCAAGAAGGGTTGGGGCGGGCACCGGGGCCGTGACCAGTTTGGCATCTATCCCTTTCGCGGCAAGTGTTTGAACGTGTACAACGCCTCGGCCAAGACCATTTGCGCGAACCGGGAGTGGTCGGACCTGATGGCCATTCTCCACCTCGAGAGCAAAGTGGACTACCGAGACACGTCCATCTTTCGGCGTCTGCGCTATGGCAAGGTCGTCTTGCTGACGGACGCAGACACGGACGGCGTGCACATTGCGAGTTTGATGATGAACTTTTTCTGCGTCGTGGCGCCCTCCCTCGTCGCGCGCGGAGACGTCCTGTTTTGGATGCGCGCCCCCGTTGCGCGGGTGGGGAACGAAACCTTTTACACGGAAACGGCC
>RGVZ01000239.1 GCA_010029825.1 bacterium | reverse complement strand
AGAGTGTTGGTGCCGATTCCCATGATGGACATGTCGATGTATTCATTGCCGTCCAGGTCCCAGACCTTGCAACCCTTGGCCTTGCTGAAATAGGCGGGCCATTGTTCGGGCAGGAACATCTCCGCCCTCTTGGAAAGCAGCATGTTCCCCCCCGGGATCACGCGTTTGGCCCGGTTCCAGAGCTTCTGACCCGTTCCAAGGGCGGATCCCTGGTTGCGAGAGAGACCTCGGTTGGGGGTGAACCATTGGGGTTCCGCACGTTGGAGCGCCAAGACCTCCCGCCAGCCAAAATGAATCTCCGGTGCGAAATGTTCGAAGACCCGGGAAATCACCTCAAAATCCTCGGGTTCATCGACCGTCCACCTCAGCGAGGAAAGGTTGGTGGGGTTGTGCATCGACCCGCATCGAAAAATCCCAGATTCCCGGATGAAGGGTGTGACGTGCTCGTGGTCGTGGGCGCTGGCGCTTTCCTGCATGGCACGCTCGAGGGCTGTGAGCGTGACCACTTCGATGTCGAGACCATCCGGGAAGGTGGGTGGCTGGGTGTTGCTGAAGTAATCCACTCCGGTCGACCTGAACTGGCGTATGCACTCGTCGACCAGTTCGGGATCCACCAATGGGCAATCGCCGGTGATGCGGACCACGATGTCGGCATGATGCCTTCTTGCGGCCTGCACGAAGCGATCGAGCACATCGGTTTCGCTGCCTTGCTCGCAAGCGAAACCGAGGCGGATCACATGGTCGACCAAGGGTTGATTGCGAACGTCCACCGATGTGGCGACAACGACGCCACCGCCGGAGTGCCCCGAGCCACCCGTCTTTTCCAGCACGCCCGCCCGTCGCCCCGTCACCTCCACCGTCGTTCCGACCGCCGTTTTTCCAGCCGCCGAGGCCAACTTTGGTCGCAATCCGTCCGGTATGCAGTGCCCCCTTTGCCGACTGGATCCCAACCACATGCTCTTTCTGAAACGCAACGACCTGGACACCTCCTACATTACGCCGTCGGACACGCAGTATCCGCACCTGATTGGCATTTGAAACGTTACAATCCATGAAATAAATGATGCCTTACGCATCCTCTTTCTCTCCATCATAACACGATCTCATGGGTGTCTACATCTTTCAATCCACGCGTGGACCTTACATCAAGGTGGGGCATTACAAGGGCACCAACGCCTGGTCCCGAGTCGCTCACCGTGGCTTTTCCTCGTGCGTTTGTCCACCGGCCATTCGCGACGCCGTGTCGATCGAACATTTACGACTACACGCGTGGTTTCCGCGTCTTTCCACCAAAGACGAACGCGCCGTCAAGACGCGATGGCGTGCGCATCGCCTGTGCGGCGGCAAGAGCGAGTGGTTCCCGGAGCACTTGTTGGACGAGATTTACGCCTTTTTGACGACGCTGGACGAGTCGGACCTCACCCTGTGCGATCAGGCCCAAGCCTGTGCCACGCGACGTCGACTGTGATCGAGAACGCGTCAAAAAAATGATTCCGCGCCGCGGCCGTGGCCAAGGCACAAGATTACACTTGAACAACAAGAACACAACCAACACCTTACGACAATCGCGTCACACGTGCACCAGATTTCCAACAACCATGAACAACACACAGCTGACTGAGTTCCGCACCTTTGAGCCCGAGAAGACCGTCATCTTTTCCAAGGCCGAAGTCGGTTCCGTCGGTAACGCCGCCTCCAAGATCACCTTCAAGCGCATCCGCCTGTCCGCGCGCAACGCCGACGGCACCATTGGCGACCTCGTCCTCAACACGGCCGCAGACCTCATGTCCTTTGGACTGCAGCAGAACATGGACATGACGACGGGCAAGCCCAGCGGCTACTCCTTCCCCATCTGTCTCTGGAGCCGCAACGGTGCCACGGCGGACGAAAAGCTCTTTGTCACGCAGTTCGACCGACTCGTGGAAACGTGCAAGAAGTATCTCGTCGAGCACCGCGAGGAGTTGGAGAAGTATGACCTCGAGATTGCCGACCTCAAGAAGTTCAATCCCCTCTATTGGAAGATGGACAAGGGAAAGATCGTGGAGGACCGCGGACCGATGCTCTACGTCAAGGTCATGGAGAACAAAAAGACGGAACAGATTTCCACACTCTTCATCGACGACCAGACCAACCAGATCATGGACCCCCTCGACTTGCTTGAGAAGCGCTGCTTCGTGACGGCCGCCATCAAGGTGGAGAGCATCTTTATCGGCAACAAGATCTCCCTCCAGGTCAAGCTGTCCGAAGCCGTGGTCAAGGTCGTCGACACGACCATCCGCGGCCTTTTGCGCCCTGTCGTCGTGCGTCCGGAGGACGTCGCCAACGCGACCGGCGTTACCACCGCGCCGACACCGGAAACAACATCCAGCACGCTCACCAATGCACTCCCGGAGATGCCCCCGAACGACGACAACGAGGTCGCCCCGGAAGACGAGGACGACGACGTGACGCAAGAGGAGGAGGAAGAGGACGATGACGATCTTCAGTTGCCACCCACCATTGCACCTTCACCTGCACCCGCCCCAGTCGTCGCTGCACCCACGCAAACGGTCGCCGCTCCAGTGATCGCAGCAGCGCCTCCGGCACCCGCCAAGCGCGGCGGTGGCGGCCGCGGCAAGGCCAAGACTCCGACGCCCGCGCTCCCCGTTGGAGAGGTCAAGGTCTGAGATGATACCTCCAACATCTTCATCTACCATCTATCGATCTATCGATCATCACTATCGATCATGATGCATCGCTAAAAAAAGAAGAACCAAGGAATTTAAACAAACGACTTGTTTAAATCGTTTTTTTACCGTGCTAGTTAGCCTTTGTTTTGGATGAGGTTGATGACGTTGATCACTGCTGTTATCGCGGCGAGTCCGATGCACGCCGTCTTGACGCGCGTGTCGGACGTTCGGCGCGCGAGCAAGATGAGGATGGTTGCGTAGAGGAGGGAGAGCACGTCGTGCACGGCGCACCATGTGGTGCAGCGGCTCTGCCAAAGCAGGAGCACGGCTCGCCACTCCTCTCCTTTCTCTAGACCGCGAATGAGCGCCAGCAGTGTTTCGATCGTGCCGATGACAATGGCAGTCGGTAGCGCAACGGCAACGATGACGAGGAGGAGCGTCCACCACGGCGTCTTGCGCTGACGCCTCAACCAAAGCCAGAGCACGATCGCGCTGACGAGGAGAAGAGCGGTCGATGCGACCGTGGTGAGCACGTAAACGCGCAGTGCGCACGTCCACGTTTGAGCGGCGACGACAGACATGTCTACTCGATGTAGGTCGATGAGGAGGAGTTTCGACAACAAGTCCTTGGCGTCATTCATCGTCTGCTCCTGGCGGGTGCACGTGTCGTCGATGCGCGGCAGCGCGTTGACGAGGGCATTGGGGGACGACCGATGCGTCGTCCACTCGTGGACAAAGGGAGATGCGCATGCAGACGGCGGGCAAAAGAGGACCAGCGTTTCCGGTAGCAGAATGTCAAACAAGAAAGGGGGCAAAACATCATCCTCAAATTGTGCGTTGGAGAGGAGCGTCTTGCCAAACTGCGCAAGTGACCCGAATTGCAGTCGTGCACTGATCCACGTATATAGACCTGCTCGTACCAAGTCTTCGAAAGCATTCTTCTGTGTCGAACTCATGCGCCCATATCGAAAGCAGTCGAGTAACGCATCCATTTGCGTAAAGATGGTGTACGCAATGACGTGTGCTTGATCGCCGACGAATTCGCTGTGGAAACCAGTGGGCAGACAATTGGCGGGCGAACAGCACTGTGGAAAGTCGTTGAGCGCTGGGTAAACCGTCATGAACAAGAGCAAGTTTTGAAAGACAGCGTCCATCCACTCTAGAGATGTCGACTCGTTCTTCAAATACTGAACAAATGTCTCATTTTGCAAGCACGCGATGCGCAGGAACGCGCGATTGGATTGTGCATACTTGCACAGCCACTGTTGGTGCACATCCGGGACAAACAGTGATCGGCGGTCGGCTTTTGCGTCGCGAAAGAGACGGTAGCGTCCGCACTCCCACATGCGCGTCGTGGCCCACAAGATCATGTACAGAACGTTGAGGGTTCCGAAACAAAGTGCAAAGAAGAACGCAATCACGGCTTGTGTCTCTTCCGGTAGTGCTGCTGGCGTTTCCACGAGAATGCCGAGGAACCGAGCAGTGTCGCGGCTAATGGCGCTAAATGTGCTCACGTACTTGTCGATCCATTGGTCCGCATCCGGCTCTTGACAAAGAAAGAGCAGCAGATTTCGCTGTGGCGTTTGCGTGGTCGGGTTCAGAAAACAGTTCATCTGAACGTCCTTGCACACGTTTGCGAGTGCTGTCTTGACGGTCTTCAAATCCACATTTTCAGCCCCAAGTGGATAATCCAAACGGTTGACCACCTCGGAGAATGATGCCGGAATGTCGACCCGCTCATTATAGGCAAAACTGTACTTGTGCTCTACCGCGTAGAGTACGCGTCGTAACATTTGTTGCAGGTCGTCCAAGAGGATCAAACTCTGTGATTCCATGACGTGCACGCGTTCCTCGCCCGCTTCTCGCCGTCGCTTGAACGCTGCCATGGCCTCGTTCATCGAGTTCTGCAGAAAGGCACGACGGTCGGGAATGACCTTGTTCAGCACAATGTCGAGAAACGTTTGCCGATCATTCGCATCGATATCTGTCATGCCTCCGTTTCCTCCGTTTTGTCATTGGCGCAGAAAAGAAAGAGTGTGTCCAAGCATGACACCGCCGTTCGCAAACGCCGCCACGTGCTCGAGTGCGTGTTGACAAATGTGAGGACATTTCCGGCGCTCTTTGTTGCTGCCAAGCATGTATCGTTTTCTAAAAGACCGACTCCCGTCGGAGTTGATTGACATGATTATGGACTATCTCGGCAACTTTTCAAACGATGTCGATGCGCTAGAGTCCGCGTGCTGCCTCCACTGTCGCATCTGCGGCGTCTGCTTCGCCTTTTTTTTCCTTCAGGTCGTTGTGTGCGCCCACATCTTGGTGGTCCTTGGCGTCTGTCTCTTTATGATCATCAGCAATCACCTCCCATAGATCCGCGCGACCGGCACGGCCGCGTTCGTGTCGAAATACGCGCCGAGACGCGCCATGACCGTCAGAAAGGTGTCCATGTCGCGCATGCAAACATCCATGAGGTGTGCGTAATCTGCAGACGGTGTGTCATTTACATGATGCACGCGATCCTCCGCTTGCACCTTGTCGCCGATGGCTTTCAACGCCTCGAGGAACGGCAAGAAGGGTGAGGAGGACAAGCGCAAGTCGCTCTGCACGGACTGCCACTCGGTCGACGTCATGTCCATGGCGGCCAAGCGTTGGAGCGTGTGACGCACGGCGCGCAGCACCTGACCGCGCTGTTGCGTGCCGACATACGTCTCCACAAACAGCAAAAAGAGCAACCGGTGCACGCGCTTTTCATACTTTTTGTCGAGCCACGGAAACTCGGCGTCCGCAAAGAGCACGCGCATGAGGTCCTTGACGAGATACTCGGCCGACAGACCGACGACATCGAGCACTCGCTCCGCGTCCCCGTCAGCCACCGACAAATTCTCGTAAGGGATGCGGTAGCGCACCAGCCATGACGTTCGACGCCGCCACACCTCTTGCATTTCCGCGCGCCGACGCGAGATAGACACGTCCAGCAACTCGCCGTTGAGACGCACGACGCCTCCGTGGTCGTGTCGCGTCGCAAAGGCAAACTTGAGGCGCGCCAGGTCGAACCAAATGTCTTGATGGGCGCGTGGAAAGTGCAACGCTCGGTTGTCCTGCGCGTAGAGAATGTGCCGTCCTTGACGCAACTCTGGCTCAAACACGATCCAATCCTCTGATTGCGGATCGAGGAAGCGGATGCGCATGTCCCACTGCGTCGCATCGGCTCCC
>RGVZ01000238.1 GCA_010029825.1 bacterium | reverse complement strand
AAATCTTTCGTTGGCCTGAGCGCGCGACTCGCGGGTGGGGGGGCGCCCTCGTTTGAGGCGGTTTCGCGGTGGTTCCAGTCGGCATTGGCGGTACCGGGTGATCCGGGCGCGCAGGCGCTCGGCGATACACCGGCGCCATTGCGCGATGGCCTTGTGGCCTACGCGCTGCAGCAAATCCGGATTATCAGGGACTTTCAGCAAGGGTTGAACGATCCGCGCAGGATGGACCAGTTGCTCGATCGCGAGACCCAGGATTTGCTGGAATTGATCGTAACACTCGTGGATCCCACAATCCGTCCGCAGTGTTCGTCGGACGTCCTGGTGAAACTGGTCGCCCAGCCGGGACTACGGGAGGTGATGGATCAAAGCGCCCGGGATGTCCTGGACGGAATCTTCAGCGTGGACCGGGTGACGCTGAAAAGGGAAATGCCGACGGAGCGTTCCAATTATTTGCGAAACCTGAAGCAAGCGTATCTGGATCCCGCGACCGGGAAAGCCAACTCCGCGCTGACGCAGGACTTGCGACGCAACTGCGCGTGGCTCATGAATTTCGTGGCGAAGGCGGGCATGCCGCAGAAATCGGCGGACGCGTGTGACGCCGATCCGCAGGTCGCGGCCAGCGGCGAAGCGCCTTTGTTTTTCCGGTTGTTCGACAATGTCATGCGGGCGATGGCGGCGTCGGCGGATTGGCAACGCCAGAATCCGGGTGTGAACCCATACTCATACCTGAACGAGCGGGGGGGCTCGCGGGGTCCCGGGGGAATGCCTTATGTGCCGCCTTTGGCGCCAGATTGGTTTCGCGCATCGATACCATCGCCGGAGCAGTTACGCTGTTTCGAGGAATGGTCCCGGACGATGCCCGTTGCCAATCTCCCCCCTGGGCTGGGCATTCCGGGAGGGGCATGTGACGGTTTGCGCGGCCGGCCGGAATTTGCCGCGTGCATGCGCAATTTCAACAGTTTCGTCCCGATGCAGGTCCTGATTCCCCGTGCGCCGGTATTCCCCGTTGTTGGTCCGGGGACTCCGGCCGGTCCGGGATTGCCAATGAATCCGGGCTCATGGAGACCCCAAAATCAGTATCCGACCAGTACGGTCTCATTGGGAATCCCGGCCAAGCAGGCATTCGTGGATGCCCGTCGTCAGGCGGGCGAGACGGCGGGCAGTAACCAGATGTTCTTG
Organism: bacterium; assembly: GCA_010029825.1. GTDB lineage: Bacteria > Bdellovibrionota_B > Oligoflexia > Oligoflexales > RGVZ01 > RGVZ01. The sequence goes on along the minus strand of RGVZ01000238.1, from coordinate 4,713 downwards.
ACCACGTTCGCGCCCCCGGTACTGGATCAAGGTGGAAACGGGTCCTGCACCGCGTACGCCGCGGTGGGATCCGGCTGGGCGGCGATCTTTCCGGTCCGGCGCGACATCAATTACGATCCCGAGGTACAGTGGGACAATCAAGGGCACAGTCCGTCGTACAACGACGCCCTGTCCACCGCGAAAGAAACAGGAGTTCTCGGCGGAGCGACGACGCTTGAAAAAGACGTCGGAGCGCTCAAGACGGCTCTGGATTCTGGATATCCGGTCTACGCGGCATGCGGAACCCGCGACAGTGAGGGTAACAACACATGGAACGGCTTTGGCACGGGGGACTTCACTGTCAGGTGCAACAAGCAAGGCGAATACGGGCACGCCTTCTGGATTGGTGGTTACACGACAAGTCCGGGGAATGGTATTGAGTTTCTCATCCGCAACAGTTGGGGATCGGGCTGGGGCAAGCAAGGTGTGGCGCGGATGCCCGGCGAAGACGTCGGAAATCTATCGGTCGCGTTCGCGATAGACGCGGGGTCGGGCGTGCAATCCCGCTCTTCAGGCGGCAGGCGCCAAGGTAACGTTTCGGGTCCCGTGCCGGAAAGTCCAGAGGATGTTGACAGCGGCGAATAGGAGCCTTGATCAAGGGGTAAAAAGAATGTCTGGAATACCTGAAAAATTTGATGTGACCGGGGCAAGTGGTATTTTTTTTCGATCGCGTCACGCCCATGATTGGTTGTTCGCAAGCTTGATGGTCGTTGGTGGTCAGCAAAACCAAGCCCTTGCCGGTGACCCGGTCTACCTGCAGCCCGGTCAATGCGTCATGGTTGGCGCGCAGCAAGTTTGCGCGATGAAACCAGACGCGTCCGCGACTCCGGCACCGAATGAAGTGAATTACGTCTGTCGCTACTCCGAGCACAAGGGCGGCGACCTGCCTGGTTACAAGACCTATGGCCTGGTGAAGGTCACGACCCGGGCGGATGGTTCCAGTCGCGAGATCCTGATCAAGGATTTCGGAATTCGTGGCAAGGAAAAGTGCGAGCAAGCGGCGGAAGATCGCAAGAAATGAGACGCGGAATCCCCGGCGCCTTTGTGGCGACGTTATTGGGCGCGTCGATTTTGACGCCGCCATCGCGCGGCGAGAGTCTGCTGATCGAACGCAACGCGCGGCCACTGTTGGCAGAGGGAACCCTCGAGGCCCTTGGTCCATGGGAAACTCCGGTCGAGGGGTTTTTCGTGCGCAGCCATCACAATGTCCTTCCGGACCGGGTCGATGACTCGTGGCAGGTTTCATTTGAGGGGTTGCTGGCGCGGCCCGAAAAAATAGCGCTGCGGGATTTGAAGAAACGCAAGCCGGTTTCGTTTCACGCGGTGCTGGAATGTTCAGGCAACGGTCGGGGCCTTTTCTCGCCGGCGGTGAGTGGGATCCAGTGGAATCGCGGGGCGGTGGGCAACGCCGAATGGACCGGCGTGCGCGTCGCGGACGTGTTGAGGGACCTCGGTGTGAAGCCGGGCGCGGAGTACGTGACCGTCGAGGGTTTTGACGAGCCGGTCATGCCAAACGAGAAGAACGACGCCAAATTTGTCCGTTCGATCCCCTTGAAACTTTTGATCGACACGGGCTCGATCCTGGCCTGGAACATGAATCGCGCGCCCATGCCGGTCGCGCACGGTGGACCTGTTCGTCTGGTGATGCCAGGGATCTACGGGCAGAACTGGGTCAAGTGGGTGACAAAAATGACCTTCGCGAAAGATCCCGATCCACGGATGTACGCGAGGAAGGCCTACCGGATGCCTGAAAAGCCAGTCAAGCCGGGCGAGGCCTGGGATCCGGTCAAGAACGGCAAGCCGGTCGAGTTCATCAGGGTCCAGACGATCTTCACGAGTCCGGCGCCAGACGCGAAAGTGTCGCCCGGAAAGTTGACCCTGCGTGGCAAGGCTTTCAGCGGCACCGGGCCCGTTGAAAAGGTCGAGGTTTCGATGGACGCGGGGCGATCATGGAAGTCCGCGACTCTCGCGGCGCAAAAGGAAACTGTGACGAACCCATATGCCAGTGTGGCATGGCAGGAATTTGAGTTCGAGACGGAAGTCCGCGAAGGAAACACCGTCGAGGCGTGGGCGCGGGCGACCGACGCGCGGGGGAATATCCAGCCCGTCGAGCAGGAATGGAATCCCAAGGGATATCTTTATAACGCGGCAGACCGCGTGCGGTTTACGGGGGACGCGCGACTTTCGAAAGGTGAATGGGTCAAGACGGTCAAGAAGATGTCGGATTACGGTTTGATCGTCGCGGACGACGAGGCAGATAAAATCGCCGGATATTTTGCCGGCAAATATCCTGTGGGAATGCCGGTGGCCGAGACTCCGCGAGTGGAGCTCGCGAGTGATCCATCGGCCTTTGCCGCGCCGGGTGGCACGGCATCCCCGTCGCGCGGCGGGGATGTGACGCGCGGCGGCAAGTGGTTCGCCGCGCATTGCGCCAGTTGCCACGGCGCGGCGGGCGAGGGGAAGGTTGCGCCAGTGTTGCGCGGGCGTATGTTGACGGACGCGACTTTCTGGTCGACTGTCATGAATGGCAAACGGACGATGCCCGCGTTCAAGGAGACATTGACGATCGCGCAGGTGTCCGATGTCCGCGCGTGGTTGCGGGCGGGAAAATCCAAATGACAAATTTTTCAAACGGTATGGGGAGATATTCATGCGATTTGTGAAATCGGTGGTGATGTTGGCGGGGCTTGGCCTGGCGATCTCTGGATGTGGATGGCAGGCAATCCCGCAATCAAAGAACGCCGTCGACGCGGCGGCTGCGGAAGTGTTCAACCAGTACAAGCGTCGCGCGGACTTGATCCCGAATCTGGTGCAGACGGTCCAGGGTTACGCGAAGCACGAGGAAGGCACGCTGACCGCGGTGACCGAGGCGCGGGCGAAGGCGACGAGCGTCACGATCGATCCAACGAAGATGTCGGCCCAGAAATTGGCGGAGTTCCAGGCGGCGCAGGGATCTCTGAGTCAGGCCCTCGGTCGTCTCATGGTGGTCTCGGAGAATTATCCGCAACTCAAGGCCGACGCGAACTTCCGTGATTTGCAGGCCCAACTGGAAGGCACCGAGAACCGGATCACGGTCGCGCGCCAGCGGCACATCGAGGCGATCAAGATGTTCAATGACATGGTGACGGTCCCGCCTTACAGCTGGACCAATGGCCTGTTCTATCACTTCGACAAGATGCCGCAGTGGGATGTTTCGGCCGCGGAGAAGCCGGCGGTTGAGTCGGCGCCGAAGGTGGAATTCAAGTAAATGCGTGCCTTGCGCCGGATTTTCATCGCATTCGCGGTTGTTGCCTCGTGCGCGACGCCGGCACTGGCTTTCGACATTCCCGCGCAGGTTCCTGATCTGGCCATGCCGGTCAATGATCTCGCCGGCATGTTGTCCCCGCGCGCCGTTGCGCAGTTGAACCGGATATTGATCCGACTTCACGACGGCGGAGGCAGTCAAATGGCGGTCCTGACCGTTCCGGATCTCGGTGGACTGACCATCGAGGAGGCCGGGATCAAGGTCGCGGACAAGTGGCGCGTCGGCGAGAAGAGCGGAGATAAGGGCACGGACCGCGGAATTATCCTGCTGATCGCCAAGGCGGAACGCCGGATCCGCGTCGAGGTCGGGCGCGGCAACGAGGGCGATCTCCCCGATGTGATCGCGAAGCGAATCATCGATGGCGTCATCACGCCGCGGTTTCGCGCGGGTCAGGTCGATGAGGGTGTCGTCGCGGGAGTTGTTGAGATCCTGCGTTATTCGGATCCGGAATTTAAGCCGGATATGCCATCAGACACCCGGCGCATGCGCAAGAGCGGTGCCATGATGCCGTTCGGACTTTTTCTCTTTCTTGTCGTTGCCCTGATCTTGTTCGATATTCTCACGCGATTCAGTGGCAGGCGCTTTTACAGTGGTTCGAACCGGGGTGGATATCGCAGTTCCGGCGGATTCAGGGGCGGAGGCGGTTTTGGCGGCGGCGGCTTTCGCGGCGGCGGTGGTGGTTTTGGTGGCGGAGGGGCGTCGGGCGGATGGTAGGCGAAACAGAGAAAATTCCGTCATGGGCGCGGCGCTTCATTGATGCGGCGGGCAAGGCTGCCGTCGAGGATGGTATCGCCGGGGCCGAATCTCGCACTTCCGGCGAGATTGTGGTGGCCCTTGCCGCGCGATCTGCCGCGGTGGCTCATTTGCCAATTTTGTTGTCTCTCGTGGCGGCGATCGTCATCGCGGATGTCGCGAGGATGTTGGACGCGTCCGTGACCGTGACAGGGGTCGCGCTGCTGTTTGCCGTGGGCGCTTGTTTTTTCTTTGCCCGGCTGGGTTGGGTCCAGCAGATGTGTACGGCGAAGCATGAACGCGACAGGGCGGTGGACAACGCCGCGGCGGCGGAATTTTTGCGAGCGCGCATCAGCAACACCAAAGCCGCGACTGGTGTATTGATTTATGTATCGTTGATGGAACAGCGGGTCGTTGTGCTGGGTGATTCGGCGATCGCGGCAAAAATGGACCAGGGCCAGTGGGACGGGATGGTCGCGGCGATCGTGAAAGGCATCAAGGGTAAAGATTTGGCGGGCGGCCTGAAGACCGGGGTTGAGATGGCTGGAGAGATCCTGACCCGGCATTTCCAGGTTGCCGCGGATGACCGCGACGAGTTGCGCAACGCGGTGCGGTTCCTTGATTGAGAAGAGAGGATT
>RGVZ01000237.1 GCA_010029825.1 bacterium | reverse complement strand
TACCGGCTACACCGGCTACACCGGCTACACCGGCTATACCGGCTACACCGGCTACACCGGCTACACTGGACGTCAAGGCCCTACAGGCGCAACGGTCCTGTTGGACGCGCAAACAAATCCGCTACCCGTGCTGTCGACGGGAACAGGCGATTCCTACTTTGTCGTTTTTCGACACGGCGGTCGTCAAGCAAATACAGTGACCACTCCGACCTTTGCCAGTGTCCGCACGTCGCTCTTGACCGGTCTCACGTCGAGCAACGAGTGGTTGACTACATCGGGTATTTCGGGCTATCCGACCTTGCCGACGACGGCGACATCCGGTTCTCCGCCAGGTGTTGTCACGACCGCCAGTTCACCCGTTTACGCTCCGACCGGAAGTGACGCACGCATCCTCACGGCGGGTGGATTCCTCGCTCTCCAAAGTTATGTAAACACGTTAAAGACAGCGGGTGCGTTACCGAGGACAGTGGACGTCCAAAATGCCAATGCGACATCTCGAACGATTCAATCGGCATCGGTGCTTTACTCCGTGCTGGGATTACCGAATGCCTTTCAAACGACCAATTTCAATAACGGTGCGATCAAAACAACTTCGTTTTACGCAACCAACTACGATCGCTTCCAAGGCAATGTCGGCACCAACGGCACGCCCGCCTCCGGAACGAACACGGGCACTGCTGGATCTGCCGTGTCCATCAACGGACTCAGTTCGACGACCATCACACAGTGTCAGAACTGGTCGTACAACAATGGCGCCTCGGTGCAAACGCCAGTGCCCAACGTCAATTACCTGTCACAGGCAACCAAGATCATTCAGCGGTGGTTCAATTACAATACCGTCACATCGACCGGCTCGAGTGTCTTTGATGCCATTGGCAACATGAGCACCATGGTGGATTGGATCATACAACAGTACATTGATGGAAACGGAACAGGGAAGTGGGTCAATGCAGATCCTTCTTCTCCCAACTATCTCTCCCCACAAGAGTTTGTCGTCCTCAACAACTTTTACTTTGCCAACGTCTTTAGTTCGGGCACCGCGCAGTGGAACGGCAACATTCTTGGACGTAACGCAGGGTCGACACCCACTGCTGGGAGTATTTGGGACCTCTTGTTATCTTGGAAGTCGGCATCCACCCGTCAGAACGTCTATCTGAGTTCGCACGACGTCACTGTTCAGGCGCTGATCAGTGCCATGGGCTTGTCGTTCCAGTCGCACATGAACATCATGTCTTTTCCGCCTTCGACAATGCTCGTCCTGCACAAAAATGCCACGAGTCAAATTGAAGGATGGGTTTACTCTCCCAACCCGGACCCCCTGCTGGCCGTTCAAGGATCGTACATTGACGTTTCCTACCTCGCGGACGCGAAAACCGGCTCGCCCTTTTTCCAAAACAACATTGTCAACTAGAGTTTTTCACAAGGCGCACTGTCCGTTGGCACAGCCCGAGCCGGAGGACGGTGCGACAGGGCGGTAACTGCCTGCGTGGGGTTGAAAGATGAAGCCGAAGCATGCGCCTTGAAACTGCTTACGCAGTTGTCGCAACGACTGGGCAATGGCGCGGCAGTTGGCGTCGTCGTGCGGACGCGCAAAGTAGCGCGCCTGAAGCGTCCGAATCTCTTGTGGGAGGGACAAGAGCGCCGCGTAACGAGGATCAGAGGACAGCCTCTTGTCGTGATCGAGGGTGATGGCCTCTTCGGCGAGGCCTTCGAGCGCGAGAAAGTGCTTCACGCAACAGTCCGCACACCGCTTCTGTGAGTGCGTCAAGTGATCTTCCAGCAAAATCATTTGCTTGCACAACTCGCGCGCATTAAACTCGTAATCAAGAATGGGAAGCAAGGACGACTTGGGTGCAACAGACACTGGTGGAAACGAGGGAACATACAACTCCATGGACCCGTCCATCTCGCTCATGCCATCCGTCTCTTCTTGATCTATCTCACTCGTTTGCGTTGAGGCATTCATGTCGTTGTGCGCGTGACGAGGAGGGTCGAGGACGATGGCGAGATTGGGTGCGCCACGTCGAGGGGCCGTGCACGGGTAGTGTGTGGCATCCGTCATGGCCATGGGCGAAACGTGCGGAAGGAGTTGGTAAGGCGTGTATCGTGCCGCGGCGGTGCTATGTGCGGTCGCGCCTTCTTGCTGGTAAGAGGTGCACAAGGGGGACGTTGGTGTCATCATGGTCACAAAAGCGGATGGATCTTTCTTTACACACCCAGAACTTTTATGACTTTACGAGTTTATCCGTTCCTACGTTACGGCACGTCGCCACATGTCGCGTCCGAGAAGGACGACAAGAGTTCGCGGTCCTTTCCCGTGTAGCCGAAGCGACGGCGCACCGTGTCGAGAAACGCCGGCACGTCGTTCCACGCCGAATCGTCCAGCGCCTCGCGCCGCACCAAAACGTGCATGCTGTAATTGTCCGGGGAAATACGCAAGAGGATCGGCAGCGTCGGGCCGCGAAAGGTCTCGTCCAGCACGTAGCGCGCCGGACCGGACGTGCCGTTGGCGACACACTCCCACGCCGTCTCGCGCCGCACGCCCGAGAACGACCACGCCGACGAGGTCACCGGCTCCGCACGCACATTGTGCAGCCACGCGTGCACCGTCAGGTTCACCGCGTGTGTGCCAGTCCCTGTTCTGTTATCGCACGCAATCTCTGCCCACACGCAGCGCCAGTCGATCTGGGACGTCGTCTGCACGTGGCGCGTGGAAAAGGCCTGCACCCACGCGCCGCGCAAGGACGGCCAGGGAAAGTGGGAAGCGCTCTGCGCGCCAGACAGCGCCAGGAAACAAGAGAGCAAAGCAGGACGAAACAGCATCGGAAAAATGGACTCTTTATCGCTCGGACCCGTTTCGTTAAATGACGACGGTGAGGTGTCTTGTGAATCAATGCGATGCGACCATGACCGTTGTGCGCACCGCAAAGAGCAGCAGCGTCGATAAGCGCCACTCCTTGGCTGCATCCCATGGTGCGCGTTCCAGAATGTTGGTCCGCACGTCCGCGGGAACCAGGCTGTTGACAACATCCACGACCTTGGCGTCCTTGCTGCGCCGGTCGCGCGCGGAGGACAGTTTGGCCTCAATGACGTCAAACGAGGCCAATACACGGTCTTTCGATACGCGGAGCGCCACCAGCGCCGTGTGCAAGAGACCGCGTAGCATCGCCATGTCGATCGCTGTGTCTGATGCATTCACGACCTGCGTCAAGGCACCGATCCACCAGGTCGTCCACCGCTGGTAGCGCGCCATCATCGGCGCGGCATCCGTCCACGCCGCGTCCGCGTCTGCGACCGTCACGACGGCCGTTTCCACTTCGGAGACGCTCATGGAGGCCACCTTGCGACCCCACGCACCCAGGAGCACTTTTCCCAACAAATCGTTGCTCAGCGATCGCCAGGGCACGTTCGGAAGCGTCGTAACGTCCTCATTGACCGTGTCCAATGTCGGTGCGGGTCGCAACGGCATCGTTGCGTCCGTAAAGACGCGCGGAAAGACGTCGTCGAGCGCGCCGCGCATGGGGGCTGGAACGGCAATGAGCACATTCGTTCGCCAGACTTGCCGCTGCTGCACGAAGCGCTCCATCTGCTGAAACACGTGGACGAGGAGCGTAAAGGGCCATTCCGACTTGGCGGTCGGCGGAAGCAGTGTCTCTAGAAACCACGTCCATTGACGATACTCGTCCGCGTGTCGGGTCTTGGCGTGGATGCTGGCAGAAAGGTAGGCCGCACCGAGCGTGCGATCCAGCGTCGCGTCGAGTGGGTAGGACAGATGCAAATCCGTCCAACCGAGGAGAGGCACGGTCCACAGCAACCGTCGCAAGGTCGGCTTCTGCTCCACCACATCGTGGAGAACGACGGCCAACCGCTCTTGCTGTTGACGCTTCAGGAATGCTGGATACACGCGCTGTTTCAGAGAATAGGTTTGTGGCATGCCGTGATCAATGAGCGATTCGTACGTCGTCTTGCGATCGCCGGCGCCGCTGACGTGCAAGAGCGAGGTCATGACGTAGAGCAGTGCGTGCGGATAAACATAGGTATAACCATCGACACGCTGCACACCGTCCAATCGGGCGTCGACGGAAAAGCCGGACCACAGTTGGTCCACCTTGCCGTGCGTCAGATTCTTGAGCGGCGGTCGCTCGGAGATGGGCGTCCACACGCGTTCTGCTCCTCCGTCGGTCGTCAAGTTGCGATACTGTGGTCGGAAACGGACGCAACGCGCAAGCACCGTGGCGTCTGCCCACTGCGGTGCCAACGCACGGGTGACCTTGGCCTGCACGTCGACATTTCGGAGTTGCACGTGTTGCAAGAGGTCGAGTCCTTCATGGAACAGTGTCGCGCGTTCGGTGTCGGACAATCCGCGCAGTTGATGTCGCACGTCGCGTAGAACATCCATGCTGTTCTGCATCGTTTGGCGCCACCGGGAGGGATAGAGGTCGGCGAGCAGGTGCGGAAAGGCTTCTTGTTCCAGAAAGACCTGTCGATTGCGCAAAAACGTGGGCAGATACTTTTGAACCAGAAAGCCCACGAGGTTGTTCGGATACACGTCTTCATACGCGAAAAGGTCGTGATCGGGGTGGTCCTGGCGATGCCAAACGGCGAGTCGGCGATAGAGTTTTTGCAGGGAGGGGTCGTCCGTGTCGTCGGAGGTCAACGCGAGATCGGTCGCGAGGTCCATGACGGACTTTCCTTGCAAATGTCGAATGTCGACAAAGTTGTCCAGAAATAACTCCTTCAGTGCGAGAATGCATTGCACACGACGCCACTCTTGCATGATCACGGTTCGATCGCGTCGGGTGGGACGTCGTCGCTGCATCAACTTGCGGAGAACGACGCCAGAGAGGTTCCATCCCTCGTACACATCGGGCTCGTCCTTGACCGGTGAAATGCCAAACAGGTGGAACGGATCGTAAGGCACCTCGAAGCACACGCGTTGCACACCGAGATGCTCAAACACTGTTTCCAAGAACCTGCTGTGCGGCGGGTGTTCGGGTGGGTCGATCTGGAGAAGACGTGTGCATTGCCGGATGTAACTCTCCGGCAGCGTAATGTGGATGTGGTTGTTGAGAACGTTCGTCCACCACTGCGTCAAGGCCTGTTCGACGGTATCGTGGAGTTGTTGGCCGTCGAGACGGTGAAACGCTTCCATCATGTGGGCCGGGTCTGGTAGTGCCAGGCACATGATTTGATCGGTTCGCTTGCGCAGAAAGGGAATGTAGAGGGCGTGGAGGGCGGAAGGATACGCATGGGTGGCGTCGGTGCGGATTTCACCCGTGTTTTCGAGACGTAACTGCTGATAGATGTCGTGAACCGCGTGCGTCGGAGCGATAGAAAGCGTGTGTGTCATGATCGATCGATCGATTTGCGTTTTATAAACACTGCACATTTCACAGACAAAGCGAACGACAAACACCACGAAAGTCATGAGCATCCTGTTTCTGACATCGGAAGACTTTCAGCTGCGCACGGGCGATCGGGGCGCCATGCTGTGCCTCAAGAACAGCCACGAGTATCCCGGCCTCGCGCTCGTCCTCTACTACTCCAACGACTGTCCCTACTGCGGCCCCGTCATTGCCAAGTTCAAGGAACTTCCCTCTCGCGTCACCGGGTGCACGTTTGCCATGTGCAACGTCAGCCACGCCATGGACGTCGTGGAAACATCCAAGAATACCATCTCCCCGATCCGCTACGTGCCCGACCTCGTCCTCTTTGTCAACGGCGCGCCCTTTATGCGCTACGACGGGCAACAGGAGGTTGCCGCCATCCAGAACTTTTTGCACGACGTCTACAACAAGCTGCAGCACAAGACCGCCTTTGCCTCCAGCGAGGCGCCACCCAACGCAACCGCCCAGCAACCACGCGCGCATCACTTTTCCGAACCACCGACCGGC
>RGVZ01000236.1 GCA_010029825.1 bacterium | reverse complement strand
TACTGGCAAGGCAGCGTTTGTCTGCGTTTCCAGATCGCTGGCTGCCGGTATCAGAACAGAGCTGGTTTCCGGCCAAGTGCGTTTGGACAAGTGGCCGGCGTGGGTCCGCGAGTTCCTGGCTGGGGCTACTGCTTGCGGCCGGGACCCCGACGCGCCATCGGCGTTGCGAACGGCAGTTGCTGCCCGCATCGCCAGCAGGCCTGGCGGCGAGTCAATGGGCGTCAGGCGCCAAAGTCGTAAAAAGCCAGGATCGCGCGCTTGAGGTCGCGGCTCATCATGAGAGAAATCATGACGTCGACGCTGTAATAGTCGGTCGTCACGGAAACCTCGAGGTAATCCTCCCCCAGCCAATGCGCCGGGATTTCCGCGATGACCATGCAGTCCGCCGAGAGCGTGTGGAATCCGGCTTGATTCGGGTCCAAGGCTGAGATGATGGATTTGGCAAACGCGCTGTAGCGGCGTGTCACGTGTTTCTTCACCAGGTGGCGCGCGCATGCGTTGGGGCCGACAGATGCCGGCGCTGGCTGCTCCTTGCACCACGAGTCCAGCGAGATTTCCCCGGCCGGGCTCATTTTGGCGATCAATCCGCGAATGATGTCCAGGTTGGACCGGGCATCCTCAATCTCGTAAAACTCCAGCTTCGAGACTCCCATGTAGTCCATGTCGCCACGGGTGACCGCGTAGACGCGTTGGACCGATGGGGCAATTCCAGCCGGACCTTGAACTTCATTGAATTCGGCGCCGGCGTCGGCACGGGCGACCTGCGACGCGGCCAGTGCTCCCGCGAGCGGGAAAATGGCGATGAATCCTCTGCGCAGCAAGAATTTCAAAATGGCTGGTATCATGTTTCGATTCTCTTTTTTTTGTTCTCAATCAGGCTGATCCATACAACCAGACAGGCAGTCAAGGCAAGAGCGCCGCCCACGGAAAATGCTACGGCGACGCCGAACACTTGGAAAAGCCAACCAAACAAGAGGCTTGCGGGCAACGCCGCGAGGCCCGTTATGAAATAAAACAGGCCGAAGGCCGTCCCCCGGAGCTCGACCGGGGCCATGGCCGCGACGATCGCGCGCTCGGATGGTTCAGCAAATCCGAAGTGAATGCCGTAAAGCAGGAAAAGGCTGATGATCGTGCCGGGATCTTTCGCGAGGCCATAGGCCGTAAAAATGACGGCATACCATAACCAGCCCCAGATGAGCATACGGGCTGCTCCGACCTGGTCCGACAGGCGGCCACCTGCCCAGGTGGCTCCGACTTTCACGACATGCAGCGCGGCCCAAGCCATTGCCGATGCCGCCGGAGATACCCCGGCGTCATTGAGGCGCAGGATCAGGAAAGCGTCGCTGGAATTGCCGAGAGTGAAAAAGAAAATCGCGACAAAAAGGGTCTTCAGTTCGCGGGGCAGGATTCGCCAGTCTTGCCTCAAGGTCCGCCAATTGAGTCCCGGACCTGCGGCAAGTTGCGTCGCCGGGCGTTTTGTTTCGCGGACGAAGAAGATGAGGACGAGCATCGCGAAAAACGCGGGCGCTGCCGCGACAAGAAAAATCTGGCGGTATTCCAGACCAAGCACAAGCAGGCAGCAACTGGCTGATAAAGGGCCGATGACCGCGCCGGTGTGATCGAGCGCGCGATGGAGTCCGTAAGCAGCGCCCCGGTTCCGCGGGTCCGTCGCGTCGGCCAGCAGCGCATCACGCGGCGCGGAGCGGATCCCCTTTCCAACCCGGTCCGTGAACCGGATCAACAGGACAAAAGGCCATGACTGGGCAAAGGCCACAAGCGGCCGGACGATCGAAGCGATACCATATCCGAGCAACACCAGCGGCTTGCGCCTTGGCATGCGGTCTGCGAATGATCCGGAAGCCACTTTGAGCAACGCTGAAGTCGATTCCGCGATCCCCTCGATCAAACCGAGAGCGGCGATTGATGCGCCGAGCACCTGCGTCAGGAACGCGGGCAGCAGGGGGTAGATCATTTCGGACGACATGTCAGTCAACAGGCTGACGACGCCAAGCGCGACAACGATGGGTGGGGTTTTACTGGACGGGGTTTTGCCGGATGTTGCGGGGCGTTTCATCGCGAGCAGGCTTCAGGACAGCGGAAGCGCGGCATGCACGGCTTCCGAAAGTTGTGCCCACGGCAACGTCATCGCCGCATCACCTTCCTGGCCGGACAATCTCGCCGACGGCATCCCCTCGTCACTGCGTTGCCGGATCTCCTTTCGCAAGGGAACCCGGACAAGGAGGTTCAATCCGCGCCGGGTGATAAAATCCCGGAAGGCGTCATGGCCGAAGATGTGTTCCTCATGGCCGCAATGGCTGCAAGTGAACCACGCCATGTTCTCGACCGCGCCGAGCACTGGCACGGACAGTTTTTCAAACATGGACAGTGCCTTGTGGGCGTCAACCAGGGCGACATCCTGTGGCGTCGTCACGATGATGGCGCCCGCGATGGGCAGGCGTTCGGCAAAGGTCATCTGCACGTCGCCGGTCCCGGGAGGCATGTCAACGACCAGGTAGTCGAGTTCGCCCCATTCCACGTCGTAGAAAAATTGTTCCAGCGCCTTTGAGACCATGGGGCCCCGCCAGATCACAGGTTGTGCCGGGTCCGTCAGGAATCCGAAGGACACCACCTTGACCCCATGGCCTTCGAGGGGCACCAGTTTGCGTCCCGAGGTAACCGGCATGCTTCCGGTCAAGCCAAGCAGGATCTGGGCCGAGGGGCCATACACGTCGGCGTCGAGGAGTCCGACGCGGTAGTCCTTGGCGAGGGCCACGGCGAGGTTGGCACTGACAGTGCTCTTGCCGACTCCACCCTTGCCCGAAGCCACGAGGACGACGTGCTTGACGCCCGGAATTGGTTTTCGCGCGAATCGCACTCCGAATGGGCCGGACCTGGGGGACGATGGTACTGGCGCCGGGCTTGACCCGGCATCTGATGCCGGAGCGGCTCCAGAGCGTTTGAAGTAGATGATTGGTTGCAGGTCAGACGGAATCCTGCCGTCCGCCCGCGCCCTGTCCAGAGCCTCGAGGACGATGCGCTCGATGGCGATTTTCCCTTGGAGGTCGAGCCCTTGCGAGTCAAAAACGGCCCTGATGCCGTCCATTCCCCTGAAGCACCCGGAACTTCGTCCGCAGGCCAGCAAGGCATCGTTGATGATGGGTCTGAGCAAGGTTTCCACGACGAGGTCGATTATCAGGACTTTCAGCGGGCGGCAAGCTCACGCCGTTCTTTCCACCAGATTGCGGCGACTTGATAAAGGCGATCGAAAGTCAGGCTGACAGGGGAAAGGATCATGTCTGACGAGGTCCCTCCATGGCTGCTCAGTGCACTGATGACCCTGCGGAGGGCGTCGGATTCGAGGGTCTCGAGGGTCAGCACCAGATAGAGGCTCTGACCATAGATGGATCCCGCCGCCGCCGCGCCAAAACTCATATAGGACGATCCGAAGTCCCCGGACGGGGCAAACGGCCCCGGCTTGACCGGGAAGGGGAAGGAAGCTCCGTACGGCATTTCTCCGATCCTTTGCGCGAGTCCTTCCTCCAGCCAAGGGGGCAAGGCCCGGCCGCCGGTCATGTTCGCGTTCAAGGCATGGACCAGTTCGTGCCGAAGGACTTGAACAATCAGGGGACTCGACTGTCCGTCGCCAGGCCGCGCGCGTTTCACCGGGATCCGCATCCGGCCATCAAAGATACCCTCGGCCCAGTCCGGCACGCCGCCAAGGGCCCACGAAAATCTACCGGTCGGGTAAAGAATGACCTCGATGGGAGTGGAGGGCTCGCGGTAACCGTACTTTTCCACGAATTCGTCGAGGCTGCTCTCGAGGATCTGTGCCGCTTGCGCGACCAGTCCCTCGTGCTGGCCCTGGCGATAGGAAATGCTGAAATGCTGGGTTCGTTGCGTTTGCTGCAAGTCGCCTTCGCCTGCCCGGCGTCGCATCACTTCCAGTCGTTTCGTCAATTCAGGAGACGGGTTCCCATCCTCGAGGGTTCGCACGGCGTCCGAGAAACGCCCGTCGCTCTCGTAAACATCCACCAGCAAAAAACGAGATTCCTCGTCGCGCGGGTTGACCCTGACGGCCTCCAGCAGGTTTTCCTCGGCGCCGCCAGGTTGTCCGTTTTTTTTCAGGCAAAATCCGAGTCCACGGTGGATGTCGGCCAGCATTTGCGGGGCTGCCTCTGCGCTTTTTGCCAGAAGTGCCGCGCGACGAAGGCATTCGATCGCCCGTTCGCAATCGCCAGTCCCGATCGATGCCCAGCCATCACTTGCGAGGACCACCGGAAGTTGTGCCTGGAGCCAGCCCCGGAATGCGGGGGAAATATCGTGCTTCGCGAGGAGTTCATCGATCGTCGCCAGCGCCCTGGCATAAGCCCCGGTCGTGAACGTGACGCGCAATTTTTGCGCGGCCTCGATTTCAGCCGGATTGTCGAATCCGAACGCGTCGGCAAGGTTTTCCGTGCGCGCCGGGGCAGTCGCGCCGGAGCCATCGTTTCTTGCTCCGGTCGCCGCCTCTGGTACCGGGCCGGCCGCGAGTCGGTTCCCCGGATCCGGCCCCAATTCGCGCAATGCCGCGGCGGCAGCGGCGATCGCGAGAATTCCGCCACTCGCGTAGAACATCCACTTAGAGAAGTTCATTCAGCTTTCCCGCGTCATGCAGGGATTTGAGGTCGGTAAATCCACCCACGAAGTGGTCACCGATGAAGATCATCGGCACGGTGCGCCATCCGTTGTTTTCCCGGCTCAATCTGGCACGGAGTTCAGGGTCATTGTCGAGATTTGTCTCTGCGTACGTCAGACCCAGCGATTCAAGCAGTTTCTTGGCGCTGACACAGTAGGGGCAGTAAGTCGTGGTGTAAACGTGGATTGGTTTCGTCGCCTTGTTGTCCATTTTGTCCCCGTATTCCTGGCGTCTTGTCTCTGTTTTACCTCTGGCGTATCGCCCTTGAGATTTCGCGGTTGGCGGATTTGGTCTTTTCGCTCTGCCGTTTGTCGTGAGCTTTTTTACCTTTCGCTAGGGCGATCTCAACTTTGACGAGGCCGTTCTTGAAGTATACCCGAACGGGCACGACCGTCAGGCCCTTGGTCTCCGTCTGATGCGCGATCTTGATGATTTCCGCCCGGGACAGCAGCAACTTGCGTGGTTGCTTCTCCGGATGGTTCATGATGTTGCCGTGACTGTATGGACTGATCTGGACTTCACGCAGGAAGGCTTCACCGTTGGCGTCGATATCAACCCAGCCGTCGGTGATGTTGATCTTGCCGGCGCGGATCGACTTGACTTCGGTGCCTTGCAGCACGATCCCGGCCTCGAATTTGGCACCGAGCTCGTATTCGTGGCTCGCCTTGCGGTTGGTGACAACGATTTTGATACCCTGGGCGGCCATAGTGGTGTTAGAGCCTATCCGAGTCGCGGAGGCCCAGCAACTCCCAAGCTTCATGTTGAACATGCAACGTTTACCTGAACATTTTCGCAGCCTTGGCCCTGCCATCGAAAACGAGGGCCTGGGCCACCGCCTGGACGGTTTCCTGGCGCGCCGTTATCCGTTCCTGACCCGGTCGGGTTGGCAGCACCGCATTTTCTCGGGATGCCTGCGGGTAAATGGTCAGCGTGCCTTTCCCGCCTACCGGCTGGAACGTGGCGACCGCCTTGATTTTTTTCATCCGCCCTCCGTGGAGCCTGAAGTGGACCGCGGGATCCGCGAGATCTGGCGTGACGGTGAGGTCATGGCCGTCTTCAAGCCAGGTAACTTGCCCATGCATGAAAACGGCCCATACCGGAAAAACACCTTCACCAACCTGGTGTGGGAGAATTTTGGCCGGGAATGGTCGGCATTGCATCGCCTTGATCGCGAGACGAGCGGGATTGTTCTCTGCGCCGCGACTCCGCAGGCCCGGATGAGGCTGTCCGCGGACT
>RGVZ01000235.1 GCA_010029825.1 bacterium | reverse complement strand
TTTGCAAGTCCGGCGGCAGCTCGTTTGCCGGGACCGGCGCGCCATGCATGGGCTTTGCCGACTACAACATCAAGCTGGGCGACGGCAGGGTGTACCCGTATGTGGGCTGCACCAGCGTGGCCGAAGCGGGTGGGTCGGGCATTGTCCGCGTGCTGTAGCTTTAATACACGAATAGCAACAACTATACACAACGCGATGTACAGCACCGCAGCCACACGGCGCGCAGGGCCTCTGGCGACAGATGGCGCGGCCGCCGTAGCAGTGCAAGCAAGAGGAGCTTGGACGGCCGAGCCATGTCGTACACGTAGATATGGTCGTACCTGCGCACGACCAGCGTGTCTTGCGCTACGCTGCACGCTACATAGGTCTTGTACTGCAAGCAATGGGCGGGCAGCAGGACTCGCCCGCTCACGTTACGGACAAGCTCATCGCCCGGCACGTCGGTGTGTGCAGCGCCGCCAAGCCGCGCGCAGAAGAAAAACACATCTGCCAACAGGTCAAACACAAGCAACGCAGCGCCCGTCTCCATGTCGTAGACTGTCGTGTGCGTCACGTCGCCCGCTTCGCCCGCCGTAGCTGGGAGTATCTCTGCCGTTGCCAGCAGCCCGCCCGGAAGCACGTCAATAACATACCCGGGTAGACTAAGAAGGCGCTTGCCAGTGCCAGAGCAAAATACGTGCGACCCCACGAGGTGCTGCATGTTTGCCGCGCCGCAGCAGACTAGCAGGTCCTCTTTGCCAGGGGCGAATCTGCAGCTACCAAGCGTAAGTCCGACGGCGTCTAGCCCCACGTGCATCAGACCGGTCTCTGCGTTGTAAAGCGTAGGCTCCGTGCCAGATACTGCAAACCACCGCGGCGACAGCGCAACACCCGGCTCGTACCAAATACTGTGCCACAGCTGGGCAACACGTGATCCGTCAAACCGGTACAGGCAGACGAATCCGCCAACATAGTATCGCGCCAGGCGCGTGTCTGAGATGGCGCACAGCTGTGGCATACGGTTATCACACATTTCCAAAACCTGCCGCTTCATGTTGTCCGGGTCGGTCATGTCCCACAGGATGTGCTGGTACGGGCTTGCCATAAACCGCGAGTTGGGCGAAAACACACAGGCCTGCGACATCATGCAGTTCAGATTCGCCTGCAGCTCGCGGCATTGGCCAGTGCGCAGGTCCGCGATGGAAAAGGTGCGGCCGCGCTGGTTGCTGGACAGGATCCCGAGGAAGCGGCCGTCTGGGGAAATGTTGCAGCGAATGGCGCCAGCGCGGCGCAAACAGTGGGCCGGGCGCTCCATTGCGGGTAGTGACGTCATCTCTGTCCAACTAATGAAATAACAGTCAGTGGCCTAGTGATAAGGAAATGTGGCGGCGACGTGGAAACACAGTGTCACGAAGGGCGGTTGGCGTCGCCATGTCGGCAGACCTGACAACCCTAGTCATGGTCTATGTTGGCAATGTCACTGCCAGCCTCGACATTGGCGTTTACAGCTACATAGCTGATCAGTGGACGCAGACTGCCACGATCGCCGGAACCGAAGAGGCCAGCGGTCCAATCGGATTGCGGTTGTCAGCAGACGGCGGGCGACTCGCGGTGTTCGGCCTTCATGCTGGCGAGCTAGCAACATTCGACCTGTCGGACGGGGAGTGGACCCGGACCGATCTGATAAGCGTGGATGCCGAGTACGAGGTATTTCATGCAACAATGTCAGCGGATGGTCTGACGTTAGCGCTTGCTGCCGGCAAAGATTTGGATGTCTCTTACGTGCAGGTCTACACGTGGGGTATTGATGGATGGGCCGCGCTAGGTGGTACCCTGCCTGCAGGGCAGATGCCCTCATATGCTACAGGCGATTCTGTTAACGGCATTGGATGGACGTTGAGTCTCACGTTTTGGGCCGGTATCACATACGTTACGGCGTCAATTCTGCTGGATATTGAGGCTGAATCCGACACGTCTCTTGTTGTCTATGCCCGAATTGGCGAGGTCTGGCAGTTGGTTTTTAGCATGTCGGACAGTCTGTTGCACAGCGCGGGGGGGGACGGGATCCCGCATTGTTTTCCAGCGATTGTCTGATGCGACAATCGGTACGGTATTTACCGACTGGACTGAGTGGACGACTTCCGCCCAGCGTATCACTCTTCCGGCTGCAGGCCCGAGTCGGCCCATACTGTCGGCCGACGAAAGTACCATGGCCGTGTGGACATTTCGGACGGTCTATGTGTATCGGTTCCACAATGCAACGGGAGTGTGGATATCGGCCGGATCAGTTCGTATTGCAGGTCTGCTCAATGTGGGACTCGGTGCTGTTGGTTTTATTATGGTCTTTCTTCCGGATCTTGTATTTGTGTCGGCAGACGGCAGCAACGTAGCCGTGAGCAACAACTACCGAGACGTGCGGGTATATGCGTATGGATCGGCGCCATGCTTTCACGGCACCACGCCGCTTGCGCTGGCGGGCGGCGGCACGGTTCGCGCGTCGGCCGTCCGGCCAGGCATGCTGCTAATGGATTCGCGCGGCCAGGGGCAGCGCGTGATTCGCGTGCAGCGGACCGAGGACGCGCCCTTTGTGGAGATTCCGGCTGGCGTGTTGGGCAACACGAGCACCTTGCGCGTTACACCGAACCACCTGCTACGCGTGTCAGGGATCGGAACGGTGCGCGCCGACCGTGCTTTGGAGCTCAAGGGCAGAAGCTGCGAGCCGGCGGGCCAGACCACCGTGTACCACGTCGGCCTGCGCCGGTGGACGTTCCTGCCCGTGTGCGGCATCGAGGCCGAGTCGTGGGCGTGGAGAGCGGAGGATCAAGCTCAGCGACCTAGCTACCCGGCAACGCCATTGCCAGCGACATTGCTTCCGGCGTCACAGGCGCCACAAACATCAAGGGCGCTTTGCAGGCGGTGCAACGCAGCGCAGGGCAGACGTGTGAGGACCTTGCCATAGTGCTGCCTCTGGCAGGCCAGGTAAGAGCACGGCAGGCAATGTAGGCTAAAAATAAAGCGATACTGGCTATGTAACAAGAATGTGGAAACGCCAAGGTAACTCGATTCGAGGCGAAGTTCTGAGTGTGGCAATCACACCCGACATGACTTCCCTAGCGGCCGGCTACGTAGAAGGCTTCTTGGCCAATTATGCGTCGGAGAACGGTGCGGCATCTTTTGTAACTGGACGGACATTTATTCGTGTGTTTGCTTATGCTGCTGAGCGTTGGAACCTGGCGGCAGAGATTGAAGGCGAAAATGGCCGTCCGGTGGGTACTGGGTTAGAGCTTTCAGACGATGGTACTCGCCTTGTATCGTTCGGTCCGCATGCAGCGGTTGTCTCCACATTTGTGCTGTTGTCTGGCGGACAATGGGAAGAGCGTGACCCTATCAATCTGGATGACGGCAGATATGTCGATATGGTTGCGATGTCGGCAGACGGGACGGTACTTGCAGTGCCTTCATTGACGAATGACAACATCAGCGAACTTCGCACATATCGATGGAATGATCAATGGGTGACGTCAGGTCTTGTTAATTTGTTGGACAATATGTCGTATATACAAGACCTGTCTTTTATCTTTGCAGGAAACGGAAGTACTAATTTAATATGTCATTTGATAATGGGCGACGACAGCGATTCTGGCTATAGTGTCGAGAAAACTGTTTATGTGTTTCAGTGGGACGAATCGACAAATTGGCCCTTGCTCTACACAATTGCTGATACTCGGTATCTTGGTGCAGGGGAGGTTGGGCATCGTATTGTGATAGCGCGTGATGATGACACCATTGCAACCGTTATACCAGACTGGTCTGGTGGGGAGTGGGCCTTGGGCAACCAGGTGGTTAATATTGGTCAAGTAACCATACCTGTGTTGTCGGCTGACGAAAGTACTCTGATTCTAAAGACTTCTGCCTTTTTATACGTATATCGATTTTCTGAAGGATCCGGTTGGATCCCACTTGGTCGCATTCTGGAAGTGGTTTTCAACAATGGCGTGTACACTGATGACCCAAACAGCGCAGACATATTTGACAATCAGTCGTTGCTGAGTGCAAATAGTACTCTTCCTAACTACCTCTGCATCTCAAGCAATGGCCTGTACATAGCCGTTTCTAACATCCACAACCGCGCTCGCGTACTTGCGTATGGCTCGGCGCCGTGCTTCCACGGTGCGACGCCGCTGGCGCTGGCAGGCGGCGGCACGGTCCGCGCATCAGCCGTCCGGCCAGGCATGCTGCTGATGGATTCGCGCGGCCAGGGACAGCGCGTGATTGAGGACGCGCCCTTTGTGGAGATTCCGACCGGTGCAGTGGGCAACACCAGCACACTGCGCGTTACACCAAATCACCTCCTGCGCGTGCCTGGCTTTGGCACGGTGCGCGCCGACCGTGCTTTGCAGCTCAATGGTAGGGGCTGCAAGCCGGCAGGCCAGGCCACCGTCTACCACGTCGGCCTGCGCCAGTGGACGTTTCTGCCCGTGTGCGGCATCGAGGCCGAGTCGTGGGCGTGGAGAGCGGAGGATCAGGCTCAGCGACCCGGCTACCGCGCAGTCGAGCTGCCAGCGGCAACGGTAAGCCAAAAGCCGGCTAGCATACTTTGGGGAGTGCGCCGCCGAGTGCGTATTGCGAGACATGCTCGTGCACGTAAATCGTAAAAAATAACACACACCCCATGCATGTTAAATGTGGGAGCTGCAGGGTCCATACATCGCCGGCGACACGCCGGCTGGCGAACTGCCTGGCGAGGCCGGACCGACAATGCTTTCTGTGAGCATCTCACATGACACGTTAGCAGTCGGCTTTGCTGACCTTCAAGACGCCAAGCCGGAGGAGTGGGCCGGTGGGACAATCAAAATTTACACGTACGTGGCTGGATCATGGGACCTTGCCCAAACTATTACCGGAACCTTGCAGCGTCCAATCGGGAATCAAGTAGTGTTTTCCTTGGACGGGCAGACACTGGTTACCGTGGTCGACTCACTTGTAACAGTCTACCAGCGTACGGCTGGCAGCTGGACAAGGCATTCCGAGGTTCGGGTGGCAGATCCTGATCCCGAGGGTACTTTATTTCTTGCATCGGTTGCAATCGCGCCAGACGAGCTTATGTTATCCGTGTATATCGCCGATGTTGGACTTGAGATGTACGCACGTGTCTATGCTTGGGAAACCAACCAGTGGGTGATACGCGGATCCGATTTCCCAAGTATAGAATATGAAGACCATACCATATTCTATCGTGCGCTAGGTTTCGCAAGATTAGGCGATGAGCTTTACGTGCTGCTCACTAACTCTACCCAAGAATCAACATACCTATACACATGGGACAGTGCAGATTGGAGCCTGCAATTTACGTTCAATGCCTCGTTCATGCCCAGACTGACTGCGACTCAACTTGTGTATGTTGTCAATGATGGGTTTGGTGCTGCAGTTATGAAGTCGTACAATATTAACACTGGGGGCGTATCTGTCACTTTCACAGAAAACGCGGCCGATCTGACACTCGGGACAATGATTCTGGGATTCTCCGGCGAGAATTCCGACGAGAATTCCGACGAATGGGTAGGTCAGCTTCACCTATCGGCCGACGGCAACACTGTTGCTGCAACCCTGCCAGGGCGGATAGACGTATATCGTTTGACAGGCGGAGTGTGGGAGTCCTTCCGGTCCATCACGTACCCACTCAGCTACGCGCGGCCATCCGATGGTACGCCGGAAGAATCGTTTGGAATTCTCATATCGTTATCCAATAACTGGGTGTCCGTATCCGCCGACGGAGCGCGTATTGGTATAGTGAGTGTGCTACGCGACCGTCTCGGAGTGTACACGTACAGCTCAGTGCCGTGTTTTCACGGCACCACGCCGCTGGCGCTGGCAGGCGGCGGCACGGTCCGCGCATCAGCCGTCCGGCCAGGCATGCTGCTGATGGATTCGCGCGGCCAGGGACAGCGCGTGATT
>RGVZ01000234.1 GCA_010029825.1 bacterium | reverse complement strand
AACTAATCTGGCGGCCTGAGCTTGATCGAACGAGTGCTGCTGACCTGTTTGCGGACTATTAGTGACCGGTTTACCCGGCGGGGTAACGCCCATTTTATTTTGCCACCAAATTGGTGAGGTTACGGGCAAAATGCCCAAGGCTTTACAGCCTAATACCATAAGCGGCGGCTGCGTTTTGCGCAACCGCCGCTTACTTAATTGCCGACACGTTTAAGATCACTGATCGTCAAGATCGGCGAAGATAAACGAAAGATTCTCGGTCAGAACGATGTCCTGAGCCGTGACGCTCGCGCCAATCGACGTGAGGGTCGCGTTCTTCAGGATGTACTTACGCTTGGCCTGCGCGCACTTGCCGCCGCCGTTACCGGTGGCGTCGAGTGTTAATTCCTTCGGGTTACACATGTCCCCGTAGTCCTTAACAAGCTGAACCATCTGCGAGTTACCACCGACGACGCGGCTCATCTGGCACTGGCCCTGACGACGGTTACCAACGTAGTACACGTTGTTCGAGCCGACCTCGTACAACATATTTACTGTCCGGTTCAACGTGAATTGAACCTGCTGCACCAGCACAGCGTCCTTACCGCCTAGGGTAAACTTGAGGTCTTCCGCGCGGAAAGAACCCTTGTGCTGCTGCTCAGTTCCGAAATTAAACGCCATAGATCACCTAACCTTTGTTGTGTGTGTTCTTACCGTTGTTAACCACAATTAGACCACTAAGTGCAGCTCAATGTTATTGAGCGGCGCCGGGACAGTAAGATCGAGCACGATTTCGATCCGATCCTTTAACAGGGGGTGGATCTGCAGCGTACGGATCGTTCCGTCGATGAGCTGCGAACCCAGTTCCTCTGTGTTACCGTTAGCCTTGAGGAAGTCGATGATCGTGCGGACTTCGTACTCCAGCCGACGTACCATGCCCGGTTGCGCGTTCGTGCGGCCGATGAACGGCTTCAGACGGCGATAGAACAGGTACGACATGCTGTCGACGTTACGACGGATCATTTCCTCGCGACGGTTCAGATCGAGGTTATCGGTCGTGAGGGCGTGCCGCGTGTGCGGTGTGCCATCACGATCTTCTGTCACAACCCACACACCAGCTTCCGCAAGTCGGTTCAGCTGTGTCTCGTTGAGGTACTTGTAAGAACGTGTAAAGTCGTCGAAACCCGCGACCTCGACGTTCGTCAGCGGCTGGTGGGGCACAACGCCGCTCACCAGACCAGCCAGCGCCGCAGCAAGGTAGTAACCCGGCTGCACGGTGCCAGCTTCGCCGACCTGATCGGGCCACACGGCGCACACACGACGGTTCGAGAGCGAACCGGCCTGTTGAGCGACGTCTTCGACAACCTCGTTACGATCGCGGTTGTGCCAGATCTCAACGCGCTGCGGAACTGTGACAGCGTAATCGCCGCCCGAGTAGAGCAACAGCGTTGACTCAGAGACAACCTGATCCACAACGTACTCTTCGTACTGCTCCTCGCCGAAGCCGTCGACCGAGTAGTTGTAACGCACGATGTCGCCGGGGCGCACATCGTTGGTGATAAAGTATCCGTTGCCCGACGTGACCGTGAGCTTCGTGTACTGCGTGTTTGTCGCGTTCGGGTCGTCCGCAAGGGTGGCCAGCACGGGCTCAGTGACTTCTTCACCAAGCACACCCTGCACGGGCACGCCTTCGCCGACAACCTTGGCTCGCGGCTGCGCTTTGAGGGCGAAGAACGCGGCCTTCCAGTTGTTGGCGTACTCGTTCGACTCGGCGCCGACATGCGCAGCCCACAGGTTTTGAATCCTGCGGTCAAACGTCATCGGGACGAGGTTGTACATGTCGTCGCGGCCCTTGATGCGCTCAAGAACCTGAACCCACTTGTCGAGGTCCGGGCCCAGCGGGCGGCCTTCCTCGTCATACTTTTCGGGGTCGGCGACGGCTGTGTACTTAACGACTGTACCGTTGCTGTTGCTAAGCGCCTTGTAGACGCCCCACTTCAGCGGATTATCGGGGTCAAGCTGGCCCTTGATGTTGTCGAGGTCGGCAACGTCGCTGATCGAGTTAACCTCATCGGCCAGCTCAGACAGCCACTCGCGATACTCGACGTACACCTTGCCGGACATGACGGGCAGCGGCTGCTCAGCGCCGGCGCTTGTCCACTCGGGGTGGTAAGCGACGATGCCTTCTTGGACGCAGAGCTGCGTGTCTTCGTACCAGAAGTTGGTCATCGGGGCGAAACCGATCCGATTCTTCGAGATCTGGATGTCGTCCTTAATGAACAGCTTGAGGTCCATGTCCTCGCCGCTGATCAGTTGGCACGTGGCAGTTGCCTGTGTGCCAACTTCACCGCCCGGGCCCGCGATTGTGACCGTCGGAGCCGATGTATAACCAGCGCCGCGGTTGGTCACAGTGATGGCCACAACCTTGTCGGCGTTTTCGCCAGTGCCGAGAACAGCAACACCCGTCGCTGTCGTGGCCTGCACGAGGTTGCCAGTCGGGGCCGAGAACGTCACAGTCGGCGGCGCGCTGTAGCCAGCGCCCGCGTTGGTGATGCTAACCGGACCGACCTTGTCGACCGGGGCGCCGTCTTGTGTGAGCAGCGAGGTCGGGAGGTCGTCGCGCAGGATGAGCTTGCGCACCGGACCAGCCTTGCTCGAATTCACAGTGATGTACCACTTGTCGCCTTTGCGCAGACCGACAACAGCGTCAGGGTTGTCGCCGGACGTGCCGACAAAGCGAACCTTCACGCCGTTGGTGCCGATAGCCACGCCAACAGCGTTCAGACCAACGCCGTCGCCAGTAACTTCTGTCGGGCCAGAGAAGTCGAGACCCTTCACCGTGCGCACAGTGATCTCAGGGAGCTGGTCCCATGTACCACCCTTGGTGCACTCGACGACGTAGGTGTCGTTCTTCGCGCCGACGTACTTGGCGAGAATGTCAACAGCGCCGTTGACACCGTTCACCGACTCTTCGGTCTGATAGGGGCCGTCCGCTTCCGACACCGCCTTGACCTTTTCGTAGGTCTGGTGGATGTCGAATTTCCACTTCTGACCAACGACGAAGTTGTCGTTGCCCGTCGTGGTGAAACGAACCGACAAGCCGCGCGTGCCGATGAACGTCACGCCGTCGTTGTCGCCAAAATCGTTCGGCTGGATCTCAGCCTGATCGTCGGTACCGCTGGCCGAAGTGACACGCAGGCGGGCGGCGTTGCAGCCCGAAATCGTGCTCTTGATAACTTCGACAACGTACTCTTCTTCAACGTAGCCGTCGACGAGGCCGTCGTAATCGTTGGCGCCTTCGTCTTCGGCTGTCAGCACCGTGACCGAGACGGCGTTATCAACGCCTTCGATCTGGGTGACCGTTACGTCCACACCGTTTGTGCTTGTAGCTGTGTAGCTGTCTTGATTGTTAACGTCCGCCGTGGCCGGCAGGATGCGCGACGGAACAAGGTCGCTGGCAAACCCGGTGACGTACGTTTCAAGAACAGTCTCTAAGCAGTCGTTGTCAGCGCTTACTGTGCGCAGCTGAACAACGTCGCCAAGCTGCACGTCGCGATCGAGGAACGCACTCGAACGCGGGTAGGCAGCGCCGTTCGACTTGAACGACAGCGTGCTCGACTGAATCCAGTTGGTCTTGCCGGGAACAGCGGTGATCGTCGTGTCACCCTCGCCCATGTTGTGGACGTAGTACTGAAGCATCGCGTCGTCGACGTAGACCTTAACGTAAGGCAGGTCGACAACCGAGCCGGGAAGACGCTGCGGCCACGGGTAGCATGTGTCGCTCAGGCGATCATACTGACCAAGCAGGCAGTGCTTCTTTTCATCAGCAACACTATAGCGGTGAAGAACAGCATGCGGGCCAGCGATGTGGGCGCGCAGCGGTTCCGTGATCTCCGTGGGGACGATACGGAACTCTTGGAAAACGAGAACTTGTGGTTTTACGTAGCTCGACATACGTCTCGGCCTCCGTGCCTAAAATTTACGTGTGTGCGGTATGGCGTTCAGGTCGTAGTATACACAACTACGGATTTGCAAAAAAACACCCTACCGTAAAATTCTTAACAAGACAATAAATCCGAAGCCTTGAAGACAATCCGCTTTAGGCGCGGCGCATACGGCTGGAGCGACCAAACTTCCTCGGCAACGTATGCAACAGTCACAGGGACGGCATATCCCTGAACGACCTCTTGAACTTCTCCTATGCCGCCTACTTCGGCGACGTAAAAACGGAACAAATCCATCTGCTCGCGAATCAGGGGTGAGAAGTTAATTAAAAACTTGATCACCTCAGTCGCAAGAAATTCGGTTTCTGCGCCGGCGGAACTAAGGCAGTACAGCGTATGACTGCCTTCCCACATGCCGGCGTAACTTACAGATCCAGTATAGAGGTTTTCACTTACAATGTCACCAATAGTCTGTTTCTGCCATTTCCAACCGTTTCTTTTTATCAACACGGCTGGCCGCTTATCGGCGGTATTGGGCGACCACCGAGTAATACTTTCTATCAAAATACCGCCCTTGTTGTCGCCAGCGTCAGATGGACGCCAAGCGCCGAGTGTTTCCACGTGGCGGCGGATACGAGGTTCTTCGATATTTTCGGGGTCAGAAAAGTGCCCTATTAATAGTTGGCGCAGTAATCCGGTCATGACGTGCGGACGCATGCCGTACGAACAAAGTGAACTAACTTTATCGACCCTGTTCTCGGGTTTGCTGCCGGCCGGAAATTGAGCTTCAATTTCCGGCGGATTTGGTTCGTCGCAGGTACTCACTGAGGCCGTCCTTTTTATTGGGGGCGCCGATTTTTATTTTTTCTAGCAGCCTGATCTTACCAAGTCGTATGTTTATTTTGTCCAGCGCGGGCTCAGCTGGATTTTTTTTGCGGGTCATTTAGATGTCCCAAAAACTGTCAGGGCGCTCTGGCTTTGACGGCGCGGTAGCGACGGCTGGTTTTGTTGTTAAAAGTTGCGGCTGATTTACGGCAACAACATTAACAAAATCGACGTCGGGCCCGTATTCGCCAAGTTTGTGATACACGATTGCGTATTCGCCCGGGTCCAGCGCGATAGATTGCGCCCAGCGCCCATTTGCTGTGGTTGATGTTACGCCTAGCGCTAAATTTTGCGGCGTATCTAATCCAGTTACATCAAAAACCGCTTTGGTGTAAACATGAACCATAGCGCCGTGAATAGGGCAGCCGCTGGCGTCTCTGTAAGCAAAACGGTCGTTTCCGTTGTAATTTTGATCAACCGGCACGGCGCCGCAGCCCTCGATCGGCAACGTTGGCCCGACGCGCTCTGCCGGTTCGCCGCCAACCTCGATAGCGTACGCTGTATTGCTGAACGGCAGCAGGCCCATCTGGATCTGGTATACAAGCGGCACATTACGGATAGCCGCGGCGATTTGGATTGTTTCAACCAGCCAGCGCTCGTCGCTTGAGCCGTTCACCCAGATATCGTTTTTGTTAATGGCCGGGAAACCAATGACACGCGCTGTGATATACGGATTTTCGCGGGTGATGCCTTTTAACTGCGCGTCGACACCTTCTTGAATCGTCTGGGTCGACAGATCCCAGCACTGCATCGAAAGCGGCGGATGATAGCCAACTTCGAAGCCTGTGCCGTTACAGACCGGGCAGTCCGAGTCGAGCACTTCTTGTGTTAACTGATCACGGCAACGGGTGCAGGGTTTGCCAAAACGAAACGGCTTTAACAGGTAGCCGGGCACCGCAACGTATTTAAACCGCAGCTGTTCTTTGCGGATGATTTCGCGCGCAAGCAGCCAGTCGCGTTCGGGAATGTCGCCGTAGCAGTTGGCTGCCTGCGAGACGTAAACATTGGTCGGCGTAGTCAGGACGACGCGATAGTGGTCGAGCAGGTCGTAGCCGGATTCGCGCCACGCCGGATCGTAGGCCATGTAGCCGTTTACGACTGGCGGGCCGATATTTACCCAATCAGCGGCGTCACGCAGTCCGGTTTTGCCGAGCTGCAGCTGGAATACATACGGGCCGGGCTCATTAAAAGTCCGTTCTAACTGCCACCAAACA
>RGVZ01000233.1 GCA_010029825.1 bacterium | reverse complement strand
CAGACAGGCTATGCCGCGGCGATCCCCGGAGGCATTCACCCCGACATCGCCCCTGTTGGTACGACGATGCCCTATGTGGTTTACACCGGGGTTTCCCGTACGGCGGTGGGCTTGCTCAACGGCACCACAACGGCGCAGACGGAGCGCGTCCAGTTCACCGTATGCAGCATGAGCCGGTCGGAGGCGCAAGTCGCGGCCAAATGGCTGGGCGACCGGATCAGGACATCGCCGGGCCGGCAATCGGTCGGCACCGCCACTATATTTCAGTGGAATATAGAGGACGAAACCGGATCCGCTGAAGTCCTTGGTGATGGCAGCGATGAAGCGGTTCGCACGGTTGATGTGGATCTCATTGGCACATTCAAGGAGTCTTAAACATGCCTGATCCGGTATTTCCTCAGGGCACCACGGCGACCATCAAGGACGAACCGTCCGGGAGCGCCACCACTCTCACCGATCTCGTTGATGTCAACGGCAACACCCGCTCCAAGCCCATGGCGCGGATTGATGGCCTTGGCGATACCGAAGAAAAATTCAAGCCCATTGACAAGAAGGCGCTTGGTACTGTCGCTTTTGTGTTCCATCTGACGGATGACACCATCGCCACAAACCAGCGCACAACGCTGGAAACCAAGTGGTCCAGCAACCAGAAGGTGACGATCAAGGTGAACTACCCCGGGTCGTTCGACAATACCACGGCGATCTGCACCTACACCGGTTACATCGAAAGCATCGAGGACGGCGGATCAACCCGTGATGGCACCGATCCGATCCGTTACACGGTCACATTGCGGGTTACAAACTGATTTTGTCGATAGGAGGGGGATGATATGGGGTTGGCGGAACAGATTGTCGCGGCGGCAGGAAAACCTCGGGTGGAGAAGGTCCATGTCCCTGAATGGAACATGGACATTCATGTTCGCGAGTTGCTGGCCGGTGAGCGTGACAAGTTCGAGGGGCAACAGGCTCTCAACCGCGGCAGTGCCAAACTGTATCAGAACTTCCGGGCGCGGTTCCTGGTGCTGACCGTGTGTGATGAGTCCGGAGTCAGGGCATTCCAGGACAACCAGATAGACACCATCGCCTCCCTGCCGGTGGCGGGTGTTGACCGTTTGTTTGACGCAGCCTGCAAGCTGAACCGCATCGGGCCCAGCGATGTCGAGGATCTGGAAAAAAACTCCGACAAAACCCCATCCGCCGAGTGAT
Organism: bacterium; assembly: GCA_010029825.1. Taxonomy (GTDB): domain Bacteria; phylum Bdellovibrionota_B; class Oligoflexia; order Oligoflexales; family RGVZ01; genus RGVZ01. Next base: position 4,823 of record RGVZ01000233.1, on the reverse strand, counting down.
GTTTGCCCTGGCGGCGACGCTGGGGATGACTGTTGGCGAGCTGGGCCAGCGGATGGGGTCGGCTGCGCGGCGGCGCCGTGGTGCAAGGAGGCGAGGCTGGGAGATTTCCTGCCGGACTACGGCGGGGGCGAGAAAGAGCCTGAGACCGAGGAACAGGCGATGGACCGGATCCGTCAACGGCTGGTCGCGCTGGGTGGGAGACCTGTGGATGGCCAGCCTAAGCCGGGTTAATGTCCAGATCGGTTTTGATGGCCAAGGCGCCATCTCCGGCATGGCCCGGATGGAGCAGTACCTCAAGAAAATCTCGGAATCCCTGGACGCCACCGGCAAGAAGGCGGAGGAGACCAGTAAGAAAGTTTCCGGTGGCGGTGGAGGCGGCGGATTCTTCACGGAGATCGCCGCGGGCGGTTTCCTTGCCGTTACCGCGGTCAAGAGTATCTACTCGCTGGTGTCCGGGTTCGTCGAACTGGGTTCGCAGATGGAATCCTTGACCGCGCGCGCCTCCCTGCTGGCCGGTGGCTGGGACAAGGCGCAGACCTCGATGAAGTATCTCCGCATCATCTCCATGCAGTCGGGTATTTCATTCGGTGAATTGGCCAAGTCGTTTTCAGATCTTCAGGAAGCGGGGTTCTCCGCGGATGCCTCCACCGGGACCATCAACCAGTTCTCCCGGGCCGCGGAGGCCCTTGGGACTGGTGGCATGGCGTTCCTGACGGGCGCCTACAAGTCGCTGATGGGCCAGACGATGGCCACCACCCAGACCATCGACGAATTGGAGGCCAAGGGCTTGCCGGTGTATCAGGCACTGGCGGACCAATTGGCCAGGACCAGCGGGCAAGCGGTGTCCGCGGCGGAGGCGATGGCCGCGGTCAAGGATCAGACGATCTTGGCCAGTCAGGCAGCCCGGGCGATGAAGGACGCGGCGCAATCCCCAGCCGTGCTGGAGGCGCAGCAGCGCATGGAAGGGACCCTTCAGGGCCAACTCATGCGGGCCAAGGTGGCGATGGAGGAGATGACCCGGTCTATTGCGGAATCGTTCTTCAAGGCGTTTGATTTTGCGGCGATCGTCGCCGGGGCGCGAGGCGCGTTTGATGCCGTGCTCAAGATCGTCAAGCAAATTGCGGACATGTTCGGGCCCATGATTGACCCCAAGGAAAACGGCAACCGGCTGGAGACGGTTTTCCGCACCGTTCGCGACATCTCGGTGAACATCGCCGAGACGATCGCCAAAGGGGCGCTTGATTTTAAATTTGCGATTGAAGACGCCATGTCCTATCTGGAGCATGTTTTTTCCAATATTAGGATCGCATTGCGCGAGGGGTACACCGGAGCGTTGACAGGAAAAACGGATCGGCTGATCAGGGAGAATGATCGGAAATTCAACAACAGGTTTAACCCTGGGGAGCTAGAAGCGGTTCGGGTTGGTGAACGCGGAAAAGTCACAGATTTCTTCAACGACCTTAGGAACAATATTGAATTTCAAGATCGCATTGCCGACATGCGGAAAAACCGCAAGGCAAACGACCTTCCGGCCAAGATGGAAGAGGCGGCCAAGTCTGTTGACATGTTCATCCAGTCGGTGAAGTCGGGCGTCACACCGCTTCAGGTGTTTGAGAACGAACTTAAGGTCGCGGAAAATGTCATGGCGGAGGCTAAGCTGGCCGGCCTCAAGGGCGACAAGCTGACCGCGGCACAAGATGCCGTCAACCAGCGCCTAGCGGCGGCAGGTGCCAATTTCCTCAAGGCGATTCAGCCCAATTCGGAGCAGTGGAAAGCGCCGCGATCGGATGTGGGCACCGCGGCAGCGGTTGAAGATTCGCTGCGTAACAAGTTCGGCATGGAGCCCGCGGTCAATGTTCAGGAAGCAATGAAGGCCGCGCTAGATGAGGCCAACCGTCTCAAGCAACTAGACCTGCGCAACCAGCAGGAAATGATCAACGCAATCAAGAACAACCGGCCCGGAGTGGCCGCGTTCACTGGCTAGGAGAAAGTTGTGGCATACGCCGGCATTACTGAAGTCCATGAGGGGCGCCAAGCGGGCGTTGACGGCAAGTTTTCACGCACATACACGCGGGTGTTTTTGGTTTGGACAACCAGCCCGACAGATGGGGCATATTTTGCGGGATCGCACCCTGGCTTGCCGCTACTGTATTCATCACATCCAGAAGACCCTTATGCCTATTGCACATCGATCAATGTTGCGCAGGATCAGGGCGACCCGGCCCTATGGCGGATAAGCTGCCAGTATTCCTATGCCATGGATGGCAGCGCGAGCCCTGCCACTGGGAACCCCGCCATCGATTCCCAGCAGAGGGGAGCCAGTCCTGCCAGTCGGTCTGCCACACCAACAGCGCGCCCGCGAGACTACAACATCGTCCAGAACACTTACATGGAGGCGTCCGAGTTTGACGCCTATGGCGACCCCATCTTGAACTCGGCCGGGGATCCGTTCCTTCCGCCGGTTGAACTGCCCAAGGTTGAAATCATCGTCACGGTCGGGCTGAATGATGTTTCGGCCCCGTCGTTGGCATGGCTTGGGGCGCAGAACAAGACCAACGCCAACACCATCACGGTTGGCCCTTACACCGGCACCGCGGGTAAATGGAAACTGAACAAGCTGTCGGCGGTCCCTGTCTACGAGAACAACCTAGCCTACTGGCGATGGACCATGGAATGGGCCTATAGAAGTGAAGGCTGGCAAAAAAAGATCGTTGATAAGGGCATGAGGGAAAAGACGGCAGCCGGTGAGAGGCAGCCAGTAGACCCGGGATCCGGGTTGAGCCCCAGCCAGCCAATCCTGCTTAACGGCGCCGGGCGCAAGCTGCCAACCGGCACCACGCCGACGCAGCTACCGTTCACGGTTTTCCTTCCCTACACCTTCCCGACCCCGATCTAGGAACACCGATGGCTGGATACCTGATCGAGGAAGATTCTGTCAGGCGCATGGCCAAGGTAGTCCGCGCCTATGAGGGCGGTGGCCTCGATCATCCCTATCGCCCGCCGGGTGCAAGTTATTCCGCGCCACCACCCGTGAATGTGGTCCAGGTCACCGGCGCGCAAAACCTCGACGGGACATGGCCCGGCGTTGTTAAGTTCTGGGACAACGACGCCAAAGTCTACACCACCGGCGATGTTTGCCTAATACGCGAAGTCAACTCGTATGCAGTTTCTATCAATGTCAAATATCTTGGAAGGCTTGCCGGGGCTGAACCGGGCGCCACATCAAGCAGCCCTGACAAGCTGCTTTACTTGGTTCAAACCGGCGTTTCTATTGTCAGCGGATCGGGGTCAGGCAGCGGATCAGGTTCTGGTTCTGGATCTGGTAGTGGTTCAGGTGTTAATTCCGGGTCCACGGGTTCAGGGGCAGGCAGCGGGTCAAGTGTTGATTCCGGGTCAGTCGCTGGTTCTGGTTCCGGGTCGGTAGGTAGCGGCAGTGCTTCAGGCAGCGGGCCGGGTACTTCTGGGTCTGTCGATTTGGGGTCCACCTCGTCCGGCTCCATTGACTCAGGATCGGACAGCGGTTCGGGTGTTGATTCTGGCTCGACCCAATCAGGTGGATCCAGCGCGTGTGGTGGCTCTGGTTCGCTCACGATTGAAGTAGTCACCAATGTCCAATGTATTAACGGAAGCATTGTGGTGACAAAGCAGAGTATCTCCATACCCGGTGGGGTTCTCTGCTAATGACAACGACAAACATTGGGCCATGTGATTGTTGTGGTAGCGGCTGTTGCGCTAATTTACCCAATACACTTATGGCGACTATAACGGCAACCGGAGATTGCAGTTGCTGGGCAGGTTCAGTTGAACTAAATCACTATGCTGTTGAAGGCGGCGATGGTTGGGAATCAAGCAAAAATACTTGCGGTTTTCCTGGTGGCATCCGTATTGAATGTTCGTTTGGGGCTTGGACATTGATTTACAATTATCAATCTGACGAACCGTCGTTTGGGGCTGGATGCATATTTGGAACAGTTTTGCCAAATGCAATAAGCAATGTTACTTGTAGCCCATTTTATGCTGAAATTTCCGCTGGAATATTATCCTATTTAGGAGGTAATTGTTGTAGTGGAACTGTAAAAATAATAATCACAGAGTAAAACTATATGATGTTGCCATGCGGGCATGATTCATTTGATTTAAAAATAGACTCATGCAGAATCTGTCATTTATATTTAAAACGACCTGAATACGCCAATTTATTTAAAATGAATTCAATTGCACAAATCAAAGCAATTATTAAAAAGCCATGCGTTTATATTGGCAAACTTATTGAAGCGCGGCCCGCTTGCGGATGCGGTCCAAGGCATCATTGCTCACGGCATGGAGAGTGTGTCCTGTCCGGGGCGACAAACCGCTGGCGCGTCTGTTCCCGGTGTCCCGATTATTCCTCGGGGGTTGGCTGAATGTGGTTCCCCGGCCTAGTCGATCCGATACCAGAACCCGAACTTAACCCGAAACCATCCGAATGGGCGCGTCAGCATGAACAAGTCGTCAAGCATTTGGAAGCGCTGCGGAATGTCATTTCCATGCCGCTGCCACCCGCCAAAGGCGCGGGCTCCGGGATTCTTTATGTCGGTGGCGGACCTTATTGGCCTGGAATCGTCATCGGTGTTCGCCTGCTCCGGGAGATGGGCTGCAACCTGCCGATACAGGTATGGCACCGCGGTGATGATGAGCCCATCGATCTCCACATGCTCAACGGTCTTGGCGGCGTCACCGCCATCAATTCCAAGCTGTTCGCCCAGAAGAATGGCGGCGCCCGGATCCTCCGCGGGTGGGAACAGAAACTTCTGGCGCTAGCCCATTGCGGCTGGGAAAGAATG